>OMUU01000153.1 GCA_900314295.1 uncultured Lachnospiraceae bacterium | reverse complement strand
ACTGGCTGTTAAAAGTTTTATCCGTGAATTCTTCAAGAAGTGGATTGCGAGGACTGTCTGACGAAGGCGCTTGCGCCTGAGGAGTTCCGCAGCTCAAAAAACAGGATAAAACTTTGTTACAGCCAGTTTGCGAATGGCAACAGGACTGTAAAATCCTTGCCGTACATAGTTGTGAGTGAACAGTAACAAGTATCAAGGCAGGACAGAATCTACTTAGAATTAATTATTGTGATCCGCATCTTTACGTGCTATCCTACTCAATGTCAGATAAATCAAGTGCGAAAAGAAAGACAATGGCGTCTTGCATGTGACAATGTCATGTGCAGGGCGCTTTTTCTTTATCTTTTTTTCAGAATTATGCTTAATATTAATTATTCACCAGGATATGATATGTCTGATAATTATAAGGTTAATATCTGAGAGATCTGAAGATTTGACCGCGAATGAATAACAGGATGAGGAGGCGGCTGTATGAGCCATTTGGTTGTCACGATAGGATGTGAATATGGTGCCGGCGGTCCCCAGATCGGCAGGATGCTTGCAGATGCTCTGAACATTGAGTATTATGACCGGGATCTGATCGATAAGGTTGTAGATCAGCTCGGAGTGGATAAGGAGCTGGTCAAGGAGGCGGATACCAAGGCGAATGTAAAGTACAGCTTTGAGACGAGCCTGGGGCCGAGATACGCGAACCTTACCAACCGTGTGATTTATACACAGTATGAGGTCCTTCACAATATGGCCGAGAAATCCTCGTGTGTGATCATCGGGCGGAGCGCAAACTACATCCTGAAGGACAGGGACGATGTCCTGAATTTCTTTATCTATGCGCCGAAAAATGTGAGAATCGATTCGATCATGGAACAGGATCATATTTCGAGAGACAAGGCGGAAGCCTCCATTGATTATTACGATGAGATGAATCATTCGAGGCATAAGTACATCACCGGAACATACAGAGGTGACAGACGGGGAAGAGATCTGATGATCGACAGCAGCAAGCTCGGCTGGGAGGGTACCGCAAAATATCTTTTGATGTTCATCGAAATGCTTCATGAATAAAAGAGGGCGGAACAGGCCGCATGCAGTATTGCTCAATGAAGATATTGGAAGAGGGACAAGGGCGTCCGGACAGATGAAAGATTCTGTCTGGGCGCCTTTGGTGTTTACGCGAAGAGGCAGCCGCAGCCGAATGCAAAGGATTCGTGTGCGGCGAGCGTCGCGATAGCGAGAAAAAACTCGTGCAGCGTGTTTTATCTCGTCGGAATAGAGGCATTAATTCGTAAGACATTCGGGAGAGTGAGGGAGGCAAGCATGGAAAACAAAAAGGAATCGGAATTTACCAAGGTTTTCAGTGCCTGGGATATCCTGGTCATTGCATTCGGAGCGATGATCGGCTGGGGCTGGGTAGTATCTACCGGCGACTGGATCGAGAGAGGCGGCGTGCTTGGCGCTGTGCTCGGATTTATTCTCGGTGGCGTGATGATATTTTTCATCGGATTGACCTATGCGGAGCTGACGCCGGCGATGCCGGAGTGCGGCGGCGAGCATGTATTCAGCTTCAAGGCGATGGGCGCAAATGGATCCTTCGTCTGCAGCTGGGCGATCATTCTCGGATACGTCAGTGTGGTATGCTTTGAGGCCTGCGCGCTTCCGACGATCATCACCTACATTTATCCCGGATTTCTGAAGGGATATCTGTATACGATCGCAGGGTTCAAGGTATATGCGTCCTGGCTTGCGGTTGCGGTAGCCATGTCTATCTTCATTACCTACATCAACATCCGGGGAGCGAAGACGGCCGCGATCCTTCAGACGATCCTCACCATTATCATCGGGGCGGCGGGAATTCTTCTGATCGTTGCATCGGTGATTACGGGAAGCCCGAGCAATCTGGAAGGCCAGATGTTCGTAGGTTCCGGTAGCGGAATCGCAAGGAACGTCCTGCGCGTGGCAATGATGAGTCCCTTTTATTTCATTGGTTTTGACGTCATCCCGCAGGCGGCGGAGGAGATCAATGTTCCGCTGAAAAAAATAGCGAAGATGCTTCTGCTTTCTATCGTCCTCGCGGTTGCTTTCTATGCCCTGGTTATTTTTGCAGTAGGCTATGTGATGAATTCGGATGCGATTGCCGCCTCCGCTTCCAGCGGTTCCGGACTGGTGACCGCGGACGCGATGGCTGCGGCGTTCAAGACATCGGTGATGGCGAAGGTACTGATTGTAGGCGGCATGTGCGGCATCGTCACGAGCTGGAACTCCTTCCTGATCGGCGGAAGCCGTGCGATGTATTCCATGGCGGAGTCCTATATGATTCCGAAGTTTTTTGGAAAGCTTCATGAGAAATATAAGACACCGATTACCTCTCTGGTTCTGATCGGGGCGCTCAGCTGTCTGGCACCGTTCGCCGGAAGAAAGATGCTTGTCTGGATCGTTGATGCGGGAAACCTTGCATGCTGTCTTGCTTACTGCATGGTTGCGATGTCATTCGTGATCCTTCGGAAGAAGGCTCCGGATATGCCGAGACCGTATAAGGTAAAGCATTATAAGGTCGTTGGATTTTTCGCGATTGTTCTTTCCGGATTTATGGTTCTGATGTACATCCTGCCGGGAACCGGGGCTACCCTTTCTCTTCCCGAGTGGGCGATCGCCGGAGGCTGGGGAGCTTTCGGAGGCGTGCTCTATGTCGTATGCAAGGTGAAGTATGGGGAGAAGTTCGGAACGCTCGTCGATGTGGCGAATGATGAGCTGGATGCCGAGGCGGCGAGAGAACGTCAGGCGGCAGCCGGAATTGCGGCGGCGGAGGCGGGCGAAGCGCCTGCTGCGGCAGCTGCGGCGAAGACAGTATCTCCGGATTTTGCAAGAGCGAAGGCAGTGAATGCGGTCGGAGCGGCGGCGCTCAGAGATGCATCGGCGATTCCGGATTCTTTCCAGTATTTCCTTCCGGTCAATCTGGTATTCGGATATGGAAAAACAAAGGAAGCCGGAGCACTGGCAAAGAAATACGGAAGGAAGGCACTGATCGTCACCGGCCGTTCCAGTGCGAAGAAATCGGGATTGCTTGACAGAGTCAGGGAGAGCCTGCATGAGGCAGGACTGGAGACGGTTTTGTATGACAAGGTTACTGCGAACCCGCTCACCACAACGGCCCAGGAGGGTGCGGATCTGGCGAAGAAGGAAGGCTGTGATGTGGTAGTCGGCATCGGCGGAGGAAGCATCATGGACGCGGCCAAGGGAATGGCGTTCATGGCGGTCAATGACGGCGATGTTGATGATTATATCTATAATCGGAAGTCCAGCGATCAGGCACTGCCACTGGTATTGATTCCGACAACATGCGGAACAGGATCCGAAGGAAACGGTTTTGCGGTACTGACAAATCCGGAGAATGGCGACAAGAAGTCTCTCCGTTGCCCGGCTATCGTTGCGAAGGCATCGATTGTGGATCCGGAGAATATGATGACGATGCCGAAGAAGGTGCTTGCTTCTGTCGGATTTGACGCTCTGTGTCACTGCATGGAGGCCTATACAGCCAGAAAGGCACAGCCTTTCACCGATGCGCTCTGTATGTATGCGATTCCGCTGATTGTCGGAAATCTGGTTGATCTGTATCAGGGAAAGGAAAGCAAAGAGGCATGGGAGGCGATGTCCATCGCCAGCACCATCGGCGGAATGGTCATCAACACGGCGGGAGTGACGCTTGCACATGCCATGGAACATCCGGTCAGTGGTTTGAAAAATGTAACGCATGGTAAGGGGCTTGCGGCGATCACACCTTACGCAATTGCCGCTTCCTGGGAAGGAAACCGCTTCAAATACGGAAAGCTTTCGAGAATGCTCGGAGGATTTACGGCAGAGGATTGTGCAGAGAAGGTGCGCAGCCTGCTCCGGGAGCTTGATCTGGACATCACGCTGGAAGATCTCGGAGTCACAGAGGGCGATATCCCCTGGCTGACAGAGAATTGCTTTAAGGTATCTGCGGCAAACCTTGCCAATAATCCGACGGAACTTTCCAAGGAGGATGTTGCGGAGCTTTACCGGAAAGCACTGCAGGGAGAATCTTTGAATCTTGCCCGCACAGCCTGAGTGCATATACCCAGAAACAGTGGGACACATCGGTCTCATTCTCGAGTTGTAGAGGACTCCTGAATGTGTATACGCGTGAGCGGTGAGAAGAAGGCCGCAGAAGACCGGGACATCTGTTTCGTTATTTCATGAAGGCACGGACACGGGCCGCCCGTGATCCATACCAGATATATAAATGTTAAATATTTTTTTGTACAGGAGGAAAAGACAATGGCATTAGCAGAAGATTTACCGAAGATTGTAACAGGACAGGTTCCGGGACCGAAAGCAAAGGAGATTCTGGATAGAAGAGACGCGGCAGTTCCGAAGGCTCTGTGTGGACAGACTTATCCGGTCGTTATCGAGCGCGGCGCAGGTCCAATCGTAAAGGACGTTGACGGAAATGAGTTCCTTGACTGGATCGGCGGCGTCGGTGTTCTGAATATCGGTTACTCTCATCCGGAAGTTATTGAGGCTGTTAAGGAACAGTCCGAGAAATATTTCCATACGATTTTCAACGTAATCTGTCATGAAGGATATGTAAAGCTGGCAGAGGGACTGAACAAGCTGATTCCCTGCCGTGGCGATGTAAAGAAGACCTACTTCGCAAACTCCGGCGCAGAGTGCGATGAGAATGCAATCAAGGTCGCAAAATCCTATACTCACCGCGGAGGCGTGATCTGCTTCACCGGCGCATTCCACGGACGTACCAACCTGACGATGGCACTGACCGCGAAGAAAGCATTTGCACAGGGCATGGGACCGTTCCCGGCCGAGATCTATCGTGCACCGTATCCGTATCTGTATCGTGCACCGAAGGGATACAGCGAAGAGGAAGCCATCCAGTACTATCTGAACGGATTGAAAAAGGTATTCGACGAGGGAATCCCGGCAAATGAGGTTGCATGCATGATCGTTGAGCCTCTCCAGGGCGAGGGCGGATTCATCCCGGCTCCGATTGAATGGGTTAAAGCAGTCCGCAAGATCTGCGATGACAACGGAATTCTCCTGATTGCCGATGAGGTTCAGTGCGGAAACTGCCGTACCGGTAAATATTTTGCATCGGAGTACTGGGCTGAGGCAGGAGCTGCTCCGGATATCGTTACAACCGCAAAATCGATCGCAGCAGGTATGCCGCTCAGTGCGATCACTGCCAGAGCAGAGATCATGGATGCCGTTCCGGCGGGAACCATCGGCGGCACATACTGTGGCAACCCGGTTTCCGTGGCTGCAGGCAACAAGGTTATGGAGATCTATCTCAGAGATGACTTCCCGGCAAAGGCAAGACATATCGGCGAGATGGTGATGGGAAGATACAAAGAGCTTCAGAAGAAATATCCGGTAATCGGTGATGTCCGCGGACTCGGCGCAATGATCGGTATCGAGTTCGTAAGAGATCCGGAGACAAAGGAGCCGGCTACCAAGTTCACCGCAAACCTGATTCAGTGCGCACTTCAGAAGGGACTTCTGATCGAGAATGCAGGAACCGCAAGCAACATCGTTCGTTTCCTGGCACCGCTCGTAATGACAGACGAGCAGACAGAGAGAGGACTTGAGATATTCGAGGAGTCCATCAAGGAAGCACTTGCAATGGGACTGTAAGCAGGTTTGCTCGCAGAAACATCGCAATGTCTCAGACTGTGCAGCATGATCCGATCACAGAAAACATCTGAGACTGTGCAGCACAAATTGGGTACTTCGTACAAATTTATATATTTAACAGGGGCGTGAGCACGCCGGTGAAATACCGCGTGCTCCCGCTTCTGTGATGTAAGCCACCAATATTCAATTTATGGCTTAGTTGCCCTGCGCCTCGGCGTAGGAAATGAGCGTGGCGTCGTGTGTGGAGGTCTTCCAGTCGCTGCCGTCCTGACGCTCGATTGTGAGCTTGATCTTGTCGCCGGAGGAATGACCGGAGATGATGGTCTTCAATTCATCGTAGGAGGTGACAGATTTACCGTCAACAGCTGTGATGATATCACCCTCTTTAAGGCCGGCGAGAGACGCGGGGCTGCCGGAGAGAACGGTCTTGACATATACACCTTCCGGGTATCCGGAGGTATCGACATCTGTCAGAGAATCGATATCCGCGCAGGTAATTCCGAGGAACCCGGCGTTTTCATTTACCGAGGAAGAGTCTTCGGAACTGCTGCCAACGCTGTTCTGATCAGAATTGCCGCTTCCGTTTGATTTGCCGTTGTCGGAATCGTTGCCGCTTCCGTTTGAATTACCGCTGTCAGAATCGTTGCCGTTATTGTTTCCGGAATTTCCGTTGCCGTTTCCACCGGGGAACTGGAATCCTCCGTTGCCCTGACTGAAATCGGGGAGGCTGTCGGAAATGTCTGATTCAATGTTCTTCTCAATTCTGGAAGCAGCTTTATTCATGGAGCTGTTAATGACAGACGGGATTGTCAAGGACAGGACTCCCGCGGCTACAACACCGGCGATTGCTCCGGTGAGAACCGTGAAGCCGATTTTCTTTCCGATTTCGCTGTGATGTTTGTGACTGCCATTGCCGTACATATTTTGATTCCAGGAACCATTGTAATTCCCATTATTGTTCCAGGGGCCATTGCCAGCGGAATTGCCGTTGTTCGCGCTATTGCTCCAGGGACCGTTACCTGCGGAATTGTTATTATTGGCATTATTGTTCCAGGAACTGTTGCCGTTTCGAACGTAAGGGTTTCCGTTTCCGTTATTGCTCCAGGGATTGTAGTTTCCGGAGGAAGTGTTTGTGTTCTGGTTTGCATCCGGATTCCCCCAGGAATTGTTCCCGTTTGTTCCGCTATTGTTTTGATTGAAAGTATTGTTGTTCTGATTCGTGGAGTCATTATTCTGATTCACGTCATTATTACTCTGAGTGTTCGGATTCATCTCATTATTGTTCTGGTCATCATTCATGATTCATGTCTCCCTTCGAGCGGATGCGTTTCGTGCATCCCTGTATGTCAATATCAATAGTATGTCGGTTACATCGATTAATTAAATGATAGAAAACAAACGTGAAGAAAAAGTGAACACAGGGTGAAAATCCAATGGAAAAGCGGAAAAGCTCCCGGTATCCGCTGAATTGCGGGTATGTCGGGAGCTTCGCCTTCTTCAGAGAGCCTTTTTCTGAAATCCTTTCTTAGAGAGTCTTTTCAGAGAGCCCTTCTCAGACAGTCTTTTCTTTGAGGGCCGTTTGTGAGACTGAAAAGGCCTGTACTTTGAACGGTACATTCCGGTTGGTTTCTGCTGTCGGCTCGTTTAGGACGCAGACGAGGAGGCGCTTACAGATGATCCGGTTACAGATGATCCGGAAACGGCTTCGGTGGGTGTTTCTTCACTCGAGGAAGAAGAGCTGGTCGCCACAAGGTTCGAGGTCGTCACGTTAAAATCACTGTAGATCGTAGAGGATATCGTGTAGACCGTACTCGCATCGTCGACACGCAGATAGTACTCGGAGATCTGGCTGTTGTAATTGCCGACTTCAAGCTTATGCGTGGACCCGTCCTGGAGGGTGATGGTGACCGTCATGGCCGGCTTGTCCAGGCCATACTGGGTGAAATCTGTTACATCTTTTATTTCGTTGTCTGAGGTGAGCTTTGAAAGCGCATCGGTCATGGTCTTGATCTGTGTGGTGTCCACTTTTTCATCCGGGAAGTCTGCAAAGCTCCAGGTGTCGGCTTTACTGTCATGATTGACATTGAATCCGCCGGCGTCATTGGTCGCGGTTATATTCTGAATTCCGGAGATGTCGTCGTCCGAGAGGGAAAGTGCGGTATAGGTGGTACTCTTTTCACTGGCTTCTTTATGAGCACTGTATGCCTTTGCGGCGAAATAGGCGCCGATGGCGCAGCCCAGAATGACCAGAAGTATGATAAGCTGAATTTTCTGTTTTTTCATTTTGCCTTTTCCGTTCTTTTCTAATGTTCCATTCCTGTTGTTTTGTTCGCTTAAGTTGCCGCTATATCGTGTCATGTTCCGAATTTCTCCCACTGGGAGATCAACAGGGTATGAATGAAAAAATTTCTGTAATTCCCGTGAACTATTTTATGCGGCAATTGTGCATGCATTCGGGTTATCTCTTCCTGCGGATTACCCAGATTGCGATACCGCATACCAGAAGAGCGACCGGGATGAGGATAACAAACAGGATGGTGAGGATGACTGCCGTGCGTGTCGCCATGGTAATGGTTGTATTGTCCAGGGACTTGGACGGGATCGAAATCGTTGTCTTGTCGGAGGTCACTGCACCAATCGAGCCGCTGAAGAGCGACAGGTTGGAGCCGGAAACCATCTGGTTTGCGTTATCGTTGAAAATAAACGGTGACGTATATACGACAGCCGTGGAGGTGACAGTTGCTGTATTGCTGTCTGCGGTAGAGGAAGTGCTGGTTACACTTTCCGAGGCCGATGAGCTGCTGATCGTCTTCACCGCCTTCAGTCCGACGATCCTTGCGGCGAGCTGATCGCTGTCGGTCTGTTCCATATCTGATGCGTTTTTGACGCTGCTGTGCACATATGCACTCTCTGAAGTTTCAAGGAGCGGTGTGTATGCGACCTGTGTATTGGAGCTGTCATAGGTGAGCTCCTGCGAGAACGGCACAATGACATATCCGTTTGTGATGCCGGAGGTGATGTCATCGCTCTGAACATTCGGAAGAAGGTAAGAAGGATACTGGTAATAGCGGCTGCTGTCGCTGTCCAGCACGATGCCGTCGTTCAGCGTGATTCCGAAGTAGGAGAGAAGCGATTTGTAATTGGTCATATCGCCGGTCGCCTCATAATTTGTGACCGCGATGACATTTCCGCCTTTATCGAAGTAATTCTCCAGCTTCTTGAGATCGTCAGAGGACAGATCGGAGGTCGGCGCGTTGATGATGACGGCCTGCGCGTCGTCCGGAACATTGTCATTCTGCATGAAATCCAGATCCTTCACATCGATGTTCATCTTGCTTACGGAATCCTTGAAGGTGGCGGAAAGAGCGGTTTCGTTGTGGCCGGTCAGGGTATAGATGACAGGATTGGTGTCGCCTGTGACATAGCTGATGGCAGAGGTGATCTGTCCTTCTCCGTCGTATCCGGTGGTCTTCTGCGAGTACGTGGTGTAGTCCATGGAGGTCTCGTAGATATCACTGAAATTGACAATCTTGCTCTTGTCGCCGCAGGTGACAATCAGGGAATTCATATAGACATTCGAAGAGTCATCGGTGTACTTCTGGATAAAGGTCGGGTCCTCAGCCGGGTTGACGTAGCTTACCTTTATATGCCCGGACAGTGCCTCATAGCTCTTCAGAGTTTTGTTCAAGGTCTTGTCTGATGCACTTTCCGTGTCCAGAACATAGATGTTCACATCATCCGTCAGACCCGAGACGATTTTTTTCGTGTCATCGGTCAGAGAGTAGAGGCGGCTGGAGGTGACGTCAATATTCTGCACAGAATCCGGAAGCTTTGTGGCTGCAAGGTTCACCACCGCAGTGATGGCGAGTACAACGACGATCATAACCGAGCTGTATGCTCCGAAGGAGATCGTTTTTTTCGAAATCGAATATCTTCTCTTCTGGATGATCTGCGTGGTCAGGAACAGGAAGAGGAAGATGACGGTCGCCATATAGATAATCGCGGTGATGTTCAGGCTTCCGGAAAGGAAGTTCTCAAACTGTCCCCGGACGTTGATGGCTGACAGGAACTTTGTGAGCACGGTATTGGAAGAGACCATGTTCTTGATAGTCGGAATCAGGTACATCACAAAGAGGAAGAGGAAGGACAGAACGGCCGCAATGATCGGATTTTCCGTAAGGGAGGAGGCAAAAACACAGATCGCGATGCAGGCGAGTCCATAGAGCCACATACCGAGGATGGCGATATAATCCGATCCGAAAGAAACATTTCCGAATGCCGACAGGATCAGCGGGTAAACGCAGGTCATCAGAACGGGAATCGTGTAGATCTCGGCAAGAGCCAGGAACTTCTGAAATACAACCTGTCCCACCGATACCGGAGCGGTAAAGAGGATCTGGTCGGTCCGCTGGCGCTGTTCCTCGGAGAAAGACCGCATACAGAGAATCGGCATCAGAATGAGAAAAATAATCTCAACGGTGCTTACAGCGCTTGTGATGTCCGAGCTTAAGCTCAGAAAGTTATAATTGGAAACAAAAAATGACAGGAAGGCCCAGAATACAGCGATAAAAAGCCAGCCCGTTACGGAATGGAAATTCGATTGAAAATCCTTCTTTGCAATTGCCTTCATCAGTCCGACACCTCCTTATGCTCAGAAGCCATGTGCTCAGAAGCTTTACGGTCAGAATCATCGTGCTCCGAATTGACGTTATCGGAATTTGTTTGACTGGCTTCTGTCTGTTTTGAATCCGTTCGGGATTCTGCGGGTGCAGTTTCCGCCGTTTTTTTGCCGGTTTTGGCGTTTTCTCCGGATGAGCGAGGACTGTCATCGTTGGTAAGAGAAAGGAAGACATCTTCCAGGGAGCGCTCACTGCGGTTCATGGACAGGAAGTACATGCCCGCGCCGAAAACTGCCTGGGAGATGGCGGGACGGACGTCCAGATCCTGCTCGGAGTGAATGACCGCATGAAGCTGGAGTGGTGCGCCCTTTCCGGGATCCTTTGCAACGGAGACATTCACGCCGGACACCAGATCGATGCGGCGGAGAGCGTCGCCGAGGGTCTGTTCATTGTCACCGAGAACGTCGATGATAATCTCCTGCTTGTGACTCATGGCAGTGCGCAGGTTCTCCGGCTTGTCACTGGCGACGAGCTGTCCCTTGCTGATGATCCACACATAATCGCAGAGGCTGCTGACATCAGACAGAATATGAGAGCTCAAAATGATGATATGATCCTCTCGGAGCGTTCTGACGTAGTCGAACATCTCCTTCTGCTGTTCGGGGTCCAGACCGACGGTCGGCTCGTCCAGAATGATGATTTCGGGATCGTTGATAATGGCCTGCGCCAGGCCCACACGCTGCTTATATCCCTTTGACAGATTTTTGATCAGGCGATCCTGCATGCCCTTCGTACCCGTCTTCTGCATGGCATTCTCGACGGCGGCCGCGCGGTCTGCCTTGGGTACCTCCTTCAGCTCAGCCGCAAAGAAAAGATACTCCTTTACCGTCATATCCGGATAGACCGGGGGAATCTCCGGCAGGTAGCCGATTCTCTTTTTGGCATCCTCCGGCTGCTTCAGAATGTCAAAACCGTCGATTTTGACCGTTCCGGACGATGGTGCCAGATAACCGGTCATCATATTCATGGTCGTGGATTTTCCCGCGCCGTTCGGACCTAGAAAGCCGTAGATGGTGCCTTTTTCCGCTGTGAAGCTCAGGTCATTTACCGCAATGTGATCGCCGAAGCGCCGCGTCAGATGTTCAACTTCAATCATCTCGTAACTCCCTTCATATTATCAAGTTTGCGTGAGGCGGCTGTCCCCCGTGGGAGAAGACAGGCCAATTTTCACACTTAGAAAAAGAGTAAAAAAAATATGTGTTCTTTTGTGCATACAATTGTGAAAAAAATGTGAAACACTTAGCGAACAGGGTTGTTGTCACGATTGTTGTTTGGGTCATACCGGGCGGGCAGGGCTTTCACAGCGCTGCAGCGATTCGGGATGGGTGAGTATGGACAACATATAAAGATTTCCAGGGTAGCTTCGGATTGTAATGAGTTAGAGAGAGTTTTATACTAATGATAATAACAGACTGTACCGCAGGTGAGGGACTGTTACAAAAAACAGAGCGAGCTGCGGGCGGGGGAACCGCTACGAAGAACAGAGCGAGCTGCGGGCGAGGAACCGTTACGAAGAACAGAGCGAGCTGCGGGTGGGGAACCGTTTATAAAGGGCTGCCGACAGGTGGGTATACAAGGGGAAGAAAAAATATTATGGCGCGAAGAACGATGCAATTATTATCACCGAAGGTTTTTAACGTGTATGACAGAGACGGTTGGATGGTTCATGATGAAAGAGAAAGCTGCAAGTCAGAGTATAAGCCGATGATCAATGATCCTTTGAACGGAGCAGTGCTGTGGTTTTCCCATTACCCGGAAGGGTACTGGAAGCCGGATCACAGGCACAACTGCGCGCACGGAATCTATGTGATTGACGGAGCTTTGCAGATGGGGGAGGCGGTCTACAAGCCTGAGACGTTTATCTGGAATCCGGCAGGCTATCCGTGCGGGCACGGCGCAGCGCCCGGAGGCGACTGTCATTTTCTGTTTGTGGCGAACCGACCGTTTGATATCCGGTTTCTGAGCGATGAAGAATCTCATAAGGAACGCGTGATTCGGGAACTTGAGAAGAAAGAAAACCAGCTGAGAATTTTTCCTGCTTTTGACAGCGAGATCTGGTGCGAAAAAGAGGAACCGATCGGCAGCCGGTTCTATGCGAAGCCGCTGCTCATCGATCACGAGACCGGAATGACGGTGGAGTATGTCCGTTTTCCGGCGGATTTTGAAAGGCCTGCTCACCGGTATACCTGCGCGTACGGGCTCTACATCATCCGGGGCAGACTGCTGACGTCCTTCGGCGTGTGCACGAAGGGAGATTTCATCTGGTTTCCGCCGCGCTATGTCAATGAACGGTTCCGGACCGACGATGAAGAATGCCTGGCACTGATGATTACGAACCGGCAGTACAATGTGGTGATGATCTGAGAAATATATGGAAGAACTGAAGTCTGTGAAATAATGGTATTTCAACATGTCTTTACAAGACGACGCCTTTTTGCTTATATTATCGATGAAATATGGGTATATAAGCTCAATAATACTTGAAATAATATGGACAATGAAGAAATGATAGAAAATTATGGATGAAATAATCAAGAAAATATGATAGTATATGTATATAAATAATGGTCATTGTTATTCGAAGGTATTGGTGTATGGAAAGGAGAAATACTTGTGAAGATGAGAATGATGTTGGGTTGCCCGATTCATTTGATGCTTAGGTTTGATGACAATAGTTGGGCAAGAAACATGCATGATGTTTTTGCTATTGGTTATGCAAATAGTACGTCTGGGACTCAATATCTTCTTGTTATGGATGGATGGAACAATCATGGAAGATTTGTAAAATATTCATATTATGGCGGAATAAAGGGGTACAAGATATGGGTAAGAGGTTAATAAAATCTTTTTTTCTTCCCTGTATTATTCTTGTTCTGATATTTTCCTGTAGAGATGTTACAGCCGACAGTTTTCCGAAGGCGAATCTGATGCTCACGTTCCGGGACGTTCACCAGAGTTGGGTTGTCACGTTGCTTTCATCGGAGAAAGGATTGGGGCCTTGGGAGAAACGGGAGGAATATGATCCGAACGGGTATGGATTGGATTCCACATTGTATTCAGGAAAGCAGATTGAGGAATCCGTCTGGGATTCTCTGAACACGTATGAAGACAGTTATTATTTTCTGGGCACATACGATATCATTGATTCTGAACATCCCGTGTTTAGATGGAATTATTTTCCGCCGGAGGAATTCAAGGTTCTGCTGTACGATCCGGATTCCGGACGGTATATGGAATCTGAGATTGTGACTGCGTATGGACTTTCCCGTGAGTTCACTGTGGATGTGGATGAGGCAGATGCATCGGTCCGTGTCCATAGTACCTTTGACTGGCAGGGATATTTTAAACGGCTTCTGCTTACGATTGTGATTGAGTGGGGGATCGCACTGTGCTTTAAGTATTGGAAGAAAAAGCAATGGCTGTTCGTCATTGCGGTGAATTTTGCGACACAGACAGCATTATCCCTTGGTGTATACATCTATCAGTTGCAACTCTCACACCCGGATGATCTGCTTTTTGAGAAAATCATACACGGTGAAGTAATTATCACAATAGCAGAGGGATTTCTATATCTCCTCTTGCTGGAAAAAGCAAGTAAGGAAAATCATAAAGTACGTCCCTTCCTCTATTCTTTTGTGGCAAATTTTGTTTCGTTCGCTGCAGGGCTGGTTATCCTGAGGTGATGGAACAAGAAGAAGCCTTGATAAGAGTAAAAACATAACAAAGGTCCCAGGTATCAGAATTCCTCCACGGAGACTGATATCTGGGATTTTTGAGTGCAGTCTCACTTGACGTTATGGATCGAATAGTGCGAAGATAGGAAGACAAACAAGGATTACAGACAAGGATTACAGGGAATAAAAAAGCGCAATAGGTAGATAGAAGGAACGAGATAAAACGAGCAGCAAGGGATGCAGCTCGGAAAGGAGGAAGGCATGAATCGGGAGGACAGAGATAGCAGAGGAAATCCGTATGCCAATGGGTCGGACAACAACCGTGTGTATGAATGGAATCCGCAGGGGAAAAGGCTGGCTGTGGTGTGCAGGATTCTGTCGTTTGCCTGCATGCCTGTACTGTGGCTGGTTCTTGGGTTCTTTATGATCTGGAAGCTTTTGGCTCCGGGAATCGTGACGTTCGGCGGAATTCTATGGATGTTTCTGGCAGTATTGATTCTGATCGGCGGATTGCTTGTCTTTGTCAACAACCTGTTTGTGCGTCTGTCACGTGCACTTCCGGCCGAAGGCAGACATGATTTTCTGTTATACCGTTATCGATATCTCTTCAAACGCAGCAAGAAAAGCAGGGCAGAAGTTCTCCTTGCCATGGCCGGTCTTGATCTGGATATGCACCGTCTCGATGCAGCGGAGCAGGCACTGGGAGAAATTGATACGGAAACGCTTACGGTCAGGCAGCTGAAGCTATATGACTTTCTGGAGATGGCAGTCAGTCTTCTGACTGAAGATAATGTGAATCCGAGTGCCGCTGGGAGCCCGTCTGAGGATAATGTGAATCCGAGTGCCGCTGGAAGTCTGGCAGAGACATGGTATATCCGGTTCATCGGGATAAAGGAAGGCACCGGAAGATTTCCGGATGAGAACACCATTCGGTCCTGGTTTCACCGGTGTGAAGAGAACAGACAAGATGGTGAGGACAGAGAAGCATTTTATGGGGAGGTTGTCAGGGCGGCTGCGAATGCGCGGGAAGAATCAAAGGCAGCTGGTTTTCCAGCGCTTATTTTTGGGGCAATGCTTGCGCACTGTGTGTTTTATCCGGCGGCACGAAGCTGTCTGAGAGCGGGGTGGCATCTGCAGCCGGACTACAACATGGTGGCGGGACTGCTTGCAGGGCTTTTCGTTTTGGTGCTGGGTATTTGGGTTTTGTACCGTTTTCTGCGTGCCGTGAAGAAACAACATGGTCCGGCAAAAGGCGGAAGGCTGGTAAGACAGGTCACAGCCAGCATTTTGTGGATATTTTTTCTGGTCATGTGTGCGGGAATGGTGACGTTTGAACTCTTTTTTCTCGGAGAGGAGCGAATCATTGCGCGCGGTATTCCGGATGCATATACGAATAAGGGAAGAAAATACGATTACATTGCGGTAGACGGAGTTTATGGAGGAACGCACTATTATCGGGCGATGGATCCGATTTTTATGGAGGAGTGGTCTGAAGCCGGAGGATATGATCAAAATGCAGCTGACACAGGCATTTCGGCGGAATCTGATGCTGCGGCATTGGATGATACAGAAAGCTCAGATGAAATGGGAGGTTCTATCGAAACAGACAGCGCAGGCGACATGGGAAGCTCTGTAGAAGCAGGAAACCCGGTCGGAGGAGATGAGCAGAATCCGGAGAGCGGATCGGACAGCATGGAAAGCAGCACCGCGTCTGCGGAAACAGATGACGGTTTTGGCGCGCAGAATGCGATGCAGAGGGTATATACTTACTTGCGTGAGTCCGGAGAATATCCGGATTCCGATCTAACGTTTTCAGCGAATGCAAAGGGCGATATGTATGCAGTTATATACAGCGGGTCTGAGGACAAGGACGGGAGTGCGGTTCCCTTTGAGCTTGGGCTGTATGACAATGGAGAGAAGGAGGAAGGCGGAGAAACGCAGTGGGAGATCGTGCTTGAGAAGGTGTATCCATCGGGTGATTACGAGACAGAGCTGCTCGGCTTTTATCTGGTAAATGAGGAGACTGGCAAGGTCACGGACGAGCATAAGACAAGCTGGTAGATAGCAGAGAGTCCGGGAGAACATAAGCGATTGCAGAATGTATCAAGAGCAAACACGGACATGATAAGCGATGCAGAGAAGGTCAGGTGAATGATAGTGGAAGACAATAAGCAATACAGAGAGGATCAGGGAAAAAATACAGAGGAGCAGAGAATTACGGAGGAGGGCAATCCGGCCAAGCCTTCGGGTAAGGCCGGGGCACAGATGCTTCACCGCATGAACGAGAGCCATGACGCTGTGACGAACTGGGGCCTGGATTTTTTGACATTCCGGGCGCAGGATGTGGTCATGGATATCGGCTGCGGGGGAGGCGCCACCCTGCACAGGCTTTCCGTGAGAGGAGCCGGTTATGTGGTTGGCGTGGACTATTCGGCGGTGTCCGTGCATCAGTCTCTGGAGCTGAATCAGGAAGATGTCTCCGCCGGAAAAATGTGCGTGCTGCAGGCATCTGTGGAGGAGCTTCCTTTTGACGATGAATTCTTTGATACGATTACAACAGTAGAAAGCTTCTATTTCTGGCCGGAGCCGCAGGAGAGTCTGAAGGAAGTCAGGCGTGTCCTGAAGCAGGGCGGTCACTTCATGCTGATTGCGGACATCTACGACAACGGTAACCTTCCGGAAAGCGCGGAAGAGAACATCCGAAGGTATCAGATGACAGTTCCGACGGCAGAGGAATACCGGACACTGTTCCGAAACGCCGGCTTCTCCGATGTCTCGATTCACACGAAGGACGGAGAGAACTGGATCGCGGTAGAGGGAATCCGGTGAAAGACTTGCCGATTGTGATTTTTTTTAGTAAAGTAATTCAGAGAAAAATAGTATTGGAGTATTGGACCGATGGATATTGCAAAACAGATTGCGAAGGAACTGGAGATTGAGCCGTGGCAGGTGGAGGCGGTGATTAGCCTGATTGACGAGGGAAATACGATCCCTTTTATCGCCCGGTACCGCAAGGAGAAGCACGGAGAACTGAATGACGAGCAGATTCGTAATCTGAGCGAGAGACTGGGGTATTTGAGAAACCTGGAGGACAGAAAGGCGGCGGTACGCTCTTCCATTGAAGAACAGGGAAAAATGACGGATGAGCTGTCGAAGGCGATTGACGGTGCGGAAACGCTGGTCGCTCTTGAGGATATTTACCGGCCGTACAAGCAGAAACGCCGGACGCGTGCGGTAGTGGCGAAGGAGAAGGGCCTGGAGCCGCTGGCACAGATTATCCTGGAGCAGAAGATCACGCATCCGGTCGAGGAAGAGGCAAAGTCCTTTATCAGCGAGGAAAAAGGGGTCAAAACCGCGGCGGAGGCAGTTGCGGGTGCTTCCGATATCATCGCAGAGATGATTTCCGATAACGCCGATTTCCGGACCGGTATCCGTAACTTCACGAGAAAGACCGGCATTCTTGTCTCACAGGCGAAGGACCCGGAGGCAAAATCGGTCTACGAGATGTATTATGATTTTCAGGAGCCGGTGTCGAAGATTACGGGTTATCGCGTGCTTGCGATTAACCGAGGGGAGAGGGAGAACATCCTGTCCGTCCACATCGAGGTGGATGTGAGAAAAATCATTCTCTTCATCGGCCACACACTGATCAAAAACAACAACCAGTATACGATGCCGGTTCTGATCGCGGCCATGCAGGACAGCTACAAGCGTCTGATCGGTCCGGCGATTGAGCGTGAGATCCGAAGCGAGCTGACGGAAAAGGCGGAGGACGGTGCGATCAAGGTCTTCGACAAAAACCTGGAACAGCTTCTGATGCAGCCTCCGATCGCAGGGCAGGTGGTTCTTGGATGGGACCCGGGATACGCGCACGGCTGCAAGCTTGCGGTTGTAGATGAGACCGGAAAGGTGCTGGATACCGCGGTCGTATACCCGGTTCCGCCGTCATCGAACATGAAGCCGAATCAGCGCAAGCTCGAGGAGGCGAAGAAACTGGTCAAGAACTGGATCCGCCAGTATCATGTCACATTGATTTCTCTTGGGAACGGAACCGCGTCCAGAGAATCCGAGCAGATCATCGTGGATCTTCTGAAGGAGATTCCGGACTGCAAGGTGCAGTACATGATCACGAACGAGGCGGGCGCTTCCGTATATTCTGCGAGCAAGCTTGCTGCGGAGGAGTTTCCGAATTTTGACGTGGAGCAGAGAGGCGCTGCTTCCATGGCAAGACGCGTGCAGGACCCGCTGGCGGAGCTTGTCAAGATTGATCCGAAGGCGATCGGAGTGGGACAGTACCAGCATGACATGAATCAGAAGCGGCTCGGAGAGGCGCTCGGCGGCGTAGTCGAGGACTGCGTAAACCGCGTGGGCGTGGATCTGAACACTGCGTCCGCTCCTCTTCTGGAGCATGTGTCCGGCGTCAGCAAGACGCTGGCAAAAAATATCGTTGAGTTTCGTGAGCAGAACGGCCGCTTCGTCAGCCGCAGGGAGCTCCTGAAGGTTCCGAAGCTCGGTCCGAAAGCGTTCGAGCAGTGCGCGGGCTTCATGCGGATTTCGGGAGGCAGTGAGCCTCTGGACAATACGGGCGTTCATCCGGAAAGCTACGGCGCTGCGGATGCACTCGTCGATGAGCTCGGCCTGGACAAGGAAGAACTCTTCGCCTCGGCAGCGGTAACCGGAGCCGGACAGACCCGGAAATCCGGACAGAAGGTGGTTGTAAAGGACTATCCGTCGATGGCGGAAAAGCTCGGAATCGGGGAGCCGACACTGCGGGATATCGTAAAGGAGTTGAACGCGCCGGGAAGGGATCCCCGTGAAGATATGCCGAAGCCGATCCTGCGAAGCGATGTCCTCGGCATGGAAGATCTGAAGGTCGGAATGGTTCTCAAGGGAACCGTGCGGAATGTCATTGATTTCGGCGCATTTGTGGATATCGGTGTTCACCAGGACGGTCTGGTGCACATCTCCGAGATGTCCGATCACAAGTTCGTTAAACATCCGCTCGACGTGGTCTCCGTGGGAGATGTCGTGGAGGTCAAGGTCATCAGCGTAGATCTCGACAAGAAGCGGATCGGACTTTCGATGAAGATCTGACAGGTGATTACAGGATATCTGTTTCGATGATAGAAGCAATACAAGATAATAGAAGCATATAAAAAGTCCCGGAAAGAAAGCTGCTCTTTCCGGGATTCATTTACGCGAACAGTGAGCCGCAGCCGAATGCGAAGGATTCGTGTGCGGCGAGCG
>OMUU01000155.1 GCA_900314295.1 uncultured Lachnospiraceae bacterium | reverse complement strand
TAAGCTCTTCGAAAACGCAGAAGGACTCGTCGCACGCGAAGCGCGCGTAAGAGGCCGGATGCGATTTCGAAGGCAACAGGTATGAGCATGGAGCGGTGTAAAACACCGCGGGAATGCGAATACCTGTAGGATTGTGGGAGTGCAAATCACGGAGCAATCCGTAGCTTATACAGTTAGTGTCACCATGTATCGTATCAGCGCTTACCGGCCATGCTTATTTCTTCAGGCTGCTCTTCCGGTAAATGATATCATCTCTTCCCGGCCCGTTTGAAACCATCGTGATCGGATAGCCGATCTGACTCTCGATGAAGTTCACATAGTCCTGTGCCTCCTGCGGAAGATCCTCGAAACGGCGGATACCGCGGATGTCGGATTTCCATCCCTTGAACACCTTATACACCGGCTTGCATCGCTTCAAGTCTCTGGTAACTGGGAATTCCGTGATTTCCTTTCCATCGAGCTCGTAGGCCACACATACCGGGATCTCATCGAGATAGCCGAGGTCATCCAGCACCGTGAACGCGACATCCGTGCATCCCTGAAGTCTGCACCCGTATTTGGAGGCAACGCAGTCGTACCATCCCACTCGCCTCGGACGTCCTGTAGTCGCTCCGTATTCGCCGCCGTCTCCGCCATGATTCCGGAGAGCTGTCGCCTCATCTCCGAAGATCTCGGATACAAATTCTCCGGCGCCAACAGCAGACGAATATGCCTTTGACACAACAACGATCTGCCTGATCTCATACGGAGGAATTCCCGCTCCGATAGCCCCATATCCGGCAATCGGGGAGGACGAGGTCACCATCGGATAGATGCCATGATCCGGATCCTTCATCGTTCCCAGCTGACCCTCGAGAAGAATGGTCTTTCCTTCCCGGATCGCGCCGTCCAGATAGAGTGAGACATTTCCCAGATAGGGTTTCACCCTCTCCCGTCTCTCCTTGATCCACGACAGCAATCCCTTCCGGTCAATCGGATCGGTATGATAGAGGTTTTCCAGAAGAACGTCCTTCTGATCCGCGATCCGGTCGATCTTCTCCATCAACACGTCATCGTCCTGATAAAACTCATTGATCTGCCAGCCGATCTTGGCAAACTTATCAGAATAAAACGGAGCGATTCCCGATTTTGTGGAACCGAAGGATTTTCCCGCAAGTCTCGCCTCTTCCAGGGAATCAAACTGCACGTGATACGGCATCATAACCTGTACACGATCAGAGACCATGAGCTGTGGTGTCGGCACTCCCTTTGATGTAATATCTTCGAGCTCATTCAAAAATTTATCGATATCAAAAGCCATACCGTTTCCGATAATGTTCATGATATTCTGATGAAATACACCTGACGGCATGGTGTGGAGTGCAAACTTTCCATATTCGTTTACGATTGTGTGGCCTGCATTCGCTCCGCCCTGAAATCGAATAACTACATCCGCCTCGTTTGCAAGGGTATCGGTGATCTTTCCCTTTCCTTCGTCTCCCCAGTTAGCTCCTACGACTGCTTTTACCATGATTGGTCCTCCTTATCAAATCTCAGACGTTGATCTCTGCCTTCAGGCCGAGCAGATCCTTTCTATCATCCAGAATCGGATAGACGACCTCGTTTAAATACTTATCTACCTGATACGGCGCGCGACCCACGTACTTTTTCGGATCCATCGACTTCTGAAGATCCTCCAGAGACAGATGGAAGGTCGGATCCTTCGCGATCCGCTCGAGCAGATCATTGTCCTTTCCCTCTACCTTAACCGTTTTGCCCGCCTCCATAGAAAGCTCGCGGATTCTCTCGTGAAGCTCCTGCCGGTCTCCTCCGGCCTTTGTCGCATCCATCATGATGTTCTCGGTCGCCATAAACGGAAGCTCCGACATCAGATGCTTCTCGATGACCTTCGGATACACGACGAGTCCGTCCACCACATTCATCATCAGATCCAGAATTCCGTCCGTCGCAAGGAAGCCCTCGGCAATCGAAATTCTCTTATTCGCGGAATCGTCCAGTGTTCTCTCAAACCACTGCTCCGCGGATGTCATCGCCGGATTCAATGCATCGATCATCACATATCTGGACAGCGATGCGATTCTCTCATCCCGCATCGGATTTCTCTTATAAGCCATCGCAGACGATCCGATCTGGCTCTTCTCAAAGGGCTCCTCGACCTCCTTCAGATGCTGCAGAAGACGGATGTCATTTGAAAACTTGTGCGCACTGGCTGCGATGCCGGCCAGAACGTTGCACACCCGGGTATCCACCTTTCTGGAATAGGTCTGACCGGACACCGGATAGCAGGCGGAGAATCCCATCTTCTCCGCGATCATCGGATCCAGCTTGTCGCACTTCTCCTGATCGCCGTTGAACAGCTCCAGGAAGCTTGCCTGCGTGCCTGTGGTTCCCTTGGAGCCCAGAAGCTTCAAGGTGCCCTGTACATATTCCAGATCCTCCAGGTCCATCACAAACTCATTCAGCCACAGGGTAGCGCGTTTTCCAAGCGTGGTAGGCTGTGCCGGCTGAAAATGCGTGAAGGCAAGACAGGGCTGATTTTTCTCCTTATCCGCAAACTTGGCCAGCTCGCTGATTACATTGACGAGCTTTCTGCGAATCAGCTTCAACGCCTCATTCATGATGATGATATCCGTATTGTCGCCGACATAACAGGAGGTCGCACCGAGATGGATGATGCCCTTTGCTTTCGGGCACTGAACACCGTAGGCATATACATGAGACATTACGTCGTGACGCACTTCCTTCTCTCTCGCCCTTGCCACATCATAGTTGATATCCGTGACATGCTCCTTCATCTCATCGATCTGTTCCTGGGTAATCGGGAGTCCGAGCTCTTTCTCTGTCTCTGCCAGAGCGATCCACAGTCTTCTCCAGGTAGAGAACTTAAAGTCCTGGGAAAAAATGTACTGCATCTCTTTGCTTGCATAACGCTCGGAAAGCGGGCTGCTGTAACGGTCTGTTGTGCTCATAAGATTCTGCTTCCTTCCTGTCACTTCCGCGTGACTGTAAGTGGTTCCTTTATTCTCTGAAGCCTCCCTCAGAACACCTGATGTGATATCTCTGAAAACAGATCCCTCACATCCCTGTCCCGTGAAAAGCAACAGCGCAACCGGCCCCGGAAATTCCGGGCACAATTGCGCTATCATTATAAAGCATTCATAATTCAAAAGCAACCTGCGCAAGCACGGAATATACGCCTTCCGCCGCCGCGGTTACCGCAGTAACTGTTCACCCTCCTCTGAAGTGGCAGAGATTTTACAGGACCTTTGCCTGAGCATTACTGGCTGTTAAAAGTTTTATCCGTCGTTTTACTGCTGGGGATTGGTGTATCCGGCCAGAAACTGCTTCGTCCTCTCGTGCGTCGGATGCTCAAATACCTCATCCGGGCTTCCTTTTTCCAGAATGATCCCGTTGTCCATGAAGATGACCTGATCCGCGACATCGTGGGCGAACTTCATCTCATGCGTCACAATGATCATCGTCGTGTGATTATCTGCCAGCTCACGAATTACCCGGAGTACCTCACCGGTAAGCTCCGGATCCAGCGCGGATGTCGGCTCATCAAAGCAGAGGATATCCGGCTGAAGGGCAAGCGCTCTCGCGATCGCCACCCTCTGCTGCTGTCCGCCCGATAGCTGATGCGGGTAATTGTCCTTCCGATTGGACAGCCCCATCTGCGCCAGAAGCTCCTTCGCGCGTGCCTCAATCTCTCCGTTATCCGCTCTGTGATGTGCCTGCGCATCCAGCTTCGGCGCGAGCATGATATTTTCCAGCGCCGTATACTGCGGGAACAGATTAAAGGACTGAAATACCAGCCCGAAATGAAGCCGTTTCTTCCGGATCTCCTCCTCTGAATCCCTCTTCGTACGTTCCCCGTCGAAAAGGACCTCGTCCCGGATCTGAATCCTGCCCTTATCCGGTTTTTCCAGGAAATTCAGGCAGCGCAGCAAGGTGGTTTTCCCGCTTCCGGAAGATCCGATGATCGACAGTGCCTGTCCTTTTTCCATGGAAAAACTGATGTCTCTGAGAACCTCGGTGTCCCCAAAGTTTTTCTGTATATTGCTAACCTCCAGTAGAGCCATTATCTGCCACTCCTTTATCGAAATTCAACCAAATACATCAACGGAAATGCCGGAATCCATCGCCCATAAGCGCCGGGCTCCGTATCGTCTGTCTCAACGGAAATAGCTGAGTCTTTTCTCAATATAATGGAACAGCCATGTCAGCAGCGCGCTGAAGATCAGATAAAACGCACCTGTATAGAACAACGGCCAGATGATGCCCGCACTTTTAATGTATGCCTGCCCGGCCCAGATCACCTCGTAAACGGCAATGACCCTTGCCAGAGAAGTATCCTTGACCAGTGTAATGATTTCGTTCGAAATCGGAGGCACAATTCGTTTAATCACCTGTAAAAGTACAATTTTTCGAAAAATCTGCCCCTTGGTCATGCCGAGCACTTCGCCCGCCTCGTACTGACCGACCGGAATCGCCTGAATCCCGCCGCGGTAAATCACGGAAAAATAGCAGGCATAGTTGATCACAAACGCAACAAGCGCCGCGATAAATCTCCCTCCGTCACCGGCTCCCCATACATTGTTCTTCAGGATAATTCCGGGGCCGTAATAGATGATCAGAAGCTGCAGCAGAAGCGGCGTTCCGCGTACGATCCAGATCAGAAAATTGATCGGTATATTGATTACCTTTATCTTGCTCATGGATCCGAAGCTGATAAACAGCCCCAGCGGCAGCGCAAAAACCAGTGTCAGTATAAACAGCTTTACTGTCGTGAGGAAGCCCCCGAGCAGAGATAATGTAACTTCAGCAAACATAAAAGTTCCCCCGCATTCTCTAAGCATTCTAAAACTGCCACACAAACCAGTGCCATTTTACCGGGCGATGCCGGTGGAAACACTTCCGTTCATGTGACAGTTCGATATACCTTCATTCTCTTCCGGCATGAGCCCCATCGCTCTTACCATCAGGAATCCGTCCCGGATTATTTCTGCTCGACCAGGGCGTCCTGAACGCCGTACTTCTCGGCAATTGTTTTCATCGTTCCGTCCTGATAAAGCTTCACGAATTCTTTGTTGATATAATCGGCCAGATCAGAGCCCTTCCGACATCCGACGCCGTACTTCTCGGTTGTAAGTTCAACCGTGTGTGTCAGCTTATCATAGCTGGTTCCTTTTCCGATCATCGCTCCTGCCATCAGCAGGTCGATAATGCTTGCATCAGAGGTCCCTGCGGATACTTCCATCAGGGTATCTGCCTGAGAAGTCATAGCTGTATAATTCAGATTATTCTCCTTCGCAGCCTCTTCACCCGCAGAACCGGCCTCAACCGCAAAGGAAAGGTCCTTCAGGGAATCGACAGTCTGATACTGATCCGCCTTGTCTGCCGGAACGACAACTACCTGTGCATTGTTCAGATAAGCATTTGTGCATGCCATCGACTTTGTCACCTCATCGGTAAGCGTCATGCCGTTCCAGACCACATCAATGCTCTTATTGTCCAGCTCCAGGATCTTGTTGTCCCAGTCAATCTCAACGAACTTTACATCTACGCCAAGGTCCTTACCGACTTCACGGGCAAGATCGGCATCGAAACCGATCCACTCATCCGAACCGTCTTCCTTGTAATCCATTGGTGCGAAATCGGTAATTCCAACGATCAGGCTTCCCTTGTTCTTGATATAATCCACATCACTTTCGGAAGATGCAGCGGAAGAAGCAGCTGTCACAGCCTGCGAAGAGGATGCAGCAGACGCATTCGTATTCGGCGCCGAGCTCCCGCATCCAGCCATGGCCAGTACCATAGAAGCAGCCAGCACGCTGCCGATAATTCTCTTTTTCATATGTAATTCTCCCTTTCTTGATCCACAGCCGGAGACAAACCGCATTCTCTCGTCCGTGATTTCCCTTTATTCTGTTCTCATGGCAACTGATAATGATGCAGATAATACAGCATCACGTTCTAACTTTACCACGATAAAATCTTTAAGTGCACGGCTATGGTATCATAGGCGGGAAATCGGTGTCAAGAAAAACCTGAAAAAATCCCTGCCGGAACAGTGACTGTGTTACTGTTCACTCACAACTATGTGCGGCAAGGATTTTACAGTCCTGTTGCCATTCGCAAACTGGCTGTAACAAAATTTTATCCTGTTTTTTGGAGCTGCGGAACTCCTCAGGCGCGAGCGCCTTCGTCAA
>OMUU01000156.1 GCA_900314295.1 uncultured Lachnospiraceae bacterium | reverse complement strand
GTGGGAGGGACATTCCCGCAAATACCACATTATTTTAGGAGGTGCCGAAAATGGCAAAGAAGGTTACAGGTTACATTAAATTACAGATTCCTGCAGGCAAAGCTACTCCAGCTCCGCCGGTTGGTCCTGCTCTTGGTCAGCACGGTGTAAATATCGTACAGTTCACCAAAGAGTTCAATGCAAGAACTGCAGATAAGGGAGATCTTATCATTCCTGTAGTTATTACAGTCTATGCAGACAGAAGCTTCAGCTTCATCACAAAGACTCCGCCGGCTGCAGTACTTATTAAGAAGGCATGCAACCTCAAGAAGGCTTCTGGAGAACCGAACAAGACAAAGGTCGCAACCATCACCAAGGATCAGATCAAAGAGATCGCCGAGATGAAGATGCCAGATCTGAACGCAGCATCCGTAGAGAGCGCCATGAGCATGATCGCGGGAACCTGCCGCAGCATGGGCGTTGTCGTTGAGGACTGATTCGGTCTACAGTAACTTTCGTAAGTGTCTCACGTTTCCTCCGGAGAAAGCGCTAATTCTTGCATGTGCGCCGGGAGGACGGACACAAATCGTGGGAGGGAAGATCCCGCAACTACCACAGGAGGTAATTTTAAAATGAAACACGGAAAGAAATATGCAGAGGCTGCAAAAGCTATTGACCGCGCAAACCTGTATGATCCGGCAGAGGCAATTGCCCTTGCAAAAAAATCTGCAGTAGCAAAGTTTGATGAGACGATCGAAGTACATATCCGTACAGGCTGTGACGGACGTCACGCGGATCAGCAGGTTCGTGGAGCTGTTGTACTTCCTCACGGAACCGGTAAGAGCGTTCGCGTACTTGTATTTGCAAAGGGAGCAAAGGCTGACGAGGCAAAGGCTGCCGGTGCGGATTTTGTAGGTGATATGGATCTGGTTCCGAAGATTCAGAATGAAGGATGGCTTGATTTCGACGTTGTTGTTGCAACACCGGATATGATGGGTGTTGTAGGACGTCTGGGCCGTATCCTCGGACCGAAGGGCTTAATGCCGAACCCGAAGGCCGGAACAGTTACCATGGATGTAACAAAGGCGATCAACGATATCAAAGCAGGTAAAGTTGAGTACCGTCTTGACAAGGCAAATATCATTCACGTTGTAATCGGTAAAGCTTCCTTTACAGAAGAGCAGCTGAATGACAACTTCCAGACACTGATTGCAGCAATCAACAAAGCAAGACCTTCCGCACTGAAGGGTCAGTATCTGAAATCCGTTTCCATTGCTCCTACAATGGGACCGGGCGTGAAGATCAACCCGATCAAGGTTGCTAACGCATAATTTCGTCGCAAAATTATGTGTGCTTTTTGAAGCTGTATATAAGGAATCCTGTAGACGAATGCAGTATGCACAAACTGCTTTTGCGGCAGGGTTCCGTAATAAATCCGGCCATTGCGGCCGGATTTTTTTACGCGAACAGTGAGTCGCAGTCGGGTGTGAGGTATTTCCTGTGCGGCGAGCGTCGCGATAGGGAGATTAAAATCGCGAAGCGTGGTTTATCTCGATGTCAGATAAGCAGATGAGAAGGTATATTCGAAGCTTCGGGGGGAAGATATATGGACAAGCTTACGTTTATATTATCAAAATGTTTTCAGCTTACCGGTGTCAGTATCTCACTGTATCAGGACGGAGAGATGATCTTCGGTGTCGGCACGGATGATTTTTACCCGATTCGGGATACGAAGGGATTCAGGCAGAAACTGGTTCAGACGGCGCAGAATAAAGAGGTGCCCCTCATCGGTCGGGATATGCATAAGGTGATGTTTGCATGTATAGAAAGCGGAGATTCCTTCTGCTTTTTCGGGCCTGTTGCCGCAGAGCATTTGAACCGGATAGAGGTGCATCGGTTTTATTTTGATATGGGAATGCGCAAGGGCATGGAAAAGCAGGTTCCGTTTCTTCCGCTTTCACGATTCCTGGCGTGTGTGGAGATCATAGCAGCGGAACTAACCGGGCAAACGTATACGGATGAGGAGATTCTTGCCGCGAATGCGATCCGGGATGAGGCAGAGCTGCCAGGGGAAAAAAAGAAGAGCCTGCAGCGGCCGGACATAATGGAGGAAACTGCGCATCACACATACATGGAGGAACGAAGGCTTCTGGATTGTGTGCGGGAGGGGTGCGTCGAGGAAGCCCTCCGGATGAATGCCCGGATGGACGCGGAGATCGGGATGATGTCGAAAAACGAGACGGAGCAGTGTCGGAAGCTGGCGACGGTGGCGATTGCTCTATCGGTCCATGCAGCAATTGAGGGCGGGATCTCACCGGCCGATGCCTATCAGATAAGTGATGATTTCCTTCAGAAGCTGGATACGTGCAGGGATGTTTCAGAGCTTATTGCCTTGCGGAATCAGGCAGTGCGGGAGATTACGACGAAGGTCCATGACCGGCTCATGAGAAAGAAAAGCTCGAGCTATGTGGAACGATGCTGTGACTATGTAAATAAAAATTATAGAAACAAGATTTATCTGACAAAGATTGCGTCAGAGCTTGGAATCAGCCCATCGTATCTTTCACGTCTCTTCGCAAAGGAAATGGGAGTGACGCTTCAGGATTATGTGGTGCAGATCCGCGTGGAACACGCGGCAAATCTTCTTACCTTTTCGAATGAGAGCATTTCGACGATCAGCGACTATGTGAATTTTCCTTCTCAGAGTTATTTTGGGAAGATGTTTCTGCGATACAAGAATATGACGCCGCGGGAGTACCGCGAGGTTCACAAGCCGAAGGAGTTTTGAAAAATTACCGGCGCATTTTCGTGACTTTAATCATGAGTTAACCGGTAAAAGAATTTAGAAATTCTATAGATATTGCAAGCGGGAAGATTGGATTCGGATTTTAAGGAAACATACGGTTCAATTTAAGTATAGAAAAGACAAAATAATACAAACGCCTGCTGAGGGTATCGGATACACTATAGACAGCAAAATTCCGATCCTGCGGCAGGCGTTTTCCATTTTCGGGAGTACCGCGGGCAGTTCCGATAGGAGAAGGTGTGAGAGATGAAAAAATACCTGGTCATTGACATCGGCGGTACTTTTACAAAATATGCGGTTATGGATGAGTCGTGCAGATTCTATTCAAAGGACAAGATTGAAACGGTAAAATCAGATCTGGAGGGCTTTATCGAGATGCTGGTCCGGATCTATGAATCAACGGGAGAGGTCAGCGGCATCGCGATCAGCTCCGCGGGAATGATCGACAGTGAAACAGGCTTTATGTATAACGGCGGGTCCCTCTTTATGATCAAGAACATCAACCTGGTGGAGATTCTGGAGCATCGATGCCATGTACCGGTAACGGTGGAGAACGATGCGAGATGTGCGGGGCTTGCAGAAGTATGGAAGGGGGCTCTTTCGGATTGCAGAAATTCCATTGCACTGATTATCGGTACGGCAATCGGTGGCGCGGTGGTCGTGGACCGGAAGGTTCTGAAGGGCAAAAACTGCATGGCGGGAGAGTTCAGTTACATTCTCACAAACGCGAAGAAGGCCGATGATAAGGATCAGATATTTGCGGTGACCGGTGGGATGCCGGCGCTGCTTCATCTGGCGTCTGCCCGGCTTGGAATTCCCGAGGTGGAGATTACCGGCGAAATGATTTTTTCCAGAGCCAACTGCGGGGAGCAGGAGGCGCTTGCGTGCATTCGTCAGTATGCGCGGGCGCTGGCTGTCCAGATCAACAATCTTCAGTTTATCTTTGATCCGGAAAAAATAGCGATCGGAGGCGGTGTGAGTGAGCAGCCTCTTTTGCTGCAGCTGATCCGGGAAGAGCTCCGGTCGTTTTCAGAGGTGTATCCGTATCCGGTTCCGGTCGCAGAGATTACAAACTGCCGTTTTTTCAATGACTCGAACCTGATCGGCGCACTCTATGTGCATCTGAAGGCGCAGGAGGAGGAAATCCGTCCGGAACGGGTGCGGGAGCTGCTCGATCTGGTGAAAAACCGCCGGGAGGGCGAATATCTTCGGGCACTCCTGCGCGGCTAGGGTGTATGCCGGTAATCGTATCGGATGGAGGCGGCAATCCTATAACATGTCAGGAGTTGTCAATATTGTTTTTGGGTTCGGCGTATGTCATGGGATGTTTCAGAATCGGATTTCAGTCGGACAGCAATGCGAAGAAGATCAGTGGCGTTGAAATAGAAACAGGAGGAAGCAAATGGGAAGCAGGGGAACAAACTGGGTATGGACGCCGGACTGGCAGGCAGAGGATGACAGGAGGGCGGAGATCGTTTATTTTCGCAGGGAAATGGAACTGGAGGCCGGAAAGGTTCCGGCTTCTTTGCGTATCCGGATTTCCGCGGATTCACACTACAAGCTGTATGTGAATGGTACTTTTGTACAGGACGGGCCGCAGAAGGCACTGGATCTGAAGGAGTGGTTTGCGGACGAGGCGGAGTTGGCGCCTTATCTGACGGCAGGTCACAACATATTGGCGGTTGAGGTGCTCCGTTATCCGGAGCCGAATCTCTCCTTTGGCGTTCCTGTGAGCAATGACAGTCTGCTTCGTTCGCCGATTCCTCACTTATATGTAGAGCAGATCGGGCCGTGTGAGGGAAAAGAGTGGGCGGAAGAGAATAACCTGGGAGCGGGTAGTGGAGGGTGGAGATGTCTGGTAAACCGGGAAATCCGGGTTGTCGATGAGACGTCCATGCCGGCGCCAATTCATGCGCAGGAGATCGTTGCGGCGACGGAAGATGCCGCTGGCTGGAAGGTGGCCGGATACGATGACGGTGCGTGGCCGGAGGTCCTTGTAAGGGACGGAATGGAAATCCCCAAGAGCGACGCACCGGGAAATCTGGTGAAGCGGACGGTTCCCTACCTGAGATACAAGGCAAAGCGCTTTTCCGGGATCAAAGAAATCCGGGAATTTCCACGAGATGTGTTGAGAGAAGGAAAGAGCGGGAGCATCGAGAGAGCTGCCGGCGCTTTTGATTCGCAGGAATGTGAGGAAACGGAAACTTCGTTCCGGCACAAATGGGAAGAGATGCTCGCCGGGAAAGGAACAGTCCATATTCCGGCGAGAAGCAGGGCTGTCGTCGAGATCAGCACCGGGGCGGAGCAGTGCGGGTTTTTGAATTACAGTTTTTCCGGAGGAAAGGGAGCTGTGATAACGACGCTCTGCTCGGAGTGCTATGCGTATCCGCCGGAGGAGGCCGTGACGACGGACGGGATTCCGGCGAATCCGAGGAAGGGAGACCGGACGGATTCCGTGAAGGGAAGGCTTTACGGACATACTTCAGTCTATCGTATGGCGGGGTACGGAACACTTGAAAGGCCGGAGTCCTACGAGCCTTTCTGGTACCGTACCTTCCGGTTTATTCAGCTGACGATTGAGACCGGAGAAGAAGCCCTGGATTTTCTGGATTTCTCGTATCGGGAGACCGGATATCCGCTGGAGGTGCAGACGGAAGTTGCCACGTCCGATCCGTCTCTCGCACCGATCTGGGAGATCAGCCTCAGGACATTGGAACGATGTATGCGCGACACCTATATGGACTGTCCATTTTACGAGCAGCTTCAGTACGCAATGGACAGCCGCGAGGAAATTTTATACACCTATGCGGTTTCCGCGGATGACCGGCTTGCCCGTCAGGCGATTGAAGCGTTCCGGCGTTCCCAGAGGCCGGACGGCATGATCAATGCCTCCGCGCCGGCGCAGAAGAGCAATGTAATTCCGGGATTTTCCATCTATTATCTGTTGATGGTATATGACCACATGATGTATTTCGGGGACCGCACGCTGGTCCGGGAAAACTGGAATGCGATCGATCAGCTCCTTGGCTGCTTTGACCGGAATCTGGCGTCGAACGGTATGGTGGGCAAGATGGGCGGCTCGCTGCTGGATTCGAGATACTGGTCCTTTGTGGACTGGACGAAGGAATGGAATGCGACGATGGGAGTGCCTTCTGCCACGAATAAGGGAAGCGGACAGCTTACCATGGAGAGCCTTCTTTACGTGTACGGCCTGCAGAAGGCGGCGGAGCTGTCGGATTTTGTGGGAAGAAAGGAAGTAGGAGCAGAATACCGCGACCGTGCGGAAGCTGTGCTTCGGGCGATACGGAATTATGCCATGGGGTCTTACATGAAGGCAGTTGTCTGTGCTGACGGAAAGAACGCACAGGAGGCGGCGGTCTGCTTTGATGGAGAGCCCGTACGGGATAGGTCTTCTGTGGACGGCGGCTACCGGAAGAATGCAGGAATATGTTTGGTTCAGGACGGGCCGGGTATTCAGGATTATTCGGTTCATACACAGGTATTTGCGATACTCACTGGACTTGTCACTCCTGAGGAGGGGCGGGAGATGCTGGAATTGACAGTCGGAAATCCGAAATTTCCGCAGGCGTCCGTTTCCTATATGTTCTATCTGTTCCGGGCGCTGGAAATCGCCGGGTGGTATGAGAAGACAGAGGAACTCTGGGAGCTTTGGAGAAAGATGGTGCGGGAGCACATGAGCACCTGTGTGGAGAACGGAACAGACGGAAGATCTGACTGCCACGCATGGGCTTCGCTGATTCTCTATGAGCTGCCTGCTGTGGTGCTTGGCGTCCGTCCTGCCTCGCCCGGCTTCAAAAGCATCCGCATCGCGCCGGCGGCGGGGTATCTGAAATCGGCGTCGGGAGATGTGATTACGCCGAAAGGAAAGGTGCATGTTGCATGGAAGAAAAACGCGGACGGTACACTGGATATCAGGGCGGAAGTGCCGGAAGGAATCAGGCGGGTCTGAGACTGTGGGATTTTTGCAGGTACATCAAAAGTATTCTGTGTACCTGTGAAAGTATTTTGAAGATATGAAATAGAAGGATTCACACTTTTGACGGATGTATGATGATAGGCGACAGAAATACCCGAAAGAGTCAAAAACAGACATAATAAATACAAAGAAGACAAATTAAGAATATAGAGCGTATGACTTCGATGATAAACTGATCGCATCAGCTGAGGGATACCGAAACAATACTACAAACGGGTACAGGAACAGGAAAATTCAGGAGGGAATGAGATGGAAAAAGAATTGGGCCTGGATAAATTCGGGCAGAAAAAACATCTTCGGGCGAAGGATTATCTCACCGACGCGCTCGGACAGATCGCGCTGAACAGCATCACGGTGCTTTCCGGGCAGATGACGTATTTTTATACGAACAAGGTCGGACTTGCGGCGGGAACAATCGCCACGATGCTGCTGGTTTCGAAAATCATCGATGCAATCACGGATCTGGTCATGGGAAAGCTGGTAGACCGCACGAATACGAAAGAAGGGAAGGCGAGGCCATGGCTTCGCAGAATGATTATCCCTGTCATGGCGGCGATTATTCTTCTGTTTACGGTTCCGCATGTGGGAAATCTGAGCTACGTCTATGTGCTCCTGACCAACATTTTCGCTTCTGCAATCTGCTATACGGCAATCGCGGTTCCGTACTATACGATGATGAACTACAAGACCAGGAGCTCGGAAGAGAAAGGAAAGATGGGAACCTATCGTTCGGCGATCGGCTACTGCGTCGGCGTCGGGCTGGGCATCGGGCTGATGCCGATCACAAAGGCTCTGGGAGACGACCAGTTCGCGTGGATCAAGCTGGCGATTTTTATGGCGGCACTTTCCGGAATCGGCTTATTCATTGCCTATAAGGGATCCAAAGAAATCTACCACGATACGGATGAAGCCGCAAAGCAGGAGGCTGACATCTCAATCGTAAAGGGACTCGGCATGCTTGTCCGCAATAAGTACTGGGTGGTTATCACCATTTTCGGCGTGTGCATGAATATTATGTATGCGATGGTTATGGCGGCGCCGACATTTTTTGCACAGGTCATTGTGGGGGATGTGAACTTCTTCTCGATTATCAATACGGTGAACCTGATTCCTTCCGTGATCGGATTTATTTCTGCCGGATTCATCATTAAGAAGTTTGGTCTGACAAATACAGCCAGACTGGGAGCAATCATCGGAATTATCGGAACGATCATTCGTCTGGTGAATCCATCGTCTGTTGTGACCTGTCTGGTAGGCGGATCTGTCGTAATGTTTGCAACCATTCCGTTGATTTCGGTTCTTCCAGCCATGGTGCTGAACACCTCTGAATGGAATATGAAAAAGTATGGCGTCCGCATCACAGGTATGACAAATGCGTCCAACTCCTTTGTCGGAAAAATCGGAAACGGCGTCGGCAATTCTCTGATCGGCTGGGTGCTCGGCGCAGGCGGATACGCGCTGTTTACACAGAGCGGCGAGGTTACAAAATCCGTGGTAAATGCTACCTATGCGCTGAACATCTGGATCCCGGGAGTTGCATTTGTGATTATGCTTCTGTTCCTGATTCGGTACGATCTGGAAGACAAGCTCCCGGAAATCATCAAGGAGAACGATGAGAAGGCAAAAATGGAAGAGGTGTGAGACAAGGCGCAGATAAGCGGAGCCGAAGGCTCCCGGACCCCGGAGATCGAGAGAACCTCAGATTCTTGAGATTGGGGCGTTGAATCATTACCAACAATTTTTACAGTAACAGGACCAGGCGAAATGTCGGGAGGTAAAGCACGGAATGGTGTTTGCTCCCGGCAGCCGGGCAGCAGATGAGGGACTCCGTGAATGCGGGGCCCTTTTTATATTTCCGGTTGTGTCTTGTGCGATGTATAGGATCAGTTTTAGGAGATAAAAAAGATGGACAACAGAAAAAAATACGAACATTTGGCTTCCCCGATTCGAATCGGTCGGACGGTGCTTCGAAATCGCATCATTGCAGCGCCGATCACCTCCTATGCAGAGGAGCCGTCTCCGGCAGATAAATGGGAGTCGGTGGCGGCGAAGGCCCGAGGCGGAGCAGGGTTGATTGTGGTGGGATCGGTTGCGGTAAATGAGACAAACGCGCTGATTTATTATGAGTCCGGCAGTCTGTTCGGTCACGAAAAAAAAAATACTGGAAGAACAGGTGAGCATGGCGCATCAGTATGGGGCGAAGATCTCCGTGGAGCTGTTTCACGGCGGTATGTTTGCGGATTGCCGCGGAACAGGGGCGGAGCCGTGGGGACCGGATGAATGTGAGAGATCTTTTCAGGAAGTTGGCGGTTATGAGAGAATAGAACCGGACGTTCTGGATGTAACACATGTCCATGGGATGACGATCGATGATATGCATCAGGTCTGCAGGGAGTTTGCCGCTTCTGCGGTCGAGGCACGTCGGATGGGGTTTGACATGGTGATGCTGCATTTTGCGCATGGCTGGCTTCCGGCTCAGTTCATGAGTCCCTTCTTCAATCATCGGATCGATGAATTCGGAGGATCGTTTGAAAATCGTACGAGATTTCCGCGAATGATTGTGGAGACTGTGCGAAAGGCGGTCGGACCGGGATTCCCGATCGATATCCGCATCGGAGCGAACGAATATGTCGAGGGCGGACTGAAGGTAAAAGAGGTCGCGGATTTTATTGAAAGCATTCAGGACCAGATTGATATGGTGCATGTATCCTCCGGACTGGATAAGCTGGTACACGCGACGAGCTATATTGAGGCGCCAAGCGTGATGCCGCATCAAATCAATGTGAAATACGCGGAAACTGTGAAAAAACAGGTAAAGATACCGGTTGCCGTTGTAGGAAGTATTACGACACCGGAGGAAGCGGAGAAAATTTTGTCTGAAGGAAAGGCAGATCTGATCGCTCTTGGCAGACCCTTCATCGCGGATCCGGATTGGGCGTGGAAGGCATGCACCGGACATGGGGAGGATATTCGAACCTGCATCCGCTGCGTATCCTGCTATGGCGTGGCAACCGGAGGATGCAGCCAGGGATGCGCGGTGAATCCGCGATATGAACGGGAACTCAGGCTCAGGACAGAGGAAATCCTGATGGAGGAAAGCCGGAAAATAGGGAGACTCTTGTACGATTCCAACGGACAGCGAAAAGGGGAAGAAATCCTTACGAAAGGAAGAGGAGAAGGGGCTGCCGCAGAAATCGTCTCTGGCGCCAGAAGACGCATGGTAATCATAGGCGGAGGGCCTGCGGGGATGACCGCTGCGATTGGTGCGGCAGAACAGGGATATCAGGTCATTCTTCTGGAAAGGGAAGATCGTCTGGGAGGTCTGCTGAAGATTTCAGAGACAGATCCCTGCAAGGTTGACATGCGGAATTATCTGACCTATCTTCGTACAAAGGTTTCAAAGCTTCCAATTGAGGTGCGGCTGAATACCGCCGCCACGCCGGAACTGACCGAATCCCTGCATCCGGACAGAATCATCGTGGCTCTGGGAAGCTACCCGCGTAGTCTCCCGATTCCGGGAGCGGATCAGAAGCATGTGCATGATATTGTACAGGCACATCAGGTGAACATGGGGGACAGGGTAGCTATTATCGGAGGAGGTGCTTCCGGTTGCGAGCTTGCACTGGCCCTGCTTGGGGAAGGAAAGGAAGTCACCATTTTGGAGATGACAGACCGGCTTGCAGGCGCCGGAAACCTGCTTTATCGGGCGGCGCTCGGGGAGCAGCTGGCGAAATATCCAAGGTTTCATGTGGTGTATCATGCAGGGGTTCGGGAGATCACTTCTGGCGCTGTTGTTTATCACCTGTCGGGAGAGGATATGGACCGAGATCGGGATTTCCGGCTTGCGGCGGATGATGTGGTCCTTTGTGTCGGACTCATTCCGAGAAGTGAGGAGGCGATGCAGTTTCTGCCGCTCGGATATGATGTCAGAATGGTCGGTGACTGTGTGGCCCCGAGAAGGATTAATGAGGCTGTACAGGAGGGGTATTTTGCCGGAAGGTATATGATGTGATCCGAAAGCGTTGGAATGCGATAGGATCTGGAGACACAGACATTTTTGTAATAGACGATCAATATAACGACAGGAAGAACAAAATAATGTCACAAGGTGTCCCAAAGGAGTGATAAGATGGCAATATAAAAGAGCAGAGAAATGCGAATACACGTGTCAGCTTCACAAGGTGAGAAGCAAGGCGGCAAGTGGTTTGTTATGTATTTTAGAGCTTCGCTTGCGGAGCATGGGCATTTATCTGGAACAATGCAGGCAGGGTGCACACGAAAGAAGGAGAGACAGAGCATGTCAGAAAGAGAAGATCATCTGGGACTTAGAAAAGAGGATGTTGAAAAGAGTAAGAGTGAGGAAGGGCTCGGGACCGCGGGGCTGCTTCGTCTGATGAGTGATGATCCGGCGGTTGGAGATGCGCTGGCTCTCTCAAAGGACGGGAAGATTATCGATCAGCGGCTGTCTATTATGGCAATGCCGGAGGATTCGGAAGAAGAGATCCGGTATTGGGAGCATTATGAAAAAGGACTGCACAAAGAGGTACATGAGGAAGGACTGGAGAAGTGGTCCTCCTTCGTGCCGCTGTCGGCTTCTTCCGACAAGGAGCGGAGATATCCGTTGATTTTTTGTCTGCACGGCGCGCACAATCCGATTCAGATGACCGAGAGCTATGGGATCATCCAGGTAGCGGCAAGGGAAGAATGCATTGTGCTTGCACCGGAAAATGAAAACTGGGAATCCATTCGCAGACTTTTGGAGATTGCGAAGAACACCTTTCCGGTTGACTGGAGCCGCGTCTACCTGATGGGATACAGCTTCGGCGGTTTTTCCGCTTCCAGACTGGGGCTTGCGCATCCCGAGATCTTTGCGGGAATCGGCATGGGAGGCATGCTCTTTGCCAACGATGTTGCCGCGCATGACCTGGACGGACAGTGGTACGAGGCCTATCATCTGACAGAGGACATGGTAGAGAAAACCCGGAATCTTGGCATCGCGATTTCACTTGTCATGGGTGAACATGAGATGCTCGGTCTGCTTCCGATCCGTCATGAACCGGGCGGGGAAGCAAAGGACGGTGTGATTCCGTTAAAGCCGGAAGAAAAGATGGTTTCCTATAATAACCTGCGGCGGGCTGCCGGATGCGATGAAGCGGTATTTCCCCTTCCGGAGGAACAGAAAAACGACATCGAGCGCATGACGGGGATCCGGTTCGAGGCGGACGCAGAGAGAGTTTATAACGATCGGCGCTATCTGTACGGGTACAATCGAAGGCCGGATGGAGATTGCCTATTCGAAACTGTCGCCATCGAGGGGATGGTGCATTGGCCGTCTTCTATGTTTGGAGAAATTCTCTGGGAGCATCTGTCGAAATTCTCCAGAGATCCGAAAACCGGAAGATTGGTACAGCGGTAAGAGAAGGGGAGAGGAAGAAAATGGATCAGCTGATCATGACCTTTAAGGTTTCAGTGGACCGCTCGGAGATGAGCGCTTTAGAAGGTCCCTTTGGAGGGGCATACTTTGTGCCGTTTCAAGCGGAAGTGAAAAGCAGGATTTTTACCGGAAAGACAAGGCCGGGAGCCTGCGACGTGCAGACAGAGAATCTTGCGAAGGTGCGCCACATGTGTGCCAAATACCTCTTCGAAGGCGTTGACGAAAACGGAAACCCATGCAAGCTTTTTGTACATAACGATGGGTGGATGAATCCGGCGAACAGGGAGGATCCGTTCTTCCAGTCAGTTCCGACATTTATCACGGACAGTCCGGCGCTGGGGGAATATCTGTGTCAGAACCGATTTCGGTCCGAGGTAGCGAGCACCGGACCTTCCAGTCTGGATATCCGAATCTATGACACGAGAGCTTGAATCGGCTGTATACAAGAGCTTTGGGATATCTGCATCATGCCTGGCAGTTAAAGGCCTGGAAAATCCCCGATTTGTCTGTTATGTGCAGGAAGTTATCAGGCAAATTCTTATACGATATTTTGTGACGCAAACTGTGTAAGATATGGATTGCTTCGTGCTGCGCACTCCCACAATCCATATACAGCGAGAATAGAAAATATAAAAAATCAGGAGGAAACTGTCATGAATTTTCCGGAAAAATTTCTGTGGGGAGGAGCCGTCGCCGCAAACCAGCTGGAAGGCGCGTATAATGAGGATGGGAAGGGACTTTCGATCCAGGATGTCCTGCCGCACGGACTGAAGGGGCCGAGAACGGATGTACCGACAGAGGATAATCTGAAGCTGAAGGGCATAGATTTTTATCATCGTTATAAGGAGGATATCCGGATGTTCGCGGAGATGGGCTTCAAGGTTTTTCGAACGTCCATCGCGTGGAGCCGGATTTTTCCGCACGGGGACGAGGAGGAGCCGAATGAAAAGGGGCTACAGTTCTACGATGACCTTTTTGACACGTGCAGGCAGTATGGCATCGAGCCGATGGTGACGATATCTCATTATGAGACCCCGCTGTATCTGGCGGAAAAATATCACGGGTGGACAAATCGAAAGCTGATCGATTTCTATCTTCGCTACGCGAAAACGATCTTTACCAGGTACAAGGATAAGGTAAAGTACTGGCTGACCTTTAACGAAATCAATTCGATTCTGGAGTCGCCGTTTATGAGCGGCGGTATCCCGGCTTCCAAGGAAGAGCTTTCAGAGGCTGACCTTTATCAGGCGATTCACCATGAGCTTGTCGCGAGCGCGCTTGCGACGAAGCTGGGACATGAAATCAATCCGGAGTTTCAGATCGGATGTATGGTTCTGGCGATGCCGATCTATCCGCTGACGCCGGATCCATCGGATGTCATCTGCTCGATGGAGCAGAATCAGCGGAATGAGATGTTCCTGGCGGTTCAGGCAAGAGGCGAGTACCCCGGCTATGCAAAGCGGTATTTTCAGGATCACCGGATTCACATTCATATGGAGGACGGTGATGAGCAGGCGCTCCGAAACACCGTGGACTTCATCTCCTTCAGCTATTATGTCAGCGTGTGTGCTACAGCGGATCCGAAGAAAAATAAACGCGGAGAGGGAAATCTTCTCGGAGGTGTTCCGAATCCGTATCTGAAGTCCAGCGAGTGGGGATGGCAGATTGATCCGCAGGGACTGCGATATGTACTGAATGATTTCTGGGACAAGTATCAGAAGCCGCTCTTCATCGTGGAAAACGGACTGGGGGCAGCGGATGAGCTGGTGGAGCTTCCGGACGGTACAAAGACGGTAAATGACGACTATCGGATCGATTATATGAGAGAGCATCTCAAACAGGTCGGGGAGGCTATCGCAGACGGAGTTCCTGTTATGGGGTATACCTCCTGGGGCTGCATTGATCTGGTAAGCGCTTCAACTGCCGAGATGAGAAAACGTTACGGCTTCATCTATGTAGACAGGAACAATGACGGAAGCGGGACGCTGGAGCGGTATCGAAAGAAGAGCTTTTACTGGTATCAGCATGTGATTAAAACCAATGGACGAGAGTTATAATGGACTTCAGGCATGACGAAGATTATGATGGACTTTTGGTATGGCGAAGATTATGCTGGACTTCAGGTATCTGTATTTTGAATGAGGTACTGATGATATAATCAAAAAACGGGAGGGCGTTACGTTGAGTAAACATGGCATGGTTCGGGCGGTAGATACACATTTTGAATATGAGGATGGTACGTATTATTATCCGTTTGGTACGACGGTATACGCGCTGGCTCACCAGAGTGAGGAGCTGATGGAGGAAACCTTTGAGACGCTGAAGCATTCTCCCTTTAATAAGGTGCGCATGTGCGTATTCCCGAAGCATTATCAGTACAACAATAACGAACCGAGGTTTTATCCTTTCCAGAAGGGACCGGACGGAAGCTGGGATACCGAGAAGCCGGATCCGAATTTCTGGAACAATCTGGAGAAGTGTATCCGAAGACTGGATGATATGGAGATCCAGTGTGACCTGATTCTGTTTCATTCCTATGACAAGTGGGGCTTTGCTACCATGAGTCAGGAGGATAATCTGAAATATCTCGGATATTGTCTGGACAGGCTCGGGGACCTGGAAAATGTCTGGTGGTCTCTGGCAAATGAATATGATCTTCTGCTGTCCGAGATCAGCATGGAGCAATGGTATGAGATTGAAAAATTTGTGGCTTCCCATAATCCGAAGGGCCATCTGATCTCAAATCACAATTGTTTCCGGACCTGGGATATAGGCAGAAAGAACATCACACACGGATCGTATCAGATCAAATATCTTTCCTTCGTTGCCGATAGGATCCGCAAATACAACAAGCCTGTATGCGTGGATGAATGCTGCTACGAAGGAAATCTTCCGGAAACGTGGGGGAATTTGTCCGGAGAAGAAATGACGGCCCGGTTCTGGATGGCGATTGCCAGTGGGGCATATTGCACTCATGGAGAAACCTTCCTGGACGATCATGATATTGTATGGTGGTCAAAGGGCGGTACGCTGAAAGGAAAATCACCGGAGAGAATCCGTTTCCTCAGAAATCTGGTGGAAAACCTGCCGGCGCCTTTAAAGCCTGACGATCCGGCTTCCCGCTCGGAATACATGGATAACCTTCCGGATGCGGTTAAGAAAGAAATGCTGTCGACGCCGTCCGGACGAAGCTTCCCGCTGGCAATCGCGCAGGCGGATCCGGAAGAAAATACGGTGATGCGAGTATATGAGCACGACTATAAGGCGCATACCGAGGATGATTCCGCAATCCTGAAATATTTCTATCTGATGTGCCCCGCGTATTATTCGCTGCAGCTTCCCGAGGGAAAAAAATACAGAGTGCAGGTGATTGACACCTGGAACATGACCGTTACCGACGCGGCGGCAGAGGCTTCGGGTGCAATTCGGGTCGAATTGCCTGGAAGACCTTACATGGCGGTTCTGGCGACAGAAGTATAGTTGTTTATTCAATGTTCATCAGCATAAGTGCGGTTGTGAGCTGTGTCTTGACATTCAGAGAAGACAGGTCCATGCCTGTGAGATCCTTAATTTTGCCCAGATAGTAGTTAATGGTGTTTCTGTGTACGAACAGCTTTTGCGCGGTGTCCTTCACGCTTCCGTCGTTTTCGAGATAAGCCCGCAGAACGCCCATCAGGTCGGTGTTGTTGTCTCGGTCATAGTTTATTATCGGCTGGACGGTATTCTGAAGATAGTCGGAGATAATGTCCTCATCGTCGATGTTCATCAGCAGCTTATACAGGCCCATTTCGGAATAGAAGATCTGCTCCGGGCGGAGCTTTCCTTTACTTTGCAGCTTCTGAACCGCGATTGCCTGCCGGTAGCTCTTATAGAGGCAGCGTATGCTCTTTGTTGTTTTTCCGACTCCCCAGAGAAAGGAATCAGACTGGGGAAAGGCAAGCTTCAGATAATGGCCCATATCTTCTACAAAAGAGTGGACTTGTTTGGTGCTGTAATTCCCGAGAACGGCGAGGATCTGCGTCTCGGACTGAAATACAGAAAAATCAGAATATTTGTGAGACAGATTTCCAAATACCGTGGAAGCCTTCTGCTCCAGTGTGGATTCTGCGTATTTTTCCCTGTTGGCCGGACTGACTGCACAGACGGTGTACTTCCATTCCGGCTGAAAAGGAAGGTGAGCGAGAGGGATCATGTAGAGATCCCTCTGTTCCGGGAAAAAAATGGCGTTCCGGAAGACAGCGGAGATTTCCGTATCCCTCAGGTCCTGCTTTGTAATTGTATAACTGAATATCCGCATGATTTCAGCCAGATGGATTTTCCAGGGCACCTCAAAGAGAGGCAGGTCATGCTGATTGCAGTATTCGATGACGTTTTGCGGCACATGATCCAGATAGGGGCCGGTATTCAGAATAATTCCGGCGGCGTTTTTTTCGCAGATCGACCGCACAAGGTCGAGGAGCTCGTCCGATGTGCCAATGGCGACACCGGTCACAAACGCGATTTCACCGCCGTCGAGAAAGGAAGTCGCAAGTGAGGATTCCACCATATGAATCCATGTGACGTCATTGGAGAGGCCCCTTTCACCTGCGAGAAGGGTGATGTCCATATGAGCTACTTTTTCGATCAGCCGTTTCAATTCAATTGACATTTCTTTTTTTCTCCCCGAAATTGATAATTTATATGCGATGATGCGGCGTCAGAATATGACAACCGGCATCGAAAACAAGATAAAACGCGCTACTCAAGTTTTATCTCGCTATCGCGACGTTCGCGTAAATAAAAAAGAGCATGGCGCTTCTCTAAGAACACCATTGCTCTTTACTACCTGTACGATTAAGCTGTTTTCTTTTAAACGATGCAACTTTCTGTACAATTCGGTTAAGAATATGAAGTTATAGTCATTTTCTGAAATATGTGTTAATTATACCACAGTTGTCAAGCCTTTTTGATCCTTTTCCAGGACTTCGATCGTCTCGTGTTACTTCCTATCAGTGACCATATCGTCACTTCCAATTAGTGACCGTATCGTCATTCCCTGTCAGTGACCGTATCGTGACTTCCAATTAGTAACTGTGCCGGAGCACAAAAAAGATTGGGCTCGGATCCATTGTTCTTCCTGTTTGGAAAAGCTAGACTATGCCGTATCAACAAGACAGGCAGATGAGTCGATGAACATGTCGATGAACATGTAGGTTTTTTGAAAAACCAGGCTCGGAAATGGCAAATATTTTACAAAAGAGAGGGAGGGATACATATGAAGGACACGGGAAGAAAACAGGATGCGGCAATGGGTATCGCGATTCGGGACAAGCAGAAAAAATATGTGCTTCAGTCATGGAACGCGCAGAGAAATCTGAATCCGATCCCGATCAGTTATTGTGACAATATTTATCTGTATGATTACGAAGGAAACCGGTATTCGGATATGTCCTCCATGCATGTCAACATGAATGTCGGCTACGGCAACAAAGAGATTAACAACGCGATAACCGACAAGCTTCAGCGATACGCCTTTATCAGTGAGGCCTATGCGGATAAGGACCGGGCGGATCTTGCGGAGATGATCATCGGACTTATGCCGGACAATATGGGAAAGGTTTTTTTCACAAATGCCGGTGCGGACGCGAATGAGAATGCAATCAAAATCGCCAGAATGTATACGGGACGGAATAAGATTTTCTCCAGGTACCGTTCTTATCATGGATCGTCCTTTGGAGCAGGAAATCTGACGGGAGAGCCGAGGAGATTTGCACTGGAGCCTGGCGTTCCAGGATTTGTGAAATTCCGTGATCCGTATCGCTACCGGGATAATCTTCCGTTTGATGAGGAGGAATATACGGAATATTGTCTGAAAATGCTGGAGGAGCAGATCCTGTATGAGAATCCGGACAATATCGCCGCGATCATTATGGAGACGATCACAGGCACGAACGGCATTATCATTCCGCCGAAGGGTTATCTCCCGGGGGTTCGCAGACTCTGCGACAAGTACGGAATCCTGATGGTGTGCGATGAGGTTATGGCGGGCTGGTGCAGAACCGGAAGGATGTTTGCGTTCCAGAATTTCGACGTAAAGCCGGACATTGTAACCTTCGCGAAAGGCGTTACCTGCGGATATATTCAGCTGGGCGGTGTGGTCGTATCAAAGGACATTGCTTCTTATTTTGACGATCATGTGCTCTCCTGTGGACTTACCTATAACGGACATCCGCTTGCATGCGCAGCGGGTGTGGCATGTGTGAAGTATTACCTGGATCATGATATTCCGGCACATGTGCGGGAGGTCGGAAAGGTTCTCGGTGAGATTCTGGAGAATCTGAAGGAAAAGCATCCCTGCGTCGGCGATGTGAGGTACATCGGACTGTTCTCGAGCATTGAACTCGTTAAGAGCAAGGAGACGCGTGAACCGCTGGTTCCTTTCGGAAGAGA
>OMUU01000160.1 GCA_900314295.1 uncultured Lachnospiraceae bacterium | reverse complement strand
TGTGCGGCGAGCGTCGCGATAGCGAGATAAAACTCGCGCAGCGTGTTTTATCTCGTTTTCATCTTCATCTGAGAATCTCCGATTCGTTCACAGTGCTTCCGTCTCTCACAATGTAATCATACTGGGAAATTCCGTAATTGGTGCCCTCTTCTACCAGGCAGTATTCGTTGTTCTGATCCATAATGTTGATCTTGCGGAACTGTGCGTAACCACGGTTGATACAGTAAACGCCCTCAAGAGAAGCTGTAGCGCCAATGGTATAGGTGTCGTTGGAGTCGGGCTTCAGGATGACATCCCCCGGCTCGAAGTCTGCCTCATCCACATAGTAAACCTTCTGACCGGAATCATCGGTGGTACTCTCATAGAGATCGGCTGCTACAAATGTCGTGCTGGAGCCGCCGCTTCCCTTTGTCTGTTTCATGAATCCATCCGAATCATCATCTCCGCCGGTAGTCAGATAATCAACCGGGATCGTGTAAAATTCCTTAGTCACAATAGAGGAAAGAGGAATCTTCAGGCCGGTGTTGGTGTTGGTTACGAGTTCAATATTCAGAAAACGATCATCTGCGTACCGTACCAGGCCGCTGTAGAGGGTCACTTTCGCAAAATGTGTGCCGTCCTTGTCAAACAGGGTCAGGTCTCCGTTTTCGGAATTTCCGTCCTTGCTGAATTTTACCCGGACAGTACTTTTTCCGTTTAGCGAGGAATACTGTCTGTCACTTACCGGAAAGACAAGATACCAGGTGTCATCCGTCGCAATGCGGAAGATCGGATGGCCCTTTGAGATTTTATCGGTGGTCCGCAGCTGGGTGCTCTCGTAGGATTTGATGTTGAAGTCCTCCGCGGTTACATCCTTCGGCGTCAGCGACTCATAGCCGTCTGTAGTGTAGGTGATAATTCCGTCGTTGTCCGCCTGACATGCGGTTCCGTCAACCGTTGAGGGATCACTGTTGTTGATGATCGTGGAATTCAGGGAATACTGCAGGTCATAGACGGCTCCGAAGCTGTCCTCATTATAGGAACCTGCAAATTCGGAGGCCATCTGGCGCACCCGGTTGATATCAGAATCTGCGAGGGTTACCTTGGAAGTAGAATCCGGACTGGAGCCGATGCTGCACACAATGTCATTCTTGGATGCCCGGGCGCTGTCCTGTGTATAATAGCTTACGTATCCTGAGGCAGACGCATCAACCACCTCTTCTGTCCGAAGCGCAAGCGCCGTGTAGGATTCGTTATTTGAAAGAGTGCCGGAGGTTACCATGTACGATGAAATATGCTTCGTTGTTGCATAGATAAAGATCGTGATAATCAGATACAGGAAGAGCGCTCCGAAGATCACGGTGCCGATATTGAAATTAATTCCGTGTTTTTTCTTAATCTTTTCTGCCACAATAGCCTCCTGTATACGCTTTGACTATTCATTCTAGCATTATCCGAAATGTATTACAAGCGAAAGAAAATACACGCTGCGGGAGTGGAAGTAAATATTTCACGACAATTCACTGCTGAATGAAAAAAACAGACCGGAAAGAGGGGGAAGAAAAAAGCTGCCGCAGCGCGTGCGACAGCCTTCTTTCTATTCCGCTCAGAACGGAAAGATTATCATTAGAATTCGATACCTGTGTGGAAGTTATAGAGCGAGGAGGATTCTTTCCTGCATATCTGCGCTCAGCTCTTCCTTGTCCATTGACATGCTGATGATAAAGTCAACATGGAACATGGTGCTGATCTGTTCAAGCTGTTCGATGCAGTCATCAACCTTGTCCTTGCAATCTTCCAGCTTGGTCAGCTTCAGGAAGCCATCGAGATACATCTGCTCGATATCACGATTCTGAGAAATAATACCGCAGATAAAACCGACAAATTCATTGTAGTCCTTTAATGGGTATACGGATACATCAATCAGACGGATCTTGTTGTTCAGCTCAAGCATGTGCTTTGCGCTCTTGTCGAGATACACAATATCTCCGCTTGCCGACTTGATTGCAGTATTCACTTTGTCCAGAATATATTTGGTTTTACCTTTTCCCTTTTTGCCTACAATTAATTGAACCATGGCTGATTCCTCCTTGAGCAGTATCGTTATTATGAATACATAGGTATATCAAAAATCCCCGAAGAACTGTAGAATCGACGCAGCCTCATACGGCTTAATTGTCTTTTTGACTAAAATCGTTTCGGGCTGATGGTTTAATTATAGTGTATTTATACAAAAAAGGCAAGACACTTTCCTTATTTTCTGAACGGTGACTCCCTCACCCGGTACTGCTCACCCCACTATTTACGATACGGCAAGGATTTTACAGTCCTGTTGCCATTCGCAAACTGGCAGTAACAAAGTTTTATCCTGTTTTTTGGAGCTGCGGAACTCCTCAGGCGCAAGCGCCTTCGTCAAACAGTCCTCGCTATACACTTCGTGAAGAATTTACGGATAAAACTTTTAACAACCAGTAATGCTCAGGCAAAGGTACTGTAAAATCTTAGCCGTTTTAGTGATGCGTGAACAATTAGGCTCACCCGGATACGGAGGATGCAGTAACGCTCTCCCCGGTCTGGGAGGATGCGGAAACGGATTCCGTTGAGGAAGAGGCGGCATCGGTTGACGAAGAAGTAGTACCCGTTGAGGAGGAAGCGGCATCCGGATCGGTATTTGTCAGACGGAGGAGCTTGCTCATGTCGCCGTAGAGCGTGTCCTTGGTATCGGCGCCGGTGACGATTGCAATAAAGGGCACCCCGTATCCGTTCTGTACGACAAGGGCAAGACAGGAGCCGGCTTCATCCGTTGTTCCGGTTTTGCTCGCCAGGATCTGCACATTGGAAGGCAGCGAATATGTCCCGTCCAGATATTCATCCGTCGTTGTGGAGAGAAAGGTGCTCTGGCCCTCGGTCCCGGTGACGCTTGTCTGATATTGAGACTGTGAAGCGATCTTTGAGAAATCCGGATAATCCTGGTAGGCGCGGTTCAGCATCAGATAGATGTCGTAGGGCGTCGTATAATGCTTGTCGTCGTGCAGTCCGGATGGGTTGACAAAGTTCGTCCCGGTCATTCCGAGCTTTTTTGCTTCGGTATTCATCATCTGCACAAAGGTGTCGACGCTGCCGCCGACGGTCCTTGCGATTGCCATGGCCGCGTCATTTGCAGAGTATACCAGAAGGAGGTTCAGAAGATCCCCCAGAGTGACCTGATCTCCGACTTCCAGCTGGCTGGACTGCGCGTCTTCCCCGAGCTGAAAATCAGCATCGGTCATGGTCACCTGTTTCGAGAGATCCGCCTTGCTTTCAAGGGTTACGAGAGCTGTCATGATTTTGGTCAGGCTGGCAGGGTAGATCTTATCGTAGATCCCCTTGGCGAATAGAGCGGTGTGATCCTCGAGATTAAATAACAGTGCCCTCTCATCACTCTCGGTGAGGCTGAGGCTTCCGGAGCCGACCTCAGATTCGGAGCAGACAATTCCTTCACTCTCTGTATAGTTGGACGTGGTCTGCAGGGTAAAGGGGGAAAGCTCTTCCGCCCCGTTCTGCCTGGAGAGATCATATGCAGATGCTGTATCAAGCGTCGCGCTCTTTGTGAAGATCAGATGAACCAGAACAGCTGCAAGCGCGATAATGGCTATGATAAAAACAGCTGCGATTCGGTGCAGGAGACGCTGTCTTCTGCGGCGGGAATTCCGGCTGTATTTTCTGTTATGCCTTTTTTCCGGTTCCGGATTCGATGGTGTCCGGTTTGAATGTTTCTCCTGTGTAGACATATGTTCCTCCATAGTCAAAATATTTTTTGCGCTGCAGACTGATGTTCATCACGACTCCCATTCCGATGTACAGGCTGATCAGAGAGGTGAGGCCGTAGCTGACAAAAGGAAGAGGCGTCCCGGTATTGGGAAGAAGTCCCGTTGCGACACAGATATTGATAAAGCTCTGTATGGCGATGAGGCTTCCCATGCCGTAGCAGACCAGCGTTCCGGACAAGTCCTTCGCCTCTTTTCCGGTTTTGAAGCAGAGCAGAATGATCAGAAAGAGGAGGACGACGATAAAAGCGCTCCCGATGAAGCCAAGCTCCTCTCCTGCTACGGCAAAGATGAAGTCATTCTGAATCTCGGATATGAAATTTCCGCTGTTCGCGGAAAGCTCGGTGTTATTCAGTCCCTTTCCTGTGACCTGTCCGGAACCGATTGCCATAATAGAATTCTGCTGCTGCATTTTTGAGTCGGAATACTCTTCGCTGTCGTCGGAACTGAGGAAAGTCATGATACGATTCTTCTGATAATCATCGACGATGTGAAGATCGGTCTTGACGATCAGGAAAAACATCACAAGTACAATTGGAACGATAACCGCGAGAATGATTCCGATCTTTTTATAGCTGAGTCCCGCTCCAAAATACATCAGGGCAAATACGATGGTCATTGTGATGGTATTCTTCAGGTCAGGCTGGCTCAGGATGAGGAACAGCGGGAACGCCAGAAGAATAAGACAGCGGAAAATGGTCTTCCAGGTATTCAGATCCTTTTCGTGGTTCATGAAATACATGGAAAAAAACAGGATAATCAAGATCTTGCACAGCTCGGTCGGCTGGAACTGAAAGCCTCCGATATTAATCCATCGCGCGGCGCCAAGAGCTGTCGTACCGAACAGACGGACCATGATCAGAAGCAGGATATTGATAACATAGATGATCCAGTAAAAATGAAGAATCCAGCTGTAGTCAATCAGAGATATCACGACCATGAGAACAAGGCCCAGAAGAAAGCCCATCAGCTGTCTGCTCCTCAGGGTCGGGTCAGCGGATCCGACTAGGATCACGCCGATCAAGCTGATGACGATCAGCAGAAACATCAATAGGAAATTATAATCTTTCAGTTTATATAGCTTCAGCATTCGACATTGTCCTTTTACATGGGCGCCGGTTTAGTCGGCAACGATTTTCTTCGTGATCGAATCTGTGTTTGCATGTTTCACGATGATATTCTCCTCGGAGTCCAGGTTAAAGTAATACCGGAGAGCATCCCTCGCGACAAGGCTGGCGTTTGTAGAACCGTATCCATTTGCGATACGGACGGCAAAGGCTACATCGTCGTACGAGGTGCTGTCTTTTGCACCGCTTGTAAAGCCGATGACCAGACCGTGATCCGCACGCAGCATGGATTCCTGCGCCGTTCCGGTCTTGGCGTATACGGTGATGGTACTGGAAAATCCGGGCCAGACTATTGTGTCGTTTGAGACAACGCCGGCCATTCCCTCATCGATGAGATCCCAGGTTGTACTGCTGATGGCATCCGCCGTGCCTAGCGTCTTTGCCTCATTCTGATCCAGCGTTTTTCCATTGGAATCTGCGGTCTTGTCAATCAGCGTCAGATCTTTGCAAACGCCTTTATCGGCGATGGTCGAGGCGTATCTGGCAAGCTGGGTCGTCGTGTACTGATGCGTGCCCTGTCCTATGGAAGAAGGAATCGGAAGGCTGTCTGACACATGCGGATCCGATTCGGAGATCTCAATTCCCGTTCCCTGGTTGAGCCCGAACATCGCGGCGTATTTCTGCTCCTTCGTAAGGGCGGTATCCTGATCATAATTCTCGTTGCTGTCCTGGCCGAGATCAAAACCGACCGTACAGAAGAAAACGTTGCACGAATTGGTGATTCCGCCGACGACGTTCAGATAGCCGTGGCCGTTGCTGTTCCAGCATGCCACACGGTCTGCGTCGGAAAGGAAGGAAATATCCTTTCCGAAGACGCCGGTGCAGTCTATTAATGTTGAACCGTCAATCACACCTTCCGTAAGCCCGGCGGCAGCCATGACAGGCTTGAAGGTGGATCCCGGAGCAGTGAGCTGCTGGGTCGCCTTATTATAAAACGGTGTGGACAGATCGGTGTTCAGCTTGTTGTAATAGGCGGTGTCCATATCATTGGCGAGCCGGTTATTGTCGTAGCCCGGATAAGAGACGCAGGCGCGGACCTGTCCGGTTTTCGGATCCGTGATGACGATGGATCCGGAACAGGGATCCAGGGCAAGCATGGCGGGCGTGATTTCCAGACTGTAGATCTTGTTGTACAGAAGCTGGTAAGCGCTGGTCGCTCCGCTTTCAAACGAAGCGTAGTCGGAATCGTCCTTTGACAGAATCCCCTGGTCATACAGAATCTGCATGATGACCTTCGGCTCCAGCACATCGTCCTGAAGGAGATACTTGTAAAGGAGCTTATGGAAGGCCTTTTCTTTTGTGATATGGTCTGTGATGAAATCGATTACTGCCTGATAGATTTCTTCAGAGGTCAGGTAAGAAGAATCCTTGTCACTGAGCTTGGAGACATCGATCCAGCTGTTTTTCGCCGCATAAAGGAGAAAATCACTCGGACTGACAGAACCGTCTTTAAAGTATGCCTGATAAGTAGCATCATTGGTCTTCATGGAGGAACTGTTCAGAACACCGTACTCCGTTGTAAGGAAATCCGAAATCACATAATCAAAGATCGCTTTCTGTTCATCGGTCAGATTGGAATATTTTGCGGCGCTGCTGCTGTTCAGCTGCTCCTTGATCCAGTTCACGGTGTCGGCCTGGCTGGAGTCAAGCGCTGCCTGTGCCTTCTTCTCCGCCTCTGTGGCATCATCATCCGAAAACTGATCGATATCGATGATACTGTTATTGATCAGGGCATTATAGCAATCATAGCTTGCGATAGAAATGGTGTCATTGTCTGCAAGGCTTGATGCATCCACGGATTTGGCATCGGTCATATTGGTCAGGAGGATACCTGCAATTCTCTCTTCCAGGATCTCATAGGCAGCCTTCTGGAGTTCACTGTCGATCGTGAGGTAGACATCGTTGCCCTTTGTGGGCTGCACCAGGGAACCGGTGTTCTCCGAGACCACTTTCCCGAGGTTGTTGATGGTTACTTCCTCTGATCCGTCTGTTCCCTGCAGGGTGCTCTCCATGGCCTTTTCGATGCCGGCTTTTCCCACGATGGAATTGCTGTTGTAGCGGTCATCTTTGACACTGTAATCGGTCAGCTCATCGGAAGAGATTTTTCCCGTGTATCCCACGATCGGAGCCATGGCCTCGCCGCCGCTGTAGACACGAATATAGTCCTCGGCAATTTCAACGCCCTGAAGAGAGTCGGCATTTTCCTTTACGGCCGCAACGGTGTTGTCGGAGACATTGGTCGCGACGGTGACTGCCACATAGCGCTGGTAGCTGACAAGGCCGAGCTGATAGCGGACGACGATGATGTCCAGCGCTTCCTCTTTTGTGAGGGTTTCAGGAAGACCGTATTGCGCGAGTTCCTTGGCTGTGTATGGTTCGTCTTCATTCGTGAGGCCATAATACTTGGAGCCGCTCAGATCTTCGATGATTTTATCCGGGGAAGCATCCGCCTCACCTGCCTTTAGCTCATCCGTAGTCTGGTATCCGTAAATATCCGCGCGGAAACGCTGAATGGTCGTGGCATTGTCCGTGTCGAAGGCATATTTGCCGTCTGTCCCGATGACGATGTGAAAATCATGGGAGGGAGTGTCACCGTTTTTACGGATCATTCGTGTCAGACGGTAAATTTCTCCGTTCAAAGCTAGATTTTTCTGCCGGGTGCTGTCATACGATCCGTTATCCTCAATGGTGACATTATTGGCCAGCTTATTCGACGCGATAAGCTTTCCGTTGACGTCGTAGATGTTGCCACGCGTACTCTTGAGCGTGCGTGTAGCCGTCGTCATGACCGTAAAGCTGTCGGCGTAATCCTTTCCGCGGACTACCTGCAGATGAAACAGACGCGCGAGAAGAATCGTGGAAAGCGCGGCGAAAAAGAGAACGAGAATGAGCCCTCTTCTGCTGAAAAAACGGATGAATGCCTTTTTTATCTTCGTAACCATGGTGATTGTTCTTCCTCCAGTTCATTGGCAGTAATCTTCCGATTCAGCCAATGGTACAGCAGATACAGCGGTATGGTAAAAAGAACGGTACAGACCGCTTCCGGCAAAATGGTATGAATCATGCTCGAGCCGAGCGTCAGACTCGTTCCCTTCATAAATCGAATCAGATAACAGATCAGGCCGTAGGCAATGTCACTGATTCCGACTGTGACCAAAGGAACCCGGATGTCCTCGTCAAAAAATACCTTGAACAAAAATCCGTTAAAGTACCCGATGTACAGAAGAATGAGGGCTGTAAGGCCGAAAATTCTCCCGTAAAAGAGGTCAAGGATCAGTCCGGAGAAAAATCCGACCCACATGCCGGATTTCTTCCCGCGCATAAACCCCATGGAACAGGTGAGGATCAAAATCAGGTTCGGGATAGAAAGAATATCCGGCAGAAGCAGGTTCATTGAGGATTGCACCAGAAAGGTTGCAAGGATAATCAGAAAAATACAGATATTTTTCTTCATTGATCAGCGGTCTCCTTCAGCTGCTTAATGATGAGAACGGTATTCACGGACCGGAAATCCACGGCAGGAATGACATAGCCTGTCTTCGTCAGAAGATTGGAGTCATCCTGTACGGAATCTACATAGCCGATCAGAATGCCCGGAAGGTACTTGTCACTGATATTCGAGGTGACAACCCGCTCTCCCGTGGATACGGAGGCATCTGTTCTCAGCTCGCTCAGCGCTAGCTTTCCGGATTCGATCAGAGACAGGCTTCCCGTGATGATGCAGTTCTCGGAGGAATCCAGAAGCATCGCGCTCACGTTGTTGTCATCGTCGATGATGGAGCGTACCGTGGCCCATTTTCTGCCGACTTCTGTGACGATGCCGACAAGGCCTCCGTCAGAGATGACATTCATATCGACTTGCACGCCGTCGTCGGTTCCGCGGTTCACGGTAAAGGTATTGTACCAGTTCCCCGATCCCTTGGCGATGACGGATGCCGCGACCTTGTCGTAGGAAGTGTAATCCTGGTCCAGCTGATACAGCTTCCTGAGATCTTCCAATTCTTTGGTATTCTCGGTCAGAACGGTATTCTCCTCTTCCAGGTCAGCCACCTTGCCTTTTAGTTCCGCGTTTTCCTGCGCGAGCTGACGGGCGTTCTTCTGTCCGATTCTCTGCCCGTTCAGCCAGTCGCCAACCTTGTTGATCCCGGTCTGGAGCGGTACCAGAAGAGTTCCTGCCGCATTGCGCAGCGGAGATATGGAAATGACCTGATTGGCGGTCAGCATAGCAAGCGCGATGCAGACAATTGTGAGAATGACAAGCAGATATCTGCTTTTGATATGTGTACCCTTTTTCTTCATGAATATGACTTCTTTCCCGGCAGATATGCCCAGTGCTGTAATTCCGGATGCGTGATGAGCTCCTTCAGACCGCATACGGTGCTGAGATCATAATATTTTGACAGAATGACCGGACAATCGAGCGCTTCTTCCAGAAACGGCACAATGCCGGCGATATGCGTGCTTCCGCCGGTGACATAGATGCCTTCTTTCAGAACACTTGCACGGATCTGCGGCGGAATCCGCTCCATGATTCGCCGGATCTCATCCGCAATCTTCTGCATCTGAGCGGTGACGCTGGCGGTGACATTATAGCTTGTAACGACACCGTTTCGCGGAAGGCCGCTGTCCAGATCGATGCCATTCACCTTACATCCCTCGTTCAAATCCTTCTCCAGATTTGTCAGTGTCAGCTTCAGCCGCTGAGCTGTGTGCTGACTGATGATAAAGCTGTTCTTTCGGCGGATCCCCTCCACGATGGCGGAGGTGAAGGTCTGTCCTCCGATCGAAATCATACGGCTGATGATGACCCGCTCATCTGCGAGAAAGGACACCTCCGTGCTCTGTGCGCCTATATTGATGATCATGGATCCTCTGGTATGGTGCAGCGGGATTCCGAGCGCAAGAGCGTCGGCAATCGGTTTCTCCACGAGATACACCTGACTGTGGCGGAACCTGCCCTTTTGTGCAATGGTGGAATATGCCCGGCGTTCAATCTCGGTCATATCCACAGGGACAGAAAAAAACAGAATCGGGCGATATCCGGCGTAGCCGCCGGTTCTCCCGAGCAGAGTGTGCAGTACGGCTTCCATCATCAGCACATCGTTGATCCGTCCGTTGCTCATCGGTGAAATGATATCGATGTTCTCCGGAGTTTTCTCATAGATGGCATAGGCGTCATTTCCAACCGCCATAACGGAATCTCCATTCCGGACCGCTATCATATTGACTTCCTTCGTAATGGAATCCTTGTTTCTGTCGTAGATCTTTACCGTGCCGGTGCCCATATCCACGCCATACACATGGTTAAATGACATAAAAATACTCCTGTACTGCCTGTGCAGATTTCTGGCAATCGAACCTGTCGAAGAAACCGTCGTCTCGGAAACTGAAGTAGGTTCTGTCGCCGATGATGATGTGATCAGACAGATCGATTCCGACGATCCCTCCGGCACGGTAAAGATTCTCGGTTACCTGATAATCCTCCCTGCTCGGGGCGGGATTTCCGCTCGGATGATTGTGTATCAGGATCAGGTGAAGCGCATGATAGGACAATGCCTTCTGTAGAATCTCCCTTGGGGATACCAGAGACATGTTCACCGTGCCGGAAGAAATTTCCGGCGATGCGATCCGCTGCATTCTGCTGTCGAGCATGACGCAGATCACCTTTTCCGTCTCCTGATGACGCATTTCTTCCATATAATATTGCGCGACGGTATCCGGCCGGTCAAAACAGAGGGACGAAGAGGTGTTCGTCTGCGCGATGCGTCTCGAAAGCTCACGGACACATAAGATCTGAAGCGCCTTCACCTGACCGATCCCGTCCAATGACATCAGATCCGTAAGCGTCAGGTGACAAATCCCGAGCAAGCCATTCTGGAATTTACAAAGATCCAGAATCTCTTCTGCAAGCTCAAGCGAATTCTTTCCCTTTGTACCGGACCTGAGGATGATTGAGAGAAGTTCCGCGTCGGTAAGCGCGCCCGTACCCATTCGAAGTGCCTTTTCATAAGGGCGTGCCTGATCCGGAAGCTCCTTCATCCGGGTCACTGATCTTGCGGTATCAAGGGGATCGGTACATGCCGTTTCATGCTTTTGTTCTTCCGATACGAGGATGGCTTCGGAAGTTTCAGCTTCTTTTAAATTTTTCTTCATTTCATTTCTCTCCTGTTTTTCTACAGAAAGACAAGAGATAATCCTGTGAAACATAATTGTAACACATTATGAAAACCATGTGAATCTACAAAATCACGAATGAAGCGTCCGCCAGCATAAAATCATTCGTACAGTATTTGCAACTATTCCGGCCATCACAGCAGGGTCTCGAGATTGGTGACTGAATTGTTATCTTTATATACGTGATTGCTTCTGTGGTCAAAACGCTTTATATTCAAAACGCTTTATATATGGAAGAAATTTTCTCAGCGACCTTCAGTCCGTCCATGGCTGCGGAGGTAATTCCGCCCGCATACCCGGCGCCCTCACCACAGGGATAAAGACCTCGGATTGTACTCTGGAGCGTTTCATCGCGAACGATCCGGATCGGTGAAGAGGTTCTGCTTTCAACGCCCGATAACAGGGCGTCGTCCCCGGCAAATCCGGGAATTTTGCGGTCAAAGCCCAGCATTCCCTGCTCCAGAGATTCCGTGAGGTAATCCGGAAGAATATTTCGGATATTGGCACAGCGGAAACCTCCCTTTGAACAGGGTTCTACGGCACCGATGCCTCCGACGCGATTTTTTCGGAAATCCTCAAAGCGCTGAACAGGGATCCGGCTCTGCCCTTCTCGGAAGGCAAGGGATTCCAGACTTCGCTGAAAAAACATGCCGTTTAGAACCTCGGGCTTACCGTCCTGATGATAGGCGCGAAAATCATCAGGGGTTACGGAAACGACGATGGCACTGTTCGCGTTGCGGGAATCCCTCGCATGGTAGCTCATTCCGTTAACAGCCAGTTTTCCGGGTTCAGACGAGGCGTTTACGACATAGCCTCCGGGGCACATGCAGAAGGAATAGACGCCTCTCCCGCTTTCAGAGGATCCGGTCAGCTTGTACGGAGCGGCACCCAGAAAGTCTGGCGCGTCCGGACCGTACTGATCCCGGTTGATCATGCTCTGCAGATGCTCGACACGCACGCCTACCGCAAAGGGTTTCGACTCCATGAGGAGTTGCTTGCCGGACAACATCTCAAAGGTGTCCCGTGCGGAATGTCCGATGGCCAGAACAACGTTATCCGAATAAAATTCCCTGCCGGATGCGGTGCGCACGCCGGTCACATGGATTTCGTCCGTCAGAGCGTCGGCACGTGTCAGAAGATCCGTTACATTTGTCTGAAAATGAACTTCTCCGCCCTTGGAGATGATCTGATTTCGCAGAGTTTCGACAATGTGGACGAGCAAATCGGTCCCCAGGTGCGGCTTGCTGTCATAGAGAATATTTTCCGGGGCGCCGGCCTGCACGAAAATTCTCAGAACCTCATGATTTCGGCCGAATTTGTCCTTTACGACGGTATTCAGCTTCCCATCGGAGAATGTGCCGGCTCCGCCTTCTCCAAACTGCACATTGCTGTTCAGGTCCAGCTCTCCCGTTTCCCAGAAATGCTCCACAGTAAGGCGGCGCTCCGAGGCACTCTGTCCTCGCTCCAGAAGAACCGGACGATATCCGTGCATGGCGAGCTCCCAGGCGCAGAAAAGACCGGCAGGGCCGCTTCCGATAACGATGGGAGGCGCAGAAAGCTCACGTGAACCTCCCTCCGGAAAATGATATTGCGGTGCCGAATACGCGGAAACATGATTTTTTCCTCCCCGGATCAGAATCTGTCTCTCGCTCTTTTTGGAAGACATGGATACGCCGATGGTGTATACAAAGAGAAGCTGGCTTTTGTCCCTGGCATCGATGGATTTTTTCAGAATCCTCCATTCTGAAATGTCAGAGGAACGGGCGTGAAGTGCTTTTTCTATTTTATGCAGAAGCTGTTCCCTTGTGTGCGAAACAGGAAGCTTCAGCTGAGAGATCTGTATCATAAGAACCACCTTTTTCATCATGCTCATGTCCCAGAATCAGGACATTACGTTATGCATTGGTAAATTATAAGGCGGATGGAGAAAATACGCAAATGGCAAAATGTCTTTTTGCACGACAGGGTCTGTAATTAATATCTGTCACCGGAATGACCGCGTATACTGAAGATTAAGCTCTTTACCTGGACACAATGCGTTATATAATAGATTCAAGGAATGAAAATTTTTCTGTAATGGAGGTCAGAAGATGGATATATTTAACTGTTTTGCACCGACGCGTGTTGTTTTCGGAAGAAATGCTCTGGAAAAGCTTCATACTCTGCCGGCACTGGGCAAAAAAGCATTGCTGGTGACCAGCAATGGTAAATCGTATATCAAGAACGGATCATTTGATAAAGCAGTAAATGAGTTGAAAGCACTTGGCATTGCATATGTGCATTTCGGTCAGGTTGCGGCAAATCCGGAGAATACCGTTGTTGAAGAAGGCGCAAAGCTCGGACGGCAGGAAGGCGTGGATTTTGTCATTGCACTCGGCGGAGGTTCCGTTATGGATGCGTCAAAGAGTATCGCGATGCTGATCCCTCAGCCTACAGATATCCTCTGGGATTTTGCCAACTCTCCCGCCGGAGGGAAAAAGATGCCTACAGAAAAGGCGCTTCCCTGGATTGCAATCACCACATCTGCAGGGACCGGTTCCGAGGTGGATGCAACCAGCGTAATTTCTAATCCCGGGGCGCATGAAAAGATCGGTGTCAGCGGCTGTCCGTTTGCGACGTATGCTATCGTCGACCCGGAATTGATGCGGACGGTACCGCCAAAATTTACCGCATACCAGGGCTTTGACGCTCTCTTCCACTCTCTGGAGGGATACATCAGCTGTAAGCACAATCTCATGAGTGAGCTGGTGGAACGCACCGCGATTGAAAACATCGGAAAATATCTGCCGCGCGCAATCCGGGATGGAAATGACATGGAAGCCCGCGAGAAAGTCGCCTTTGCCAATACTCTGTCCGGCTATTCCATGGTTTTCGCTTCCTGTACGTCGGAGCACAGCATGGAGCATGCCATGAGTGCGTACCATACACAGCTTCCGCACGGCGCCGGACTGATTATGCTCTCCATTGAATATTTCCGTTTCTGGATTGACAAACACGTATGCGACGACCGTTTTATCGACATGGCAAAGTTCCTCGGAAAGACCGATGCCGATAAGCCGGAAGATTTCCTCGATGCACTGTCTGCCCTGGAGCATGACTGCGGCGTAGATGATCTGAAGATGTCCGATTACGGAATCAAAAAGGAAGACGCAATGACCCTTGCCAAGAATGCGCGGGCCACGATGTATCGCCTCTTTGTCGCCGATCCGGCAGAGACAACCGATGAAGAGATCGCCGGAATTTACGAGCGGGCTTATCGGTAGTTTGCTTTTGCCCATGCTACACCACTTGCATAATAATCCGATGTTGAGACATCTGCAAACAGCAAATTCATGCATGGGCTTTGGAAAAAGTGGGTAAAATGAGTCTTTGGTAACTTCCGCCTTGTCAACAACAGGCTTGATGATCTTATCGGTATAAGCCGGATACTTGTCTACGTTCTGGCCTACTGCTCTACAGCTTCGAGGCAATCGATATAGCTTGTAAAAGACCGGGAGCGAATGCCCCCGGTCTTTGTGTGTGCAATATAGAAAATCTGATGATTACTTTGCAGCTCCACAATCAGAGCATTTGTAACCAGTGATTACGCTTTCGTCAAACGCTGCCCTATCCTGTACCCACTTCTGGGCATAAACGGGTTCATCATGTGTGACGGCATCATGGTGGACGGTCTTGTAAACACGCTCAACACGATATCCCGCACCTTCTTTCGCGACGTGATAACCCATCTCATCTACATCTGTTGTAGTCCACCCACATTTGTTGCAAATGCACTGCGCCGTGCCTGTGTCTACCGACTGATCATATGCTTCTTCGTCAACTACCGTTTTCATTCCGGCCTGTACTTTTTCGTAATGGCCGATTGCCTCATGATGAACTGTTTTCGTCACCGGTACCCATGTGTGTTCGTGAGTAGGGGTGTCAGTATCGGTCTTACCGGTATTGTCAGACGAATTGGCAGTATTTGAAATGTTTCCGGTATCTGATTTCCTTGTGTCGTCGGTCGTCTTGCCGTTATCTGGATTCTTTGTGCCGTCCGTCGTCTTTCCGTCATCCGGTTTCTTCGTATCGTCGGTCGTCTTGCCGTCATCGGGCTTCTTCGTATCGTCCGTAGTCTTTTCGTCATCGGGTTTCTTTGTATCGTCCGGTTTCTTGATATCGTCATTCAGCAGTGCTTCGTTTGTATTCGAGATGAATTTTACGATCTGCGCTCTCGTACAGGGATTGTCCGGACCGAACTTGTTGTCTCCGATACCGTTTGTGATGTGGTTTTCCACACCCCACGCAACTGCCTTAGAATAGTACTTCCCGGGAAGAACATCTCTGAATCCGGAATCTTTTGTAGGCTCTTTGCTTCCTTCCAGTCTCCACAGAAGAGTGATCGCTTCCTTGCGATCGATGGTACGTTCTCCGCTGAAGGTTGTGGCGCTGGTACCAGCTGTTATGTGGTTGTTCTTCGCCCACATAGCAGCTTCCGCGTAATACTGAGTGCTGTTGACATCCTTAAACGGGTTGTTCGTGAGAGAGATCTTCGGTGATCCCATATATCTCCAGAGGAAGGTAACGATCTGTCCTCTCGTGCAGGATGCCATCGGGCTGAATGTTGTCTCGGAAGTCCCGGCAGTGATGCCTTTGTCCGCTGCCCAGAATACTGCATCGTGATACCAAGCACCTGAATCGACATCATAGAAGGATGATGCAGCAGCCGCCGGTTTAGCGGTATCTGCATATGCAGGTGGTACTGCGGACATCAGCATCGCGGCAGCAACAACTGCAGGGATAAGTTTCGTAAATCTTCTTTTCATAAGGGTTCCTCGTTAATGAAAACACAGTTTGAATGAAAACGTTGAAATCTTTACTTTCCGTTTCGTTTCTGTCGTTTCATAGCTATAAGCAATGCCATTACTGCAACGGCCATCACAGCTATAGATACAACAACTATCATCATTCTTCCAGGTCCGCCAGTCTGCAGAATGAGCTTTTCCCCATCCGCAACCCGGAATACTGGATTTGTGACATTGGTATCATTTACGCTGACAACCTTGTGACCCTCAAGCTTTACCATGATGTCGCTTGTCTGTAAGGTCTTTCCGGTGGGAGCTGCTGTCTCACGAATATAATACGTACCGTCCGCGAGTCCTGTCCATTCTACATATCCATCGGCTCCCGATACCTGTTCCGGATAATCCTTTGGATTTGCTCCTGTTCTGTCATTCTGCTGATAACGGGTTCTATTCTCGTTCAAAAGAATAAACCTTGCTCCAGCAAGAGGCTGATGGTTGTTATCGATCTTCATGATGCGGACAGATCCGGATGTTACATGATCGTTTCCATGCATCAGAAGTACTTTTCCAAGATCATCCCAGCGGATTTCCACCTTGTTCGGAATGTCTACACCATCTTCCGGTGTTATGACAGCCGGCTGATTGATCAGCGTATCGAAACGCAGTCTTAAGAAATTGACTCCTTCATACTGCTTCTTTGAAATCTTTTCCAGACCACTCGCCGTCAGATCTACCTTCAGTGTTCCGCCTGCCGTTCCTTCCGTAACACCGGATACGGTATAATCACCGCTGCCAAGTGTCAAAATGGCATTGGCGGTTGCATCCTCGGAATCCACAACATCGATTCTCACATTCCCCTTGTAATCCAGTCTGGAATCAATCGGGTCTGTGAAGGATGCTCCCCTCTGCTCCGGCTTGGAATCTTCCATACCGGAAGGGATCTTTGTCGTGATGCTCCATGTGTGGACCTCATAGCGGTTGTTGATAACTTTGGATACCTTTTTGTGCGGTGCAGATACCAGAATTCGGATTCTCTGTGCGGCAACATTCTCTTCTTCTCTTGCCGATACGGACTGCCCGGAAAGATTCAGTGTTTCATAGGCAACCAGCTGGCAGTTATGGTAGAGATACCGGCCTTCTTTTTGAGTCATTACATCAACATTGTAATGGATATCTGCGCTTCCAGATACCGTGAGGCTTCCGCTTGTCGCCGCTCCGGTGATAAAGGAAGTTTCTTTTGACCGGATTCCGGTATCCATTAGAGATCCATCCGGCTGCACGATCATCAGTTTTCCGGTTACTTCATATACCTTCGATGGAGCAAGGTTTTCGTAGTTAACCTGATCGGTCAACGTTACATTGGTGTCAAATGGCTTGGTGTCATCGGTAGCCAGTACAGGCTTTCCGTTTTCATCCAGGTCAAATGCGACAACCTTTTCATCATCATTTGCGCTCTTGTCTCCATTGATGTCCTGATACAAAATCGTACTAATTTTCGGGAAGAATACCATCTGTTCCGTATCATGCAGATCCTTGTGGGAAGTTACCTCTTTGCCATCTACTGTGATGGATTCCGTAGCTACTACCGTTTTTCCTTTGAGCTCGGTAGCGTCAAATGTAAAAACGTTAGAGACTTCTTCCGTTTCCTTCGTTACATTCGTTGTTTTGGATGCGGTTACTGTCTTTCCGTTAATTGTAAGCGGCTGTCCGGTAGCCTTGTCGTACAAAGTACCAGATACCGTTATTGACTTTACAATATAGGAATTCAGGTTTTTAATGTTTACGGTATCGGTTAGACTCGTGTCCTTCCTGGCTTCTACATACTGCTCGCCTTTTTCGTTGCGAAGACTGGTGGTAAGCGTAGGAATCAAAGTATCATTGGCATCCAGTGTGGTATCAGTAAGACTGTTACCTGTAGAAACAGAAATCAGTTTTCCACTGTCGTCTACCCTTGCCATAATGATAGATCCTATTTTTTCACCATCTGCCCCAACGAACGATGCATCATTTTCATATCCGGCCGCAGGTTTTGTTTCCTGGATCGTGATCGTGCCATAAGGAACGCTAGGTGTTCCGTTAATGTAATATAAATTATCGCCGCCAACTTTATATGAGTCTGACAGGTTAACCAAATAAATGTCTTTATAATATTTCGCCGCAAACACCCATGTCCTTGTAGCCTTTGTCGGAAGATCAGATTCTTTGCTGTAGTAATCGTTGTAGTACTTGACTGTAAATTCTGTGCCTTCCAGGGAGGGAACGTTCTCGGTAGCGTTTGGTGTCTTCTTGTTGATGGTGATAGCAATCGGGTCGGTTCCGGGTACGTCTGTTACTTCTATTGTTTTTGTAGTTCCTTCTGTTACCGTATCATCCTTTACTTCCGTGGAAAGGATATATCCCTTGGGAGCGTTAAGTTCTTTTACATAGTACGTTCCGATCGCAAGGTCTACCGTATTGGAATAACCGTCCTCGTTTACCGTCAGCCGTTTTCCGGTATCCTCAGTGCAAGCCTGATTCTTATAAACGCCATAGACCGCGCCCTTAAGCGAATAGCACGGGTTTCCATCGGTTATTTCCGGATTGGCGGATGTCTTGTGAATGCGAAGGGAGCCTTCCTTCGGGGCTTCCACGATCGGCGTATCGGTTACCTCCAGTATAAGGTCTATGTCTTTATTTTCTTCTGTTACGTTGGCGGTATAGACGGTTTCCGATTTCAGGTACCCTTTGGGGGCCGTTACTTCTTGCACATAATAGGTTCCAACTGGAAGTTGAACGAAATTGGAGTAGCCTTCTGCATTCAGGATAAAGAATTTTCCCGTGCCTTTCGTGCAAGCCCGATCATAACAGATGACATAATAGGCGTCTTTAAAGGAATAGTTGGGGTTTCCATCCGTTATTTCCGGATTGGCGGATGTTTTATGAATGCGAACCCAGCCAGATTTCGTTGTCTCAGGAGGTGTTGTAGGAGTAGGCGTTGGTGTGTCTGGAGGTGTAGTAGGCGTAGGGGTCGGTGTATCGGGAGGTGGCGTTGTCTGTGGGGCATCTTTTACATTAACCCGCACGGGATTACTCTTTGAGGTACCGGCAGTTACAACGCATTCGTAAACCTCGTCTGACTTTATATAGCCTTTGGGAGCTGTGATTTCTTTTACATAATAGGTTCCGGGTGGAAGCTCTACATAATTGGAGTAGCCGTTTACTCCAAGTTTAAAGGATTTTCCAGGACCCTTCGTACAGGCTTTATCATAGTAGATGCCATACCAGGCGCCTTCAAAGGAATAGTTTGAATTGTTATCGGTGAGAGATGGATTGGTTGACGTCTTGTAGATCTGGAGCCATCCGGGCGGAGTCGGTTCGTCTTCCGCTATGGCGTAGACAATAACGGTTGTATTCCAGAAGCCGGCGTTTGCGCGAACCTTATTCAGACCATATTCATAGAGCCATTCTCGCCAGTTCTGCTGGGTAGCCTCACCGTTATTGTAATGAACGGAGTTCCAGGAAAGAGAAGCCGGAAGACCGCCTCCGTCATCAGCACGCATTCCAGTTAAAGTGTTCCAGGAAGCTTCCGTGAAGTTCACTGCGGGATATGCGGTTGTTCCATTTTTGCCAATTGTATAAATACCGATTGCGCCAACAATTCTTGCTTTGTGTGTCTGGGAGCGGTTTGCTGCATCCCTTAGCGCTTCTTTCGCTGCATCCTCATACAATTGCCTGTAGCTGGCGATGCCTCCATAAGGAATGGTGCTCAGATCACCATTGTTCAGAGAATACGATTCAATCCAGCTGGTTCTGAAATTATCCATATTTGACTGGACAGCCGATGCATTATTAATATCAACACTCACACTGTTTCCGTCATCATGCCACACGAAGAATCCATTGACATTATTAATCGCCGATCCTCCTCCTGCACCGGTATTGCCGGATCCGCCATTTGCTGCCTGAATGTCATCGGACGCCTTCTCAGAATTCGGATCTGTATTCCTGCTGTCAGTTATAAAATCTTTGAAAACCTTTTTATTGTCTGCTGTGATTTTTCCCTTCTTGGAAAAAATACCAGAGAGTTTTGCGGCTGCCTCTGATGTCGTATCGGAAACAACATAGTAATCAACGGTATCGCCATAGTTGGAGGTTGCCTGCCTGACTCCGGTCTTCTCGACAGAGCCTGCGATGATCGCTTCGCCGATGGAACCGGGGAAGGTATAACTTGCATTGGCATTGTTGTTTCCAGCCGCACCAATCACGGTAATGCCTGCATTTACAGCTCCTTTGACCGCATCCGCAAGGGAAGAAATGTCACTTCTCTTTGTCCCGGAAAGCGAGAGATTAATGATGCTGACCTTTCTTTCGATTGCGTAACGGATGGCGGCGTAAACGGAAGATGGCGTTCCTTTTCCATTCTGATCCAATGCTTTAATCGAAAGTATTTTGGCATCAGGGTTTTCCGATACAATATGCTGTACCATCTTCGTACCGTGTCCATTATCATCACCGGTGCTGTCTCCCAGCATCGAAACAGCTTCGATGACATGATCATCGATGGATGCGCCCGTATCAATCAGAGCGATGACAGAATGACTGGAAACGCTCCTGTTCTCTTCTGTTTTTGCCTCTTTCGATGCTGCTTCCAGGGAGGTGATCGGGTTGGTGTTTTCCGTCATTTTATCGGTAGATATGTCGGTTATATTTGTGGCATCGGCTGCCTCCAGTTCTGCGGTATCGACATCCACAAAATCAGCAGTTACCTGATATTCCTTATAGGCAGACATAGCAGCTTCTTCAGAATCATACTGGATCAGGTACACATCCTCATAGGAAGACAGGATTTTATCGTGATCGTCCGCAAGAACCGACGCATCATGCGCGCCGACCAGAAGACGGGCAGATGGCAGTTCGTTTTTTGAAGGATTGGATGCCACATTTTCCGTGTCTTCGGTATCGGGAGGTCCTGGTTTATAAGCGGACTTTTCTTCATCCGATAGAGCACCTGCCGTAACAATATCCGAAGACTTTGTCGAAGATTCTGCGGAAGATCCTGTAGAAGATCGTGTAGAAGATCCTGCGGAAGATGGTATAGCGGATGTCTGTGAAGTCGCAGACGAATCCGAAGTGGAAGGTATACCTGCGGAGGACGACTTCACAGATTCCCCGGCAAATGTTGTCGCGGGAAAACTGGCGGCGGTCAGAGCAACCGCAAGGATGATATTCAGCGTTTTCTGAAATTTCCTCATTTTTTCTTTCTCCTGTATGTAGTAAGTCCAATTCCGATTACAAATACCGAAGCAGAGGCCAGAAGGATATCCCATACAGGTAGATTGTCACCTGTCTGGGTATGACCTGTCGGTTTTGGTGGTTTGTCTTCTGGTTTATCATTGGGTTTATCTTTAGGTTTGTCGTTGGGTTTATCTTTGTGGTTCACAAAAGTTACCCTCACCTGGTTCTTTCGAACGATACGACCAGAAGTTCCGGTTGCCGTGGTTTTATATCCATCCTGGTTTGCTTCCACCTCGGTGACCTTGTAGTCGGAACCGCATGGAAGCATCGTAATCGTTGCAACTTCCCCCGATTTTAACTCGATCTTATCCCCGGTCCGTATGGTCCCTTTTGTCCCGTCGGATATTTCGTACGGAACAGAAAGGCTGTCGTCGGTCGTCCGGAATTCCACTTTGAAATGGAATTTCTGACTGGTATCTCCGGCAGTACCCGTTACCTCTTTGCTGATCATAATGTCGCCTGCCGGCATGGATTTGGGCTCTACCGTGAGCTCGTAATTCCAGAATGTCCGGTCTCCTCCGTCGCTGTCGGTGAATGGCAGCTGAAACAGAAACGGAGTGGATGCGTAATGCTCTTTCGCCGGAGAAGTCTCCATGCCAAGATAGACCCCAAGCTCCATCCCGTTCATAACGAGCTTGCCGTTCTTGCCGGTTTTTCCGGTGTAGCTCGGATCAGTTTCCGGATGATCCTTGTAATACGACTGAACCTTTGGAGCAATTGTTTTTGCGTCTGTGTCCGGATTGATGACAAGATCCGGAATGATGGAAACGTACTGGTTTCCTACGGATGTTACGGTAGCTTCTTCCTCCGAAGCTCTGTGCAGATTTGCATCATCTCCTGCCGTGATCTCCATATTCAGGTCAGCAATTTTGTAAAACGTAAATTCGGCATCGACGACCGGATCGTTGCCATCGACGGTATCCTGATAGTCAATGATAACCGTTCCGCTCTGTTCCGGATCGATGACGGATGACAGACTGTCTGGATTTTCCGCTGCAAAAACAGATACCGCAGTTAAACAAAGAGCGGCGCAGCAGGAAAGACAGAACAGCTGTTTCAGAAATGTTCGCTTCATCCCTCATGTTCTCCCTTCTTTTTTTTCTTGCCTTTGATGATAGGTACACAACCGATACTTCCGATGATGACGGGAATAGAGATCAGCAGAGTTATCTTTACCCAGGGAAGTTTATCATTGTGCTGAATCAGGATTGTTTCACCCTTGGATTTTACAGGTATATCCGGGTAGGTCCGCTTACCTGTTACAAGAAGCCGGTGATCGTTGATCCCGTATGGCGTACAGGTGTACAGGGTGATGAGATCTTTTCCGTCTTCCACCTGCATGTACGGTTCACAATCGCCCGGAAGAAGGACCTGGATATCTTCCACCGTGTAGCCATGCTCTTCATCCAGGACACGGATGTAGAACTTGTCGCCCTTTTCCAGCTTTGTAAGATCGGTAAAAATCCGGTTGCTGATGAGCCCCGTATGTCCGGCAATGACGGCATGGGTATTGTCTCCGCCAAAAGGAAGACTTGTTCCGTACATGTGTCCGGTTTCATATTCTAGTTCGCTGTCCTTCGTTCCGTGCGCGACGGGTAGATAGACGTTGATCTTCGGAATCATGATATAGGCCATTTCTCCGTCATTCTGATTGAGGAGGGATTCGTATTCCGAATCCGTGGCATTCGCTCCCTGATAGCGGAAGGAGCGTTCCTTCTGCTGGATGGCGATTTTCTGGTTATATGCTTTGATTTTTTCTTTTTCTTCTGCAATCTCCGACTTGCTCATGCCAGCGATATCATCGCTGTAACCGGTATATTTTGTCACCGATGTCGCAAGATGATACTCATCGATAATAAGGGGAGACAGAAGCCCTGCGATTCCCGCTGTAAGAACCAGCCATACAACAAGAAGAAGTGTTTTTCGCTTCATCAAATAATGCCACCTCTATAATTTCTATTCTCTATTCGCGTCTCTTTTTCTTGTATACATGCCTTGTGCAAAAAAATTACGCGTTTTCCTGTTTCTTTCTTGTCGCAATTACAAGAATGCTTCCTGCGGTAACTACAAGCAGAAGGGTTGCGCCATAAACCATGGCACGGCCCTCACCGCCGGTACGAAGGTTCAGGGATTCATAGTTTTCCACATGGAAGGACGCAGTCCCCTTGTCTACGGTAATCGCAGCTGTATTTCCATCTGCGGTAATGGTGGTTTCCACGGGATCCAGCGCGCCGGTTACCCCGTGGCTGGAATTATTGTCATCGGTCGGAATCGCTGTCAGAGCGATTGTGACAGGGGATTTCAGAAGCTCGTGGCGCCTGGATCCGGTTTCATCATTTCTGTCCTCTGTTGCTGTCTCTGTCATAATGTAGTGCTCCTCATCAAGACCCTTGATGTAAAGCTTTCCGTCTGCGCCCGGATGAACCGTCGTTACGATATCCTCTGCCTTGTCACCGGTTCCGGCAGAACGGTCATACAGATGATAGATGCCGTCTCCTTCTCGGACGAACTGGACGCTGCTGTTCGGCTGATGGTTCTCGTTCTGGTTCGCCCCGGTTCCCTCGCGTGTGAAGGTGAAGGAAATCTTCGTCGGATCCTTTACTCCATTTTTTGTAATATTCAGCTGGTAGGTATAGACGCCAACCTTATTTCCTTTTATCGAATGGTCAGCATCGTTGTCAGCGGTGTTCCACGTCAGAGTCGGTTGGTTCTTTTCTTCCACCTGATCGCCGACGTGGCTTGTCTCTTTGTTTAAAACAGAATCAAACAAGATCATTACCTGGCTGTCTCCGGTTATTGCATTGAGCTTGACAAGTCCGTTGTCTGTAAGGGCAACTGTGAAGGAAGAGGTTCCCGTCTCAGGATCCTTTGATCCCTGTGTCAGGGTGTAGTCGGTATCCTTGGCCAGTTCGACTGCATGTTCACTTTTCAGCTTCCAGTCGCTGTCAAACGTGCCATATTCCGTAATCTTTTCCGGGTTTGCAATCCGGGGAACGATATAGACACCGTTGATCTTATCGAAGGTAAGGCCGTTGTCCATGGTATCTGTTTCTATGAATTTGGTATAGAAATTACCCTTCTGAAGCATCGGGGCTTCCGGAAGCAGCACCTGGTGAACAGTTTCTCCAATTTCATAATCCCCATGATCGATCAGCGTCTCCTTATCGTCTTCGTTAATAATTCGTTTCGGATTGCTGATCGTCTGGTTTTTCGGATAAACCGTCACGTCATACTGCCACACGGTTCCGGCGGCGTTTCCATTAAGTTCCGTCTGGTTGGTCATCGGGACAGAAACCAGCAGCGGACTGGACTGGTTGGCCACAACTTCATCAATAGCAGAGGTTCCTGCAGTTGAGGTATCGGAACCGGTCTGTGGATCATATGTGGAAAAATCTGTCTCGCAAATGAGGTACAGCCCGAGCGGAAGATCCGAAAATATCATTTTTCCGTTTGCGTCTGTCTTGCCGGTATAGACGGTCTTAGATGCATTTCCACGGTTATTTCTGACAAAGTCGTTCAGGGATTTTTCTCCTCCCTGCGCCGCATTGATGGTTTCCATAACATCCTGCATGGTTTCCGATGTATAGGCCTCTTTGCCGTCGCTCTCTTCCGGACGTCTCATACTGGAACGGACACGGACGGCAAGACTCTCTCCACCTTCATTGGACGCGGCAACCAGTTTATCCCCGGCCGCGGAATTGAGAATTAAAGATTTAAAATCCGGATCGAGGTTGTCAAAGTAAACGCCGACACCCTGGTTCCTTGTCAGGTCTTCCAGGTCTGCAATTTTCATTGCCGTGAATTCAATATCCTTCATGGGAGTATTCGTAGAACGGATTGCCGTCTCAACACCATGGTTGTCAATGGTGTTTCCATTATTTTCCTTTACCTTGTACAGGGTAATGCTGCCGGAAAGGCTGGTGTCAATGGTGGCGTTGGTTGTCGCCGGATTGGCGGAATCTGCAAAAACCGGGGCTGCCATGGAGGTCATGACCATTGCCGCTGCCATGCTCATCGCTGCCAGGTGTTTGATTCCGGGCTTTAGGTTTTGGGTGTTTTTCATTCGTTGTGTTCGGGGTTTCTGTGTGCCCCTTCTCCTTTCCTCTGGTATGTGTGGGATTATGAATGCTGCTTATGTTTTTACGGGCCATGGGCCTGTATCTGCCAGCTCTTTTTGAATACAGCCATTTTTTCTCCTTTCTTCGTTATGTACCAGGACGCTGGTTTCTGTATCGTTTCCACATGGGTTTCTTTTCCGATGATCACCAGACGGTGCGTTGTCCCTGTTATGCCGATGCAGGTGGAAAGGGATACAAACTTTGCATGTCTGTCCGGCTGTGGAGTGTTTTCATATTTGGAACTATTTTTCAGCATTTTCTGCCAGTCCAGAAAAGACCGGCTGTTTTCGAACGTATAGGTGTAAACCGGGGATCCTGCTTCTGTGGTGAGCACGGAAAAGAAGGTGTAGATGTGCCTGGTTCCATCCGGCAGATAGAGAGAAAAAGTATGATCTTTGTACCGTTCGCTGTCGTACCGGGACCGGAACTTTCCAAACATCGACCCATCGGCCATGTTATGTCCGTAGATGATAGAATTCTCATCGATAAAGGATCTGCTGTTCAACGAATCCAGAAAGATGCTTCCGCCGTAGTTCCAGGTATGGTCGGGAAGCGTGTGAAGATATTCGTTGTTGTCATCTCCCTGCAGAACCGGATAGCTGATGTCATCGAGGATCAGCCATGCCGCGACGTCCATCCCGCCGAACGGCTCCCAGTCTATGATCGCTGCATCTGACTGGGTGATTTGGTGAGCTTCTTTTAGATTCTCGCCCGGCGCAGGCGGTGCAGGGGTGACAACCGCTTCATCCCGGATCTGTCGGTAGGTTTTTGCGCTTATGAGGTATTCTTCAGCTTTCGAAAAAAGTTTATACAGACAGCAGGCAAGCACTACCAGACAGAAGAGGATCAGAAAGATCAGCACGGCGGAATATTTCCGCTTCGGGTTTGTTCGGTTCATTTGTTTTGGATGCATAGAGTCCTTCTGTAAAGATGTGACTGAATAAATGAATAGAAAAAAGAATGAATATTGATGAAAGTAAGATATAAAATAGAGTAAATGGGTAAAATAGAATAGATTGGTATAAACAAAATAGATGAAAATGAATAGATCGGTGTAAATAGAATAGATCAGTTTAAATAAAGAAAAATAAGAGTAAATAGGAAATACAGAAAGAAATTGTCTGTGAATATATGCATTATAGCATAACAATTTCTTCCTGTAAACCTAAAGAATGGTATCTTTGCCTGCGCCACATATGTGTATTTTGGGTTACTGTTAACTCACAACTATGTACGGCAAGGATTTTACAGTACCTTTGCCTGAACCTCATATGTTTATTTTTTGAGCTATAGAATATGGACGGAAGAAGTGCAGGAAATTCCCGCCACATATCCGCTGGACCAGGCCCATTGGAGATTGTAGCCTCCGCACTCTCCGTCTACATCAATGGCTTCTCCGGCAAAATAGAGCCCGGGGATTTTTCTGGACTCCAGGTGATCCGTGAGCTCCTTCGCAGGAATTCCTCCTGAGCAGATCTGCGCCTGTTTCAAAGATGCGGTTCCGGTGATGGTGACGGTGTACTGCTTTATTTGCCGGGCGGTCTTCCGGAAAGCCTTCTGTATCTTTTCCATGCAGGCGTTATTGGATGAACGAATGCCTTTGTCATTGAACAAGGTGGTGAGTTTGTCGGGAAGAAGACCGATCAAAAGGTCCGAAAGCGGTGCATTCGGGCGCGAGGCGGCTCTTTTTTCCAGGTCATTCTCGAGATCCTCTTCGGAGATATCCGGCATGAAGTCGAGCACGGCGTTGACCTTCCGTCCGCGGTTGATTCCCTCTGCCGCATAGCGGCTGACCTGGAACACGGGAATACCTGAGATTCCGAAATCGGTGAGCTGAATTTCACCGATTTCAGACGCGGTGAAGACCGAATCGGTATAGATCGAGACCGAGGCGCGGACACGAGTGCCGGCCCATCGGTTTGTCACATTTTCACGGATTCGAAGAGGTACAAGCGCGGGAAGAAACGGTACGGTATCGAGATGAAGATCGCGGGCAAATTGCATGACGTCGCCGGAGGAACCACGTACTGCGGAAGCAGGACTTCCTGTAGCGATGATTACACGAGAAGCCTTATAGGTCCATGTAAGCGTTGAGACAAGGAAAAGACCATCCATGCAGCTAATGGACGTGACCTGTTCCTTTGATTTGATCTTTACCCGGTATTTTTCTGCCTCGAGGAGGAGCAGACGGAGTACCTGGGATGCCTGTTCGGTGTAGGGATACACCCAGCCGTTTCTGTCGATCGTTTTCAGACCGAGCTCCTGGAAAAAGTCAATCGCATCATGGTTTGTGAACGACGACAGAATACTGCCAATCAGGCGGGAGTCTCCTCCTCTGTAGTGAGCTTCTGACAGATCCAGGTTGGTCAGATTGCACTTTCCATTTCCGGTTGCCAGAAGCTTGCGCCCGGGCTTTTCATTCTGCTCCAGGACGATTACCTTCCTTCCCCTCCGGGCGGCGGTGATGGCAGCCATGAGACCGGATGCTCCGCCGCCGATTACGATCAGCTGTTCGTCCATAGAAATCCCCTTTAAATCCCCTTTTCAATGTTTCTGTCCCTGATTTTTTCGTGTTCTTAACGCGCAGGCGTTTACAGATTGACGAGTCCGGCATCTATCACCTTCTGGAGGCTCATGATGATACCGAGCTTGCCGTGAGGCCAGGTGAGTCCACCCTGAAAATAGACGGCATAAGGCGGCTTGATCGGTCCGTCTGCCGAAAGCTCGATGGAGGAGCCCTGTACAAAGGCGCCGGCGGCCATGATGACATCCGAATCATAGCCGGGCATCGGCCATGGCTCCGGGGTGACATAGCTGTCTACCGGTGCAGCAGCCTGAATGCCCTGACAGAAGGCGATCACACCCTCCGGCTTACCGAAGGTGACAGCCTGAATGATGTCATGGCGGTCCTCCGTCGCGTTCGGAACGACGGGGAAGCCGAGCCTTTCATAAATATTTGCGGCAAAAATTGCGCTCTTCAGGGCGCTTGCGGTGACCGTCGGGGCAAGGAAAAATCCCTGATAGAAGGCCGGATTGGTGCCGATCGATGCGCCGACCTCCTTGCCGAGACCAGGCGTGGTCAGACGGCAGGCGGCATTCGCCACACATTCTTTTTTGCCGACGATGTATCCGCCGATGGGAGCAAGTCCGCCCCCTGGATTCTTGATCAGGGATCCGACCATCATGTCTGCGCCGACGTCGGTGGGCTCGATTCGCTCCACGAATTCTCCGTAGCAGTTGTCAACCATGCAGATTACATCCGGGCGGATGGACTTAATGAAATGAATCAGATCGCCGATCTCCTTCACGGAGAAGGTGTGGCGGGTCTGATATCCCTTGGAGCGCTGGATGGTGACCAGCTTCGTGCGCTCATTCAATGCGCCGCGGATTCCTTCATAGTCAAAGGAGCCGTCCGGGAGCAGATCAACCTGACGGTAGGTGACGCCATATTCCGCGAGAGAACCGCGGGACGGACGGATTCCGATAACTTCCTCGAGGGTATCGTAGGGCTTTCCGACAGGCGAGAGAAGCTCGTCTCCGGGGCGGAGATTTCCGGAAAGAGCGATTCCGAGTGCGTGGGTCCCGCAGGCAATCAACGGGCGGACCAGTGCATCTTCGGTGTGGAAGGTGGATGCGAATACTTTCTCGAGGGTATCCCGGCCCATGTCATTATACCCGTATCCCGTGGAGGGATAGAGACACGCTTCGCTGACACGGTTCTCCTGCATCGCCCGGATGACCTTCAGCTGGTTGTATTCCGCGGTTTCATCGATCTTCCGGAAGCGTTCGCTAAGGGAGTCGGCGATCTTGGCGCAGAATGCGGCGGTTTTTTCGGCTATACCAAAGCTTTCATACATTTCGATTTCTTCTTTTGTCATCTTAACCTCGTTTTCTAGCTTATTCAGCACATATTTCGTAAAGCAATGCGCCATTGTTCCAGCATGTAATCCAGGATGGCATCGTCATCGTAGTGAAATTCATTCTTGTTGACCCAGATGATGCCGCTCTCCCGCTTGAACCAGGTGATCTGGCGCTTGGCAAAGTGACGGGTGTCGCGCTTGATGATCTCGACAGCTTCCTCTAACGAACATTTGCCGTCCAGGTAGGGAAACAGCTCCTTGTATCCCAGCCCCTTCATGGAGACGTGATCCTCCGTCAGTCCGCGGTCCTTGAGACGGCGGACCTCATCGACCAGGCCGTCGGCGATCATCTGATCGACCCTGCGGTCGATCTGCTGGTATAATTTCTCCCGTTCGTCATTCAGTACAAAATAGAGATAACAGTAGGGAGAGTCCTTTGCGCGCTGCTCCTCGTTGTGTCTGGATATGGGCGTTCCCGTCTGATCATAAAATTCCAGCGCCCGGATGACACGCTTCCGATTGTTCGGATGAATTGCGCGCGCCGCCTCCGGGTCCTTTTCAGCAAGTAGGGCGTGCAGGGCCTCCGGGCCCTTCTCTTCCGCCATCTGCTCATAGGCGTCGCGGATATCGGATTTTCCGTCGCTTTCGGAAAAATCGATGTCCCTCAGCACAGCCTGGATATAAAAACCGGTTCCTCCGGTAATCACAGGCACCTGCCCGTTTTTCCAGATTTCATTCATCGCTTGAAGAGCCATTTTTTTGAAAAGAGCGACGTTGAAATCCTCCTCGGGCTCCAGCACATCGATCAGATAATGGGGAATACCCTGCCGTTCCTCCGGCAGGATCTTCGCCGATCCGATATTCATACCCCGGTAGACCTGCATGGAATCCGCGGAGACAACCGCTCCGTTGACCGCCTTTGCCAGCTTCAGGGAAAGAGCGGTCTTGCCGACAGCTGTGGGGCCGGTTAGTACAAGAACCGGTTTTTTCTGAAGATTTTCGTAATCAAATGACATGGATTGCTGCCCTCTTATTTACGCGATCTCTGCTTTCCAGGCATGATCCGCATGATAAAATCTACTCAGATTTGTGTATTATACGATTCGCTTAAATTTTCTGTCCAGATCATATTTGGTCATTTTGATAATGGTAGGTCGGCCGTGGGGACAGTTATAGGGATTTTCCAGCGTGAGCAGCTCATCGATCAATGCGTCTGCCTCCTTCAGCGACAGCATGCTGTTGCCCTTGACGGCGGCCTTGCAGGACATGGACGCAATTTTCTCCGGGATGCTCTCCGGGGAGACGTCTCCGATTTCCGTCAGCTGATCCAGAATTTCCGTGAACAGACGATCGGAAGCGACTGCGTACAGATTGTCCGGAACGGAATTGATCTTAAAGGAGGTTCCGCCGAAGGATTCAATCTCGAATCCAAGACGTGCGAAGATGTCCAGGTTTTTCTCCAGGATGCCCGCTTCCTTTGCACTCAGATTTACGACGATCGCGGGATAGAGCATCTGGGCGTTGATTTTCTTTTCCCTGTAATTCTTCATCATCCGCTCATAATTGACCTTTTCATGTGCGGCATGCTGGTCGATGATATACAGAGCGTCCCGGTATTCAATGATCCAGTAGGTTTCGAAGATCTGACCGATGATTCGGAACTGTTTTCTGGAGCTGGGAGAAAGCACCTTTTTTTCTTCCGATGGAAAGAAACTCATCTGTTCCGGGGCGGATGCGGCGACAGGGGCAGAAGCCAGGATTGGAGTATCCTGTTTTGCATTCGCGTCCGGGCGCAACGCCGGATCGGAATGCGATGAAATCGGCATGTGCTTCTCGGGTATGTCGGATGTGCCGGATATGCTGGCGCCTGTGCGGGATGATTTCTGATAGTCCGGTTCTCCCTCCCGAACGGATGATGCGGTTTCCATACGCCGCGCACGTTCGAAGGGCTCCGGCGCAGACTTTGAAAGGACCGGCAGCCTTCCCGCATGGTCGGCACTTCGATGAGGTTCACGTCCTACCGGAACCTCGGGGATCCGTTCACGATTCATGAGCGTATTCTGGATCGCCAGACAGAGCTGATGATAGATGTCCTCCTGACTGGAGAAGCGCACCTCGAGCTTCTGCGGGTGTACGTTTACATCCACCTTCTCGCCGTCGATATTCAGATACAGCAGCGTGAAGGGATATTTGTGCTGCATGAGAAAGCCGTGGTACGCATCCTCAATGGTCTTCGCGAGAAGCTGGCTTTTCACATATCTTCCGTTCACGAAGTAATATTCAAAATTCCGGTTGCCGCGTGCCACATTCGGATTGCCGATGAAACCGTCGATCTCCATCAGATCTGTCCTGGCATGAATGGGAATCAGCTCTCTGGTGAGGTCTCTGCCGAAAATCTGATAGACGATTTCCTTCAAGTTTCCATTGCCGCTTGTGTACAGGCGGTTCTGGCCGTTCTGGATGAATTTGAACGAGATTTCCGGGTGGGAAAGAGCCAGCTCTTCCACAAAGCTGCTGACGTGATTTCCCTCGGACATCGGGGATTTCAGAAACTTTGCGCGGGCAGGCGTGTTGTAGAAGAGATTGCGGATGATAAAGGTCGTGCCCTCCGGTGCGCCGATCTCTTCGAATTCCTTTTCGGCTCCGCCTTCTATGGTATAGCGGATGCCGGTCAGCGCCTCTGGCGTTTTCGTGATGCATTCTACCTGAGCAACCGCGGCGATGCTTGATAATGCCTCACCGCGAAAGCCAAGAGAGGATATGTTCGTCAGATCCTCCACCTTCCGGATTTTGCTCGTTGCGTGACGCAGGAAAGCTTTTCGGACCTGGTCGGCGGGAATGCCGGCTCCGTTGTCTGTGATCCGCATGAAGGTGGTGCCGCCGTCGCGGATTTCAATGGTAATGGCTGTTGCGGCGGCATCGATGGCATTTTCCGTGAGCTCCTTGATGACAGAAGCAGGGCGCTCGACAACCTCTCCGGCGGCGATCTTATCGATTGTGGCTTTATCCAGTAATTCGATTGCTCTCATTTCTGTTTCCTGTTATCTTTCCTTGCTGTAGGGCTGTTCGGGTGCGGCTGCTTTCTTCTCCCGCTGCTTACCAGCGGTTTTTTACCTCGTTTTGCAGATGATTCAGCATATTCAGCGCATCGAGCGGCGTCATTGTGGAAATGTCGATCTCCCGGATTTCATTGATGATCTTGTCGTTGTCGGTCGTATCGAAGAGCGACATCTGCTGCATATCTACCGTATCGTAATGACGGGGCCGGTTCTTTTTCTGGCGGGTTTCCGTGAGATTCTTGATCGCGGCGGTGATATCTGCGTCGGACAGCTGATCCAGGATCTCCTTTGATCGTGCGAGTACGGCCTCGGGGACACCGGCGAGGCGTGCGACCTGAATGCCGTAGCTCTTGTCGGCGCCTCCCTTTACGATTTTCCGGAGAAAAACGATGCCGTCGCCTTTTTCCTTGACGGCGACACAGTAGTTGTTGACGCCTGCGATCTTTCCCTCGAGCTCGGTCAGCTCGTGGAAATGCGTCGCAAAGAGTGTCTTGGCGCCGATTTTCTTCGGATCGGCCACAAATTCGGTGATGGCCCATGCGAGAGACAGGCCGTCGAAGGTGCTCGTTCCCCGGCCGATTTCATCGAGAATCAAAAGGCTGTCGGAGGTAGCATTGCGCAGAATGTTTGCCACCTCACTCATCTCCACCATGAAGGTGGACTGTCCGCTTGCCAGGTCGTCCGAGGCGCCGACGCGGGTGAAGATCCGGTCCACGATACCGATATTTGCCGATGACGCAGGCACAAAGGAACCAATCTGCGCCATCAGCACGATCAGGGCCGTCTGGCGCATGTAGGTGGATTTACCGGCCATGTTCGGGCCGGTAATGATGGCGACACGGTGATCCTGCTGGTCCAGATAGGTGTCATTGGAGATGAAAAGATCATCGGGGATCATTTTTTCAACGACCGGATGCCGGCCGTCCCGGATATCGATCTTTCCTCCCTTGTTCAGCTTCGGACGCACATAGCGGTTCCGCTGGGCAACATAGGAGAAGGAACAGAAGACATCGAGCGATGCGATGGCTTTTGCCGTGCGCTGCACGCGCGCCACATTTTTTCCAATGGTGTCGCGGATATCGGAGAACAGCTCATATTCCAGAGAACCGAGCCGGTCTTCTGCGCCAGAGATCTGCTCTTCTATCTGCCGGAGCTTCTCGGTGCTGTAACGCTCGGATCCGGTCAAGGTCTGCTTTCTCTGATAGTAATCGGGAACCTTGTCCTTGAAGGAATTCGTCACCTCGATACAATACCCGAACACCCGGCTGTATTTGATTCGCAGCGTCCGTATGCCGGTTTTCTCCCGTTCCTCGGCTTCGAGGTCCGAGAGCCATTTCTGACCGTCCTTTTTCGCGGTGCGGTATTTGTCCACCTGTTCGTTATAGCCGTCCTTGATGATTCCCCCCTCCTTCATGGCCATGGGCGGGTCGTCAATGATGGCATCGTCGATCGCGTGAAACAGATCCTCGAGCGGATCGAGATCCTCCTGGATATTTTTCAGAAGGTCGCCCTGAAATCCGGTCAGCAGCTGGCGGATAAAAGGAAGCATTTGAAGGGAGGACTTGAAGGCAATCAGGTCGCGGGGATTTGCCGTCTGGTAGGCGATTCGGCTTGACAGCCGTTCGAGGTCATAGACAGGCTGAAGATATTCGCGGATTTCATCCCGGATCATCGGCATGCCGGTGAGCTCTTCCACAGCGGTCAGTCGTTTTTCAATTTCATTTTTATGGATGAGCGGCTGCTCAATGATGCTTCGGAGCATTCGGGCGCCCATGGCGGTCTTTGTGCGGTCTAAAACGCCGAGCAGAGATCCCTTCTTTTGCTTTTCCCGGAGCGTCTCCACCAGCTCCAGATTTCTGCGGGTTGAGCTGTCGAGCAGCATAAAACGGTCGGAAAAATACGGCGTGATGGAGGTCATCTGCTCCATGTCGTTCTTCTGCGTCTGATATAGGTACTGGAACAGCGCGCCGGCGGCGATCGTGCCGCAGCTGAAATCATCGAGTCCCAGGCCTTTCAGAGAAGAGACGTGAAAATGCTTCTTCAAAATCTTTTCGCAGGAGACATCGTCAAAAAAATAGTCCTCCAATGCGGAGACAGAGATCCGGAGTCTGTTCCGGAGATCGTCGATATCGAGACCGGATACCAGGAGGCTCTGGTTGCAGATGATTTCCGAAGGCATGAATTTCTGGATTTCATCCTTGAGCTTCTGGCTCGTATCGGTCTCCGACACCAGGCATTGTCCGGTTGAAATGTCCGCGATGGACATGCCATAGCGGTCAGCGGTACAGACGATACACATGAGATAGTTGTTTTTGGTCTCATCGAGCTCCTCCTGACTGATGACGGTGCCGGGTGTGACTACCCGGATGACCTCTCGCTTCACCAGTCCCTTTGCCAGCTTCGGATCCTCCACCTGCTCACAGATGGCGACCTTATGGCCCAGACCGATCAGCCTGGTGATATAGGTATCCGCTGCGTGAAAAGGAATTCCGCACATAGGAGCGCGCTCCTCCAGCCCGCAGTCTTTTCCGGTCAGCGTCAGCTCCAGTTCCTCGGACACCATCTTCGCGTCGTCATAAAACATCTCATAGAAATCACCGACCCGGTAGAACAGGACACAGTCCGCGTATTCCTTCTTTGTGGCCAGATAGTTCTGCATCATTGGTGACAATGCCATATTTGATAGAAACCTCTCTTTCAACGGATGGGCGTTTGGTTATGATTCGAAAGAAATCGGATTCCCGATCAGATCCGATGTCCCATATAGTAGAAGCCGTGGCACTCATCCAGATGTACCGTTAATATTTGTCCGATGAGGGCAGCGTCTCCCGGAAGATGCACGACGATGTTGTTGTCCATCCGGCCGGTGACAAGATGGTCATCCTGCTCGTTCACCTGCTCAACAAGAACCTCCTTGTCCTGACCGGTGAAGCGGGAGGTCTGTTCTCTCCCGGTCTTTTGAACGAGAGCGAGAAGCCGGTCAAAGCGATCCTTTACGACATCCTCGGGAACCTGATTTTCCATGGAGGCGGCAGGCGTTCCGCTTCTCCTGGAATAGATGAAGGTGAAGGCACTGTCGTAGCGTACCTTTGCCACCACGTCCAGCGTTTCCTGGAAATCCTCCTCGGTCTCGCCGGGGTATCCCACGATAATGTCGGTTGTCAGGGAGATATCCGGAATGGCGGCGCGTATGCGGTCCACAAGGGCAAGATAGGACTCTTTGGTGTAGCGTCGGTTCATGTCCTTTAGAATTTTTGTGCTTCCGGACTGGAGCGGAAGGTGAAGATGCCTGCAGATCTTCGGATATTTCGCCATCACCTCGATCAGTTCGTCGGACAGATCCTTTGGATGCGACGTCATGAAACGGACGCGGTCCAGTCCGTCGATCTGTACGACCTGCTCAAGCAGCTGTGCAAAGCTGACAGGTTCTTCAAGATTCTTTCCATAGGAATTTACATTCTGTCCCAGAAGCATCACCTCGCGGACGCCGTCCGCGACGAGGTTTTCAATTTCCCGGATGATTTCGATCGGTTCACGGCTCTTCTCCCGGCCGCGGACATACGGGACGATGCAGTAGCTGCAGAAGTTGTTGCAGCCGTACATGATATTTACACCGGATTTGAAGGAATATTTCCGGTCAACGGGCAGCTGTTCGACCATGCGGTCGGAGCTCTGCCGAATGTCGATGATCATCTGGTCCGGGTGGTCCAGGGCTGCCGAGATCAGCTCTGCCACCTTGTAGATATTGTGCGTACCGAAAATCAGATTTACGAAGCGGTAGCTCTCCTTCAGTTTTGATACGACATGTTCCTCCTGCATCATGCAGCCGCAGAGGCCGATCATCATGTGCGGATTTTTCTTCTTATAGGAATGGAGCTTCCCCAGGCGGCCGTATACCCTGGTGTTTGCGTTTTCGCGAACGGTACAGGTGTTGTAGAGAACGAGATCCGCATCCTCGGACTCTGTTTTCCGGTACCCGATCTCCTCCAGGATTCCCCGGAGCTTTTCGGAGTCACGCGCATTCATCTGGCATCCGAAGGTCACCACATGGAAGGTGAGCGGTCTTCCCGCCTTCTTGGCAATCTCGGCCAGCTTGCGGCGGGCCCTTTCCATAAAATAGTACTGCCGGAATGGTTCATTTTCCGGTGCGGGTTTTTCAACGTCCATACTACTGATGATTTGTTCGTAGGTCTGATTATTCACAATGATATTTCCTTTCCTGATTCACCGATATCGGTCGACTATCCGGAAGCAGAATTGCGTGCGCAAGGCAACGGGGCAATTCGCAGGTAATTCCGTTGATGTAATGAAGTAAAAAATGGTAACTAATGTATGATACGAACAGCGGGAAGCCCTCTGCTGCATGGCGTGTTTTATCTCATTGCAGAATCCGGTCTTCTGTGACAAGGTACCGGGGACAGATATCGTACGCATCAAAGGGAACCGCGTCGAAGACCTGGAACTCGAAGGCCACGGCGATGGTTGTGTGCTGCGTGTGCTCCGCCTGATACTTATCATAGTATCCGCCGCCGTATCCGACGCGATGCCGCTTCTCATCGAAGGCAACGCCCGGGATAATGAACAGAGCGTTCTCGTCGTGATCCGCGTTTTGCACGATTCCCGGGCAGTGGGTGATGGGCTCCAGAATTCCCATGATTCCGGGCGCAAGCTGACCAAAGTATTCGATATAGTAGAAGTTCATGATTTTCCCGTTTACCTTCGGGACGGCGACCTTCTTGCCATCTCTCCAGCACTGCTCGATAAATTCCCGGGTCATGACCTCGTGCTTGTGGTCCATATAGCAGAATACGGAGGAAGCATTCCGGTAATGCGCAGTATTTCTGATCTGTGCAAAAATAGCACGGCTCTTTTGCGTCACCTCTTCATCCGAGGCTTCTCTCCTTCTGGCAAAAACAATCTTTCTGAGTTCTTTCTTATCCATTGCTTATCCTCATCAGGTATCCATTTGTTCCAGGTAATCCAGGAGGTAGAATTCGTCCTTCGGGTCCGCCAGAAAGAGAGTTCCGATATTTTCTCCGCGGATAATTTCATGTATCACATGAAAATCCTCGCCGCTCGCGATAATCATGTCGCAGCCGCCCATCGTAGCCACCCTTGCGGCTGAAAGCTTTGTGGCCATTCCGCCGGTGCCCGCATTGCTCCCGGTCGTGGATTTTCCCATATGCATCAGGTTGTCATCAATCCTGTCGACGACATCGATGAACCTGGCATTGGGATTCGTATGTGGATCATCGGTGTAGAGACCGTCAATGTCGGAAAGCAGAATCAAAAGATCCGCGTGGATCATTGCCGCTACAACGGCAGACAGATGATCATTGTCTCCGAAAACAGACAGAGAGTCGATTTCATAGGTGGCGATGGTGTCATTTTCATTTACGACCGGGATGACACCTGCCTTGAACATTTCCCGGAAGCAGTTGACGGTGTTGTAGCGGTTCAGCGCGTCGAGCATGGTATGCTTCGTCATCAGGATCTGACCGCACACATGATTATATTCCGAGAAAATCTTCTGATAGATCATCATCAGCTTGGCCTGTCCGACCGCGGCGCAGGCCTGCTTCTGTGCGATGGTCTCGTCCTTCTTGCTGATGCCGAGAGTCCCGCGGCCGACCATGATGGCCCCGGAGGAAACGAGGACGACCTCTTTTCCCAGATTTACCAGGTCGCAGATCTCCCGGATCAGGATTTCAACCTTGATGAGATCGAGCCGCTGTGTCTCCCTGTGCGCAAGGGAGGATGAGCCGATCTTGATGACGATCCTTTTCTTGTCCTTCAGCTTTTTTCTCACTTCTGCACTAATACTCATCCATGCCCTCCCATAAATACGAATTGGCAGTATCTCATCTACAGACGGTCTTCAAGGTCACGCGTGATGCCGAGAGCCTGAAGAGCTGCCTCCTGTTTGCCCTCCATTACCGCTGCCTCCTCCGGAACCATGTGATCATATCCCAGAAGATGAAGCATGCTGTGAGCAATGAGAAAGGCAATTTCCCGTTTCAGAGAATGTCCGTATTCCTTTGCCTGCTCTGCCGCTCTCTCCACCGAGATCACAATGTCTCCGAGGAGAAGCTCGCCGGTCTCCGGGTTAAAGGAATCCGCGGAAGCCTCTTCGTCTTCGAGACAGCTGTAATCCGCGGGACTCTCCCAGTCCGTCATCGGAAAGGACAGAACATCGGTTGCCCGGTCAATCTGACGGAACTCCCGGTTCAGGCGGTGAATCTCTTCATTATCTACAAAGGTCAGATTCACTTCTGCCTCGTAGGGACACTTCTCGGACGTGAGAACCTGCCGGATCACCTGCTTTGCGGTCTCCTCGTAATCGAAGGGAATCTTATAATCCTGTTCATTTTCAAGGTTTAATGTCATAATCTGCACCTCTGAAATTTCTGCTGTTCCAGCCTCATGGAGCATCGGGAACAGCGGCGCCTATTTTCGGGAAGAAGACCGCCCCTGCCTGGATTTGTGTGTATCCTGGCGGGACCGGGCAGTATCCTTTTTCTCGTATTTCTCGTAGGCTTCCACAATCTTCTGCACCAGCGGATGGCGGACGACATCTCTGCTGGTGAGTTCACAAAAAGCAATCCCCTCGACCCGGCGGAGAACCTTTGCCGCGACATCAAGTCCGGAGGTCACGCCTGCCGCGAGATCCTTCTGTGTCATATCGCCGGTGATGACGACCTTTGAGCCGAAACCGATTCGAGTCAGGAACATCTTCATCTGCGCGGGAGTCGTATTCTGCGCCTCATCGAGTATGATATAGGCATCGTCGAGCGTGCGCCCTCTCATATATGCGAGAGGAGCTACCTCGATCAGCCCTTTCTCCATGTTCCGCTGGAAGCTCTCGGCGCCCATGATCTGATACAGGGCATCATAGAGGGGGCGGAGGTAAGGGTCAATCTTACTCTGAAGATCGCCCGGCAGAAAGCCCAGCTTTTCTCCGGCTTCAATGGCGGGACGGGTCAGAATGATCCTGCTGACCTCGTCATTCCGGAAAGCGGTGATGGCCATTGCCATAGCGAGATAGGTCTTTCCGGTACCGGCAGGTCCGATGCCAAAGGTAATCATGTGGTTTCGGATGGCGTCCACATACTGCTTCTGTCCGACCGTCTTCGGTTTCACTGCTCTTCCATTGATTGTGTGGCAGATCAAATCGCTGTCCAGCTCCAGAACATCAGATTCTCTGGATTCCATCGCCATAGAAAGCATATAGTTGATATTCTGTTCGGTGATTTCGTTGCCACGCGCGGAAAGCTCGATTAAATCGTCAAGCATTCGGCGGGCGGCGGTCACATTCGACGCGGGGCCGACGATCTTCAGGGAGCCGTCCCTCGAAAGGAGAGTCACACCGAGAGTTCTCTCGATTTTCTTAACGTTCTGATCGAATTCTCCGTATACATTCTTTTCATGTTCTGCGGGAATTTCCAACTGTTCTTCAATAACTGCCAATTTATCATCCTCACTGTGCGTTCTCAGCGATAAAAAATGAGAGAAAACCAAAGCTGCGTGTGCTCGTCGATATAATATTCCATGCCGCATGCCTCGGCGAGCTTTGCCACGACGATGCCGTGGCCTTCAATGCACGGGTGCATACGCTCGGGAAAACGGCAGGGTTTGCCGGGATAGGTGCATTGGGGGCAGATGCTGCAGGAATCCCCGGACAGACGGTACGTTTCCAGGCCGTCTTCTCGCATTCTCTTCTCGATGCTATCGGTTGTCTGTTCATGGGAGAGCTTCGTTTGAAAAGACTCCGTAAGGTTCATGCTGTCCTTGATCTCATGGACGGTGGAAAAGAAAAAAGCTCCCCGGAAGGCATGACATCTCTCCCGGCATTCCGCGACCGTGCCGACGGCAGGCGGACAGGACCAGCTGGTTCCGTATCGTTTGCACTCCAGGCGACAGACCGCCCTTACTTTGTCCGTAAATGCAATCTGCTCTGGTGTCAGAAAACCGTATTCAAACACGGGGAGATCCTGAATAAGAGTCTCTATTCTGTTTTTTATTCGTTTACAATCTGTCATAGATAATATTAGAAACACTCATGCGATACCTTGTGCCGTTAACTGCATAAACTTCGGATTGCTTTGTGTTCCGCACTTTCGCAAGCATACCACGATTCGAAGTTTCCGCTTCCCTTCGATGGTTCGCAGCTTCCGCGCCGTCTTCGGCACATGGACATTTACTTGTGATACGGCTCATGGTGCAGAATACGGAAGCTCCGGTAAATCTGCTCCAGAAGAATCATGCGCATCAGCTGGTGCGGAAACGTCATCTTTGAGAAGCTGAGCTTTTGATCGGCTCTTCCGAGAACCTGCGGAGAGAGGCCGAGCGAGCCGCCAATCACAAATACTATATGACTGATTCCACGGACGGTCAATGAGGAAATCTGTTCGGAAAATTCCACAGAATTCATCATCTGTCCGTCGATGGCGAGCGCAATCACATAGGCATTGTCAGGGATGAGCTTCAGAAGCCTGTCCCCTTCCTTTTCCTTGATCGCAGTCTCCTCCGCCTCGGAGGCTCCATCCGGAGTTTTCTCGTCAGCGGCTTCGATGATCTGAAGCGTACAATAACGGCTGAGCCGCTTGCTGTACTCGGCAATTCCGGCCGTCAGATATTTTTCCTTGATTTTTCCGACACAGGCAATTGTGATTTTCATGAAACCTCATTTCGCGGGGATAAAGCTCCCTGGTGCGAGACACATAAGACCGAAGAAGCGATAATCGCTTAACAGAAAACATCCCGGAGTAGTCCGGGATGCTTTCCGTGCAAATCAAAATCATTTTGCGGATTTGGATTTGATGAATTCGTCAATTCCCTTTGCCGCCGCCTTGCCGGCACCCATGGCCAGGATTACGGTTGCAGCACCGGTAACCGCATCGCCGCCGGCAAATACACCCGTCTTCGTAGTCTGGCCGTTCTCCTCGCTGGCAATAATACATTTTCTCTTATTCACGTCGAGTCCGACCGTGGTAGAGGAAATCAGAGGGTTCGGAGAAGTTCCGAGGGACATGATTACCGTATCACAGTCCATATTGAACTCGGAACCCGGGATCTCAACCGGGCGGCGTCTGCCGGAAGCGTCCGGCTCTCCGAGCTCCATGCGGATGCAGCGGATAGATTTTACCCAGCCCGTCTTCTCGTCCGCGATGATCTCTACCGGATTCGTCAGAAGGTCAAAAATGATACCCTCTTCCTTTGCGTGATGAACTTCCTCACGGCGCGCCGGGAGCTCCTCTTCGGAACGGCGATATACAATATGAACCTCTGCTCCGAGGCGAAGAGCGGTTCTCGCAGCGTCCATGGCAACGTTGCCGCCGCCGACAACGACTACCTTCTTTCCTCTGTGAATCGGGGTGTAATAATCATCACGGTAAGCCTTCATGAGGTTGTTCCGGGTCAGATACTCGTTGGCGGAGAACACGCCGAGTGCGGTCTCTCCGGGAATGTTCATGAAACGAGGAAGTCCGGCGCCGGAGCCGATGAATACAGCCTCAAAGCCCTCCTCACCGAGAAGCTCGTCAACCGTTACGGATTTTCCGATGACCACATTGGTATCGATCTTTACGCCGAGACTCTTTACGTTCTCGACTTCCTTCTCGACAACCTTGTCCTTGGGAAGACGGAATTCAGGAATTCCGTAGGCGAGAACGCCGCCCGCCTTATGAAGGGCCTCAAAAATCGTCACATCATAGCCGAGCTTTGCGAGGTCTCCGGCACAGGTAAGTCCGGAAGGACCGGCACCGATGATGGCAACCTTGTGGCCATTTTTCTCTTTTGCAGGCGTCGGTTTGATTCCATTTTCCTTTGCCCAGTCCGCCGTGAATCTCTCGAGCTTTCCGATGGAAACAGCTTCTCCCTTGATTCCGCGGATACATCTCTCCTCGCACTGTGTCTCCTGCGGACATACACGTCCACAGACAGCGGGAAGGGAACTGGATTCGCTGATGACATCATAGGCATGCCGGAAATCGCCGTCCTTTACGCCGCTGATAAATGCCGGAATATTAATATGAACGGGGCATCCCTCAACACACTTCGGCTTCTTGCAGTTCAGGCATCTGGTAGCCTCTGCCATAGCCTCTTCCTGATTATATCCAAGGCAGACCTCATCGAAGTTTGTGGCACGAACCTTGGGATCCTGTTCTCTGACAGGAACTTTCTTCAGCATATCAACTTCCATTACTTGTCACCTCCGCACATTCCGCAGCCGCCGTGATGGGTATCGCCTTCCTGAGCCTTCAGGATTGCGCGGCCTTCCTCTGTCTGATACATTCTGTTCCTCTGCATAGCCTGATCAAAATCGATCAGATGGCCGTCAAACTCCGGTCCATCTACACACGCGAATTTCACTTCCCCGCCGACCATGACACGGCAGGCGCCGCACATGCCGGTACCGTCGACCATGATCGGGTTCATGCTGACAACGGTATGAATTCCATATTCCTTTGTCAGCTTGCATACGAACTTCATCATGATCATCGGTCCGATCGCAACGCACCAGTCATAATGCTTTCCTTCTTTTTCAATCAGATCCTGAAGGCAAACGGTTACCATTCCCTTGCGCTGATAGGAGCCGTCGTCTGTGGTGATGTAGAGATTGCAGACCGATTTGAATTCATCCTCAAGGATGACAAGATCTTTATTTTTTGCGCCGATGATGACATCTGCAGTTACACCGTGTTCATGGAGCCATTTCACCTGCGGATATACCGGTGCGGTTCCGACACCTCCGGCGATGAAGACAATGCTTCTCTTCTTAAGCTCTTCGATCGGGGTGTCGATCAGATCGGACGGACGTCCGAGCGGTCCGACGAAATCCTCGAAGGAATCGCCTGTCGTAAGCTCAGCCATTCTCTTGGTAGAATTACCGATTGGCTGGAATACGATAGTAATCGTGCCGTTTTCCCGATCGTAATCACAGATAGTCAGAGGAATACGCTCCCCTACTTCATCAACCTTGGCAATAATGAACTGCCCGGGCTGACAATGTTTTGCTACCATTGGCGCTTCTACTACCATGCGGTAGATATTTGCGGCCAGGTTGTCTGCAGACAAAATCTTATACATATTGTCCTCCTAATATAAAAATATATTTCGCGCAATTCAAGTATATCATGATTCTTATCCACAATGATATCGTGACCACGCATCTTCACGGAAAACAGATGCTTTCCGCAATGATCGGTGAATGGATTGTCTGTAATAGTTTACCACAGATTTTATTTTTTGTGAGACCTTTTTTTCACAGGCTGCTTTTAGCGGAAAACGGAAAGTTAGTGTTTACTCACAACCTTGTACGGCAAGGGTTTTACAGTCCTGCTGCCATCCGCAAGCGAAATTCGGCGGAGGTCAGTTGTTGTTTTCCGAAGCGGACTTGTCGGTCTCCTTATCGTTGCCTTCTGTTCCTGTGTGTTCTTCGTTCTCCGTGTTGGAGGAAGAGGTCGAGGAAGAGGCGTCCGGGGTAGGTGCGGCTGCCGTCGGTGTAGCGGTCGGCGTAGGTGTCGCAACGGTTTCGGAATTGTAGGTGTCGACCGGGTTATAGGTGTTGCTGGCAGACTGTGTCGGAATTGCGGTCGGGGTCGGTGTAGCGGTCGGCGTGACGATGGAATAAATATAGGTCGCCGACGCCACTTTTCCGAGCTTTCCTTCCTTGCTGCAGAGCACCGCATAGAAAATATGCTCACCCTGACGCATGCTTACAGGCTTGGTGTACTTGTTGCTGCTCTTGGTCGGTGTCTGATCAAAGGCGTAATAGCAGGTGTAGCCGTCCGGAACCGTGACTGTAATATGTGTGATGTCTGTGTCTGTTTCATCGGCCGAGGACGAGGAAACCGATTCGGACAGGCTTCCGGAGCTGCTTCCGGATCCGGTGCTCCTTCCCTTCACATGGGTGTAGGTGCCGGAGGATGGAGTAATCTTCGGAGCGGCAGGAGTATCCAGTTCAATGCTGAATTCCTGACTTGCCACATCGCTGGTAAGTCCCTTGTCTGTGACGACAATTGCCTTCACCGTCGTAGTTCCTTCCTTCAGCCGGAAGGACCCGGAATATTTCTCAGAGGAGCTGTCCGGTTTAGAATCATCCGTCGTATAGTAGATGGTCCCGTTAGCGGCTGCCGAAATCGTCACGGTCTGCAGAGAATCATAAGTGCCTCCCTCAGGCGAAATCGTCGGCGCCTGGGGCAGATAATCCTTGTATTTTGCAAGAACATCGCTGTTTTTGCAGTTTTTCAGCAAGGTTCTTATCGCGTCCGAGTTCTTATCCTCGGTATACAATTTGATCAGCAGATCGTAGGCCTTGGTGTAATCACCATTTGCAGCGATGAGCTTTTCCAGAACCTTTTCGGCGTCACCTTTTTTGTCGAGTGCCACGTAGATTTCTGCTTCGAGGTACAGTCCATCTTCGTTTCCGGCATCTATCTTCAGGGCATCTGTGATATAGGTCAGGGCATCCTGGTAGTCGCCGATCTCATAGGCATTCTGCGCCTTCTTGTATTGATACGAAAAGGATTTGCTCTGACTCTTGAGATGGATGGAAACTGCTGTAAAAAGAATAACGGCGGCCGCTGCTGCAAGCAGAACGACCGTTAAGATGATTTTCCGGCGAATCTGCTGCTTCCGCTTTTCGATTGCCTGCTCCTTTGCCAGTTCCTCACGGCGTCTCTGCGCTTCGTCTTCTTTTCTTTTTCTGTCTTCCTGAATCTTGCTTTCAATCGTGACATAGTCAGGCACGAGCTGTACCTCGTGCCCGCATACGGGGCAAATCAGCTCATCATCCGGAAATTGTGCGCCACAGTTTGTGCAAGTCCTCATTGATCAATTCTCCTCCAGGTAATTCTCAAACTGTTCCATCGACATTAAGACTTTGCGTGGTTTGGTTCCCTCTTCTTCTCCGACGACGCCTGCATCACAGAGCTGGTCCATGATTCTGGCGGCGCGGTTAAATCCGATCCGGAATGCCCGCTGAAGCATACCGATCGAAGCTTTATCCTTTTCAATAATCAGCTTGCCGGCATCTGTGAAATAGGAATCGGTATCCATTGCGTCTCCGCCGGGGCTGACAGATCCGGCGGCGTTCTTATTGATGGCCTCCTGAATCTGCATCATATTTTCCTGTGTGAAGTGCAGAACCTTATGATTCTCCTTCAAAAAATGAACAACGTTCGCAATTTCCTCATCGGTCAGGAAAGCGCCCTGTATCCTGGCAGGCTTCTGATAGCCCTGCGGATAAAAGAGCATATCACCCTTTCCGAGGAGCTTTTCCGCTCCGTTCATATCAATGATGGTACGGGAATCTACGCCTGAGGTCACAGACAATGCGATTCTCGAAGGCATATTCGCCTTGATCAGACCCGTAATGACATTGACAGAGGGACGCTGCGTAGCGATGATCAGATGGATGCCGCAGGCCCGGGCAAGCTGAGCGAGACGGCAGATGGCGTCCTCCACCTCGTTCTGCGCGACCATCATAAGGTCCGCAAGCTCATCCACAACGATTACGATACGGAACATCTTCTTCGGCTTTTTGCCGTTTTCATCCGGCGGCATGGCTTCGACCTTCTCATTGTAGCCTTTCAGATCGCGCACACCCATATCCGCGAACTTCTGATAGCGGTCCGTCATCTCCGAGACAGCCCAGTTCAGAGCTCCCGCCGCCTTTTTCGGATCTGTGACGACAGGAATAAGCAGATGCGGAATTCCGTTATAGACGGAAAGCTCTACCACTTTCGGGTCGATCATGATGAATTTCACCTCATCCGGTCTGGATTTGTAGAGAATACTCATGATGAAGGTATTGATGCAGACGGATTTACCGGATCCGGTGGCACCCGCGATCAGAAGATGTGGCATCTTCGCAATGTCGGCGATAACCGGCTGACCGGCGATATCCTTGCCGACACAGATTGCAAGCTTTGACTTGGCATTCCGGAAGGCTTCGGATTCGAGCAGCTCCCGCATACTGACGGTGGTATTGGTCTTGTTCGGGACCTCGATTCCGATTGCTGCCTTGCCCGGGATCGGGGCCTCAATCCGCACATCGGTGGCGGCCAGATTCAGCTTGATATCGTCCTGAAGGCTCAGAATCTTGCTGACCTTGACGCCCATCTGCGGGGTCAGCTCATACTGGGTTACGGTAGGTCCGCAGCTGATATGATTGATCGTGACCTCGACGCCGAAATTATGGAGCGTCTGCTGGAGCTTTGCGGCTGTTGCCTTCAGGTGCTCATTGGAATCCCCCCGCTGGTTTGGCTTCGGAGGATTGAGAAGATCGATCGGCGGGATCACATACTCCTCTGCAATTTCTTCCTCCATCTCGGGAACCTGGATTTCTTCCGCGGTACCAGAAGAGGGCTTCGCCTTTCGGCTCCTCTCCTGCTTCTCCGAAGTTATTTCGCTATTTTCCTCGGAGTGGTTTTTTCCGGCCGGTGCAATCTCTTCGTCTTCCACAGGCTCCGGCTCATCCGGCTGTTCGCTTCTGGTGGTATCCGGAGCGGCATGGTCCGGCTCTATCGTTTCCTTTGTATCTGCCGCATGAGATGCGGCAACGGGGCCTTTCATGCCGTTGCTGATGATGTCGTCCGGAATCGCTTCCGGTGTGATCAGAAAATCCTGATCTGTGCCGTCTCCATTATCCAGGATCTCACCGGTATCCGGATCAAAGGATGGATCCGGATTTCCGCTCTCCTGGATTTCTGAAATGATCGGAGCCAGGGAAGCGGCCGGAATCGTTGTTTTTGCATTGGTTGAAGAATCCCGCAAAAGAGAATCCTGCCTGTTGTCATGATGCGGAATCGTCTGAGGCTCGACACGGCGTGCCAGCCTTGTCGTCTCCTCCGCCGCAGCCTGACGCTCTCTGGTCTTCATGCGCAGAGCGGCCTCCCGCTCCTTCCTTGCAATCGCAGCGTCCTTTTTTTCCTGACGGATCAGCCGCCGTTCTTCTCTCTCCTGCTCCCGGATATCGCGGGTATCGTACAGATATTCGCTGCGGTCACGGATCAGAGAAAACAGAGATTTCTGCGTCAGAAGCAGCGAAAAGATCACCAGTGCGAGAACAATTATGACATAGGCGCCGATCAGGCCGAAGGCGTTACCGAAGAGTAAAACGAAGACCCCTCCGAGAATTCCGCCACCGGTATGGTATTTGGAGCATTCCCGGAAAATCTGCAGAAGTCCGGCGTTTTTCTCATACCCGGATAAAATCAGGTGTGCAAAAGCGCAAATGAAGACATACAGCCCGAGCAGAGCAATGACCCTGCGGGTAACATCGGCAGAAGCAGCGTTTGCCATGAGAAAAATCACGAGATACAGAAGCAGAAACGGAAATACATATGCGGGAATCCCGAAAATACCGAATAAAAGGGAAGCCAGAACGGATCCGACCGGACCGGCCAGTCCAATACACGAGAGAAAAAGCAGAATGCTGACACCGAGCGTCACAAGAATCCCGACGTCGCGTCTGATCTCCGACTCCCGCTTCGATGCAGAGCGTCCTGCCGTTTTATATTGTGATGCAGATGAGGAAAGTCTTTTACCGTTCGCCCCTCTTGCGGAGGAAATCTTGCGCGTTGTTCCCCTGCCGGAGGACTTCCTTCCGGATGCGTTTCGTCCAGAGGTTCGTCCCGCCGACGCAGAGCCTCCGGAAGAATTCAGGCTCCCCGCCGCTGAAGTCTTTTTGCCCCGGCTTTTTGCGGAAACGCCGGAAGCGCCTCCCTGTCTCCCCTTACTTTGTGCCAATGCTTCTACTCCTCTTACTTATGATGTACCTTTAAAAATAAATCCTTTTGACCTTGTAAGAAAACAATCATACGGTCTCAGTGCAGGTAGGCGATCATCGAAAGGACACCTGCCGCCAGACAATAAATGGCAAAGAAACGATGCAGATTCCGGCTCAGCAGCTGGATGCTATAGCGGAGGACGAGATAGCCGACTGCTCCGGCGACAAGAATTCCCAGAATGCAGGGGCCGATACCTACCGTCTTCCCTACGGATACCGGTGAAGCTCCCTCCAGAAGCAGTCCGCCCACGATGGAAGGAATGCTGATGAGCAAAGCATATCGAATGGTATATTTTCTGGAAAAACCTGCGAGGCTGCATCCGGCCATAATCATGCCCAGTCTGGAAACCCCAGGAACAACGGAGATACCCTGGAAAAGACCGATGAGCAGGGCATCGGTATATTTTGTGGCCTTCGGCTTTTTCTTCCGGTCGTCCGAAAACGAACAAACCATCAGCATCAGAGCCGTGACCATAAATCCCATGGCGGTGATCAGAAGATTGGATGCGCCAAGCTCCGCGAATCGCCGAAGTATCAGAGCGATCAAAACGGTCGGGACTAACGAAACCGTCATATACACCACGAGCCGTCGGTAAGCGGTTTTAAGCATAGGACGGTATTCGCCGTCCTCTACATGTCCGAGATTCCGCGCAAGGGTGATCAGATTGAAGAAGCCGTCCCGCAGAAGGCCGGTCAGCGCGTTCCACAGACGAAGCAGATCATCCTTCAGAACCAGGCAGACTGCCGCCAGCGTTCCGATATGCATCAGCGCCAGAAATTTCAGCGAGAGGTCGGAGTTGATTCCCAGAAAACTGCCGGCCAGCACCAGATGTCCGGAGCTGCTGACAGGAAGAAAGGATGCAATACCCTGTATGCACCCCAGAATCATCGCCTGTAGAATAGACATCGTATACTCCTTAATTGCTCAGAGTTATAAGAAACCGGTCCGCAAAGATCAGCAGGTGGGGACCGGTTTAGAGATCATATCAGTTCAATTACTCCTCGTCGAGATCTCCGTCGAGGTTGGTGTACACATTCTGAACGTCGTCGCTTTCGTCCAGGAGATCCAGGATCCGCTGAAGCATCTTGCGGTCATTCTCATCTGTGAGAGCGGTCTTCGTCTGCGGAAGCATCACGACATCAGCGTCGGACATGACGATGCCCTCCTTCTCGAGCGCCTCACGAACCTGTGAGAAATCGTTCGGAGCGGTGAGAATCTCATAATAATCCTCTTCTTCATGGAAGTCCTCTGCTCCGCAGTCGAGCGCCTGCATCATAAGATCATCGGCAGAGCCCTCATAGTCCTCCTTGCTGACAAGGATCTGGCCCTTTTCATCAAACATAAAGGATACGCATCCGGGTGTTCCGACATTTCCATTTCCTTTAGAAAAGGCGCTTCTGACGTCGGCAGCCGTCCGGTTCTTGTTGTCGGTAAGAGTCTGGACAATAACAGCAACTCCGCCGGGGCCATAACCTTCATATGTAATATGCTCATAGTTGTCCGCGTTTGCGGCACCCGCTGCCTTCTCAATACCGCGCTTGATGGTATCGTTCGGCATGTTGTTGGCCTTGGCTTTTGCGATTACATCACGAAGCTTGCTGTTGTTGTCCGGGTCCGGCCCGCCCTCTTTGACAGCAATCACGATCTCACGGCCGATAATGGTAAAGATTTTACCCTTCGCCGCGTCGTTCTTCTCCTTCTTATGCTTGATGTTCGCAAACTTTGAATGTCCTGACATAAAATTTCACTCCTCATTAGGTTGTTGATATTAGAATATAGATTCAGCGCCGGATACTGCAAAAAGGCCGAAACAGAGTCCGGCGGTTTTCATAACTCGCGCGAATTTTAACATTACTTTAAAAATATAGCACTGAATGGTTGGATCGTCAACCGGCTGTAAAATCTTAGCCGTTTTAGTGATGCGTGAAGAGTAACGTGTGAACAGTATCACAGGAATTCGTGGATAAATTCGAGAATATTCCCGGCTGTCGCAGATGCCTCGGAATATTTCTCGGAGGCCCTCTCGCCGCATTTTCCGTGGATATAGACCGCGAGAGCTGCGGCAATTCCGGTATATTCTCTGTGCTGCGCGGTAAGTCCTGCAATCATGCCGGTCAGGACGTCGCCGCTGCCGGCTGTGGAAAGTGCGCTGTTGCCGGACCGGTTGAGAAAACAGCTGCCGTTCGGAAGGGCTGTGACAGTGGCCGCATCCTTCAGGACGACGGTGTTCTGCACCTCCTCTGCTGCATGTCTTGCAATGCTGATGGCAGAGGATTTGATATCGGACGGGGCGATTCCGGTCAGACGGCTCATTTCTCCCACATGCGGTGTGAAGACCGAAGGAAAGGTGATTTCACGGATAAGCGCATTGTGAGCGGCGATCAGGTTCAGCGCGTCCGCATCAAAGACAGCGGGAATTTTTCTTTCCTGATTCAGGCGGAGGAACTCCTTCATCAGAGAGAGGGAGGTCTCACCGGTGCCGAGTCCGGGACCGATGAGTACGGTATCCGCCCACTTCATATCAGCCGCAAGCTGAGGAAAGTCCGTCGCCGGATCGCGATAGGTGGAGATCAGAGCTTCCGGAAACAGGGCGCAGATCGGCGTGCGATTGCTCTCCTCTGTAAAGATCTTTACCATTCCGACACCGGTCAGCAGAGCTGCCTTCGCCGAGAGATATGCCGCTCCGCAGATGTTTCGGGAGCCTGCGATGACGAGGATCTTCCGGAAGGTTCCCTTGTTCCCGGATTCATCCCGTTTCGGAAGATAGGCGAGATCGCTTCGCTCGATCGTATACAGCTGACAGGCCTTCGTAACCTCTCTGGTCAGGGAGATCCCGATCTGCTTCACGCGTACCTTTCCTGCACAGGACGCACCCGGGTAGATGTAAAGCCCTGCCTTCCCGGTCGTGAAGGTTACAGTGAGGTCCGCCCGGATGGCGGTTCCCATGATGATACCGGTATCGGTGTTGACGCCGGATGGAATATCGATGGCCACGACGGGAACCTCTGAATGATTGATGCTGTCGATCAGTGCGGCATAAAGTCCGGTGACATCCCGCTTCAGGCCGATTCCAAAGATCGCGTCAATAATCAGGGAATATTCCTCAGGATGAAAATCCTCCAGCTCTGTGCCCTTCTCCTGGCGGGCACGGATGACCCGAATCGGAAAGCTTTCAAGAATATGAAGCTGTTGTTTCAGCTGATCGCTGAATTTTTCTTCCGCTCCGGCAAGGTAAACGGTGCAGCTGCAGCCTTGTTCGCAGAGAATCCGGGCCACGGCAGCCCCGTCGCCGCCGTTGTTTCCCGTGCCGCAGACCACAAGAATACGTTCCATATTGTATTTGCGCTTTTTGATTTCTTCGACACAGGCGAGAGCTGCCCGCTCCATGAGAACCATCGATGGAATTCCCGCTGCTGTTGCACTTCGGTCCGCGTCCTGATGCTGCTTTGCACTCAAGATCAGTTTCATAAATTAAATCCTTTCGTTTGGTGTGGGGAGATACGCTCGTTGTTCGCGCAAAAAAGCCCCCGATCCATTCGAGGGGCTCTTGCATGTATACTTCTACTTCTCTTCCAGTGTCTTGAGGTTGTAGGACAGCCGCATCAGACTTTCCGACAGATGAACATTTTGAACGGCCACGTTTTTCGGAACGATGAGGTTCAGATCGGTGTGTGCGAAATTCCAGATGGCATGAATCCCATTCTCAATCAGCATCTTGCTCACCTCAATGGCATGATCCTTCGGAAGTGTCAGCGTCGCTATTTCTACGTCGTTTTCCCGGAGAAAAGCAGGTATCTCGTCCGTCATGCGGATCGGAACACCCCGGATAACCTTTCCCTTTAATTCTGGATTGTTGTCAAACAGACCGACAATGCGGAAGCTGTTCCTCTCAAAATTCGTATAATTGGCGAGCGCCTGACCGAGGTGGCCCACTCCGATGATGATTACATTATGGACGCGGTCCAGTCCGAGTATCTTTGCGATCTCTTCTCGAAGATACTGGACATTATAGCCGTAGCCCTGCTGTCCGAAACCGCCGAAATTGTTCAAATCCTGCCGGATCTGAGAGGCCGTTACCTTCATCTGCTGGCTGAGCTCTCCGGAAGATATCCGTTCAACACCAGCTTCCTGAAGTTCACCGAGATATCGGTAATAACGGGGCAATCTTTTGATAACCGCTTTTGAAATTTCTTTCTGGCTCATAAAACCCCCATGCCCTATAAAAGGGGCTCCAATATGTATCAGCTGCGCGCGCCTTGCACGTTATGCTTTATCGCTTCGTTACAGGTATTCGCACGTTCGTGGCGCTTTCGCGCCATGTCGTACAACTATTACTATTATATGTAATTGTCTAATTTTTGTCAAAGTATTTCTCGGATATTGTTGCATCCCTGTTAGTGTTCACGCGCTACCTAAAACGGCTAAGATTTTACAGTACCTTTGCCTGAGCATTACTGGCTGTTAA
>OMUU01000162.1 GCA_900314295.1 uncultured Lachnospiraceae bacterium | reverse complement strand
TGTGTTTTGTGTGGTGCTTAACACTTTACAGGAAATCGGTTCCCTTTTCCATACCTGAGGAACTATCGTTTACACAAGATATTTTACACTATCAGGATTCCATGGGATTGGACGAGGCAATTGATTTGCTGACAAAAAATAAATATCTATCCTATGTATCGGAAAATCGACCCGACAAGGAACTGCGCATTGTCCGGTATAAGGTCCTGCAAGGGGCTGGCCGCGGAATGATAGAGATCCACTATCGAGGGGGAAAAGCATTTATGATCGATGCTGATGCCGGGATGATGGAGAAGATTCCCGGGCTCACCGACATCAGCAGAGATTTGTCCGGAGACAATGGAAAAATAAGGGATCAGCTTCTTCATGAAATGTTTGTACAGGGAAATGTGATGGCGTTTCTCGCCACAGCGCTTGGAAGTACATCGGGCGATGATGTAAGCAATGAAAAACCTGTCATGCGTGCAATCCCAAAGTATGATCGAGAGGTAGTAGACCGTTTCATTAAATATCTGGAAGAAAACCCGGACGACAACTCCAATATCCGGGAGCTGGCGCAGCGGTTTGCAATGAGTGCCGGAAAACTGCAAAGCCTTTTCCATTACTACACAGGAATTACAGTCAAGGATTATCGCGACAGGGTACGTATCGAAAAAGCAATCCGGCTGTTAAGAGAAACGGATCTTCCGCTCTTTGCCATAGCGAAGGAGGTTGGGTTTCGGAACTCGAGCAGCTTTAGTGTATTTTTCAAAAATAATACGGGAAAGACACCCGGTGAAATACGGACAGCGGCTGCATATCACTGATATGCAGCCGCTGTTCAAAAACAGGGCGCTGTTATCTATGCTGTTATTTTAAAGGCGGGAAACAAGATCCCTCCGATAGGATCATTCCGGCTGCCAGAAGGCTGCAGTGACGGAAGTCCAGTCGTCGTTGCAGGTGTACATTACAATGCCGCCTGCATTGATATTGCTGGCGCTTCTTCCGTCTGCCGTTACAATGTCATACCCGGTATTTGTCGCCTGATCGATTTCTGTGCAGACATAGGTGGAAACGGTTCCGTCTGTGTTCTTGATAAAGGCCTCAGTCCCCGGAACGACGGATTTAATGGCATCGAAGCCCTGGAAGTTATGATCTCCGATCCATACCTCGTCGGAATCGGAGAAGACCATGTATGCCGCGCTATCTTCCGCGTCACAGATTGCCTGTGCCGCTTCATCACCGGTATTGTCATCGACATAATTCAATCCGACATTTACGCCGACAGAGGGAATGAACAGTCTTCCCATATTTCCGAGCGCGCCATCGAATGTGTATTCCGATCCGTCTGCATTATAATAGATGCCATTTATCCAACCCGTCTGCATGACACCGTTTTCATCAAAATAGTAGTTTTTTCCATCAATGGAAGCGCTTCCCGTTGTGAGGGTGCCATCGGCTCCGAGATAATAGGTGCTGCCGTTTTCGGCGTACCATCCCGTAACTTCGTTCCCGTCTGCATCAAAGCGATAAGTATGGCCGTCTATAACTTCCCAGGTGTTCGAGGCCGGTACATTATCGATAAAATATTTCCCATCCGACCATCCGTTCAGAGAAACCGTCTCTTCCGGGGCTGAAACCGTAGGACTTGCGGCCGGTGTTGAGGAGGCTGATGTGATATCTGAGGAGGCAGATGCAAAATCTGATTTGGCGTTGTTCGTGTCGGAGCTCTCGCTGTTTGCGGAAGTTGCAGTCGCTGTTACTTCTTCGACGGATGTCTGCCGTGCAGTCTGCGGGGAAGAGGTCCTTCCGGGAGTTTGGGCGCGGAACGCTGTAACGGCGCTTCCTGCGATAATTGTTCCTGAGATAATTCCGATCAATAATTTTGATGTTGCCATTTAAATCTACCTTTCTTGTAATTCTGATCTATCGCGTCGCGAATCCTCGTGTTCGCAATGCAGGATGAAGCCTCAGCGGATGCTAGAGCGTATCCATGATTTTTCAATTTCCATGGCAATTGCCTTCGTTCGCCCTGAAGATGCCTTGAGTATAGCTGATTGATTTTCGGTTACAAGATGTTCCGGGTATTTATGAATGAATTCGAAATAACCCGATTGAAATTCAAAAGATAAATAAACAAATTCGAAATAAAAAGGAACAAATACAAAACGCGCAGAGATATGCCAAACTGATGGAAAATGAACGGTAATTCGGATTCATGCTGTTTTTATTTACGCGAACAGTGAGCCGCAGCCGAATGCGAAGTATTCGTGTGCGGCGAGCGTCGCGATAGCGAGATAAAACTCGCGCAGCGTGTTTTATCTCGTTTCCGCTCATATCCGTGGTTCATATCCGTGCAGAGCTGCTGGAGAAAAAGAATTCCTGTCGTGATGCGGCTGTGGTACTATTATAAGAAAGCTCATCATCTGACGGAGGTATGACGGGGCTTGATTAAGGAAAGAGGGATACAAATGAGAAAAATTGATGAATCTGTTTTTGAGGCAGAGGGCAGCCGCATTGTCGGTGATGTCGTGATCGGAAAAGAATCCGGAGTCTGGTATAACGCTGTCATTCGCGGCCTGCCATCGCAGATCAAAATCGGGGAAAGAACAAATGTGCAGGATAATGTTGTAATTCACGGTGATCCGGAATGTCCGGTAGAGATTGGAAGTAATGTCACGATCGGGCATTCTGCAATCGTACATGGGTGCACGATACGGGATAATTCACTGATCGGGATGGGAGCGATTATTCTGAACAAGGCAGTGATCGGAAAAAATTGCATTATCGGAGCCGGTGCACTTGTGACGCAGGGCTGCGTGATTCCGGACAATTCGCTGGCTTTCGGAAGCCCTGCCAGAGTGATTCGCCGATTGACAGACGAAGAAATTGAGGGAAACCGGATCAGTGCACAGCATTACGTGGATTTCGCTAAAAGACTGATGTAATAGTTTCACGTTGTATTCTACGTTAAATTATTCGGGGAAATATGCGCGGATGGCACAGAAAATACTATATTTGAAGACATGATAATAGGCTGCCAGGTCGCTTTGAACCTTCGAACGACATGACAGCCTGAAATTTTGATAGAATAATTGTTCGGTTATTTCGCGTAATCGGTTACGCGGCTTTCGCGAATTACATTAACCTTGATCTGTCCCGGATATTGCATGCTGTCCTCAATCTTCTTGGCAATATCACGCGCAAGCAATACCATATCGGAATCGCTTACCTGCTCCGGAACAACCATTACACGTACTTCTCGACCTGCTTGAATTGCAAAAGACTTTTCTACACCCTTGAAGGAATTGGTAATATCCTCAAGGTCCTTTAATCTGTTGGTATAGGCCTCCAGGGTCTCGCGGCGAGCCCCCGGTCTGGCTGCTGAAATAGCATCTGCTGCCTGAACGATGCAGGCAATCAAAGACTGCGGTTCAACGTCTCCATGATGAGATTCTACCGCATTTACAACAATGGCGGGTTCCTTGTATTTTCTGCAGAGATCCGCACCGATCTGCACGTGAGAGCCTTCGACCTCGTGATCAATGGATTTGCCGATGTCGTGAAGAAGACCGGCTCTCTTGGCCATTCGAATATCAAGACCGATCTCGCCAGCAAGAAGGCCGGAAAGCTGAGCAACTTCAATGGAATGCTTCAATGCATTCTGGCCGTAACTGGTACGGAAGGTCATCCGACCGAGGAGCTTTACAAGCTCCGGGTGAATGCCGTGAACACCAACTTCAAGAAGTGCAGCTTCACCCTCTTCCCGGATTCGGTTATCGACTTCCTTCTTGGCTTTCTCTACGGTCTCTTCGATTCGTGCCGGATGAATGCGGCCATCGACAATCAGTTTCTCCAGGGCGATCCGGGCTACCTCTCTTCGAATGGGATCAAACGAGGAAAGTACGACAGCCTCCGGGGTATCATCTATAATGAGATCTACACCGGTAGCCTGCTCGAGAGCACGAATATTCCTTCCCTCTCGGCCAATGATACGTCCTTTCATTTCATCACTCGGAAGTTCAACCACAGCGATCGTAGATTCAGATACATGATCTACCGCACATTTCTCAATGGCTGTTACCACGTATTCCTGGGCTTTCTTGTCTGCCTCTTCCTTTGCCTTGTCTACATAATCCTTGTAGAGCTTTGCCGCATCAATCTTTACTTCGTCTTCAACAGATTTTAACAGAAATTCTTTTGCTTCTTCGGAGGTCATGCCGGAGATTCTCTCCAGCTCTTGTACGCGTTGATTCTGTAATTCATCAACCCTTTTCTCTTTTTCGAGTAATTTCGCTTCCTTTGCTGAAAGATTTCCTTCGCGCCGCTCGAGATTGTCTGCCTTTTTCTCGACGGACTCCTCTTTGGCGAGCACTCGTTTTTCATACTTCTGCAACTCCGCGCGGCGTTCACGATTTTCCTTCTCTCTTTCATTCTTCAGCTTCAGGTTTTCTTCCTGCGCTTCGAGAAGGGCTTCGCGTTTTTTAGTTTCAGCAGTTTTCAATGCCTCATCTATAATGCCTCGAGCCTGTTCCTCGGCAGTGCCAATCTTGGTCTGATCTTCGCGGACCTTTTTGTCGACTGCCAGCTTGCTGACTAGCGGAACTGCAATAAGCAGAGTAACAATCACAGCAATGACCGCGACAATCACATGGATGATTATCGGGTTAATCATTACAAATGTACCTCCTTATTTTGTTGTCACAGTTCAATACCAGTATTTATTTTATACATTTTTCACAATATTGTCAACGCTGTGATGGACGAATTGTCAAAAACTGACTGAATAGAATTGTCAGAAACACAGGCGGCGAGACGAAAATCTGATGGGAAACAAAGGCTATCCTTCGGGTTCTTCCTGAAAGGTGTGGAGAGCTTTCCAGATTTTGGAAGAACTAAATCCCTTCCGCGCCAGAAAAGCATAGGTTCTTCTTAGCTCTTTATCATCCATCTGGTGTGGATCTCCGGCTTTTTTAATTATAAGCTGATAGATCAGTTCCCCTTCCTCATAGGGAATTTCTCCAAAGGCCTGTTCGATATCTGCGGACAAAACGCCCTTATCCTCGAGCTCTCTCCGGATCATGCGCTGACTCTTTCGGGATTTCATCGAGACTATAAAATTCTCTGCATATTTCTCATCGTTGATATAGCCGAAGGATTTACAGTATGTAATTGCGTCATCCACCTGCTGTTCCGGAAAACCCTCCTGCAGCAGCCGGTTTCGAAGCTCCTGCTCTGTCCTGCCCTTATACAGCAGAAGCTTCATTGCTCTCGCAGCTGCCTTTCTGGAGACATCTGTCAGCGCAGGAGGTCTTGAAAACCTTTGGGATTCTTCCCTGAGATCCTTTGTAAAATCCGCAGAATTCCATTCTTTCATAAAGCTTTCGTCCCTTGTGACCGTGCATAACCATGTTATTCCTTGATCGGCTCATCTGAACCGGTAGAAACGCCGACGGAATCCTCCTCCCGGGCAGTACTTTCCACCGGAAGTCCATAGGCCTCGCGAACCTTACTCTCGACCTCGGACATTACCTCCGGATTCTGAGAAAGATACTGCTTGGCATTCTCGCGTCCCTGTCCGATCTTCTCGCCGAGATAGGAGTACCAGGCACCGCTTTTATTGATAATTCCGAGATTGGCGGCAAGGTCCAGAATATCAGCTTCGCGGGATATTCCTTTGCCGAACATTATATCGAATTCGGCTTCCTTGAATGGCGGAGCCACCTTGTTTTTGACCACTCTTACACGGGTGTGGTTGCCAATCACCTCACCACCCTGCTTCAGAGATTCGATTCTACGCACGTCAAGACGCACAGAAGCATAGAACTTCAGCGCACGACCGCCGGTGGTTGTCTCGGGATTTCCGAACATGACGCCGACCTTCTCACGGAGCTGGTTGATAAATACAACGACACAGTTTGTCTTGCTGATTGCCGCAGTGAGCTTGCGGCACGCCTGGGACATCATTCTCGCCTGAAGACCCACATGGGAGTCGCCCATTTCACCGTCAATCTCCGCCTTTGGAACGAGGGCCGCGACAGAGTCGACGATGATGATGTCAATCGCACCGGATCGGACCATGGTCTCGGTGATCTCAAGCGCCTGTTCGCCGGAATCCGGCTGAGAAATATACAGGTTGTCGATATCTACTCCGATGTTCTTGGCGTATACCGGGTCCAGCGCATGCTCGGCATCGATAAATCCGGCGATTCCGCCTCTCTTCTGCACCTCTGCGACCATGTGAAGGGCAACTGTGGTCTTACCGGAGGATTCCGGTCCGTAAATCTCCACGATTCTTCCCCTTGGAATTCCCCCTACGCCGAGAGCAATATCAAGACTCAGGGATCCGGTCGGGATCGCTTCGATGTTCAGATTCGCCCCCTGGTCACCGAGCTTCATCACCGCGCCTTTTCCGAACTGCTTCTCGATCTGGCCGAGGGCTGCGTCAAGAGCCTGTTGCTTGTCTTTATTCTGATTTGAATTATTATTATTGGATGCCATGATTAAATCGTCCCCGGAAACGCAGATGGCAGACCCTTATACGATACTTTATGCCGCAAACTGTATAAGATATGGTTTCCGAGTGGACTCTCCTTTCCTGTGAGATGATATTCTGGAGAAATGAAAAATGCGATTCCAAAAGCGAACATTTGTTCGTACGATGGTTAATATACTACACTACTTTTTTAACGTTGTCAATGCATTATATTGTACAATGGTACGCCTGCTTGTGCCTCAGTTACTGTTTACTCACAACTATATTCGGCAAGGATTTTACAGTCCTGTTGCCATTCGCAAACTGG
>OMUU01000163.1 GCA_900314295.1 uncultured Lachnospiraceae bacterium | reverse complement strand
GCAGCGCCGATTTGTATAAAAGTCAGATCAATCTGCCTTGTAATCGTCAAAATCGTACTTGATAGTTCCGAACGGCGTCTCCTGCTCACGAAGAGCAATGGACTTGGAGAGTGCCTTGATCTCATCCGCCGTTACGCTGCGGCCGAGATTTCCAGAAAGGACACATCCCTCGGAAAGGAACGCTGTCTTCATGGCAATATACGGAGAATCTACACGCGTCTCATCGGTCAGATCTCCCCACAGATAGGAGTACCACTGGAGCTGATTGTCGTTGTACATCGCCATCTCCGGATGCATCAGAAGCTCCTGCTGGCCGGTGATGTCTCCGATCGCGCAGTCAAGCTTGTTGTCAAAGAGCTGTCCTTCCTCATTGACCCCAAACCACTCCAGTCTTGGTTTCTGCAGAATTCCTCCGCCTACGATCTGTCCGCCTTCCGGTACTGCCATCGGGCCGCCGGTCTGATCTACATCGGTAAACTTCAGACCGCCGTTTGATCCGGCGATGAAGGAGGTGCCGATTTCATCCATGTGAATCGCCCAGTCCTCATAAATGTCCATGGAGAGACCGCCCTTGAAGCGGGCAATGGCAACGCTGAGATCCTCAACCGGGGCGGTACGTCCGACTGCCTTGTCAATTGCCGGATCGGTCCAGTAATCACTGGTGGTGACACCATATACACTCTCCAGCTCCGGCATGCCCAGAACATAAAGCATCTGTGCCAGATGATAGATTCCAAGATCAAACAGAGGACCGTGAACACCGACATCCGGTGTAATAAAGTCATGGCTGAAGAACGGCATATCATATCCGGGACGGCCCTGACGTCTGTGTCCGACGCTTCTCGCGTGGTAAACTTTTCCAAGCTTTCCTTCTGCAATCATCTTCTTTGCGATTCTTGTCTGCGGATTATAGATGGAGCTGATCTGGACTGCCAGCTTCTGACCGTACTTTTTCTGTGCATCATAAAGAATCTTGGCATCTGCATAGCTCGCTGCCATCGGCTTCTCCGAATAGCACGGATAACCCGCCGCCATAACTGCCGTAGCTACAGAGGTGTGCAGATTATTGTGCACGCATACCTCTACTTCATCGATGTCATCTCTCTTCAGCATCTCACGGAAATCTGCGTACAGATCTTTTTCTGCGATGCCGTATTTTTCGCCGAAAGCCTTCAGACGTTCCGGGACAATCTCGGCAGCGGCTACAACCTTGAGGTCATATCCGCGTTTTTTCAGATTCTCGATAACTGTCATATGTCTGTGCGAAATCATGCCGCATCCGATAATGGCGATTCTCATCTGTTTCATTTGATTTGTTCTCCTTATTGGTTGATATTTCATCTGTTATTGTGTACAGTTCTGTTTATCGTCTCTGCAAAATATTCTCACCGGCTGATCACGAGACCTAAATTGCGGTTCGTATCTGATCTGATTACCATCCAAGAATTTTCAGATACTCACGGCTTCTTCTTGCGGCCTCCAGCGGATCCAGACTATAATGCTCATCCTGTTCAACCACGACCCATTTTGCACCAATCTCCGTGCATGTATCCAGAATCGGCTCCCAGATCTGCATGCCAAATCCGACCGGACGGAACTCAAAAATTCCGTCATCGCCTTCTTCTTCCTTCACAGTCGTTCCGATCAGCTTGTACATATTCTTCGGATTTCCTTCCTTGATGAAATCCTTCAGATGAACGACTTCACAGCGAGCGCCGTATTTCTTCAGATACTCTACCGGTTTCTGACCGGCCACCTTGATCCAGCACAGATCCGGCTCTACTTTCAGAAGGTCCTCAGGGATCTGTGTATAGATATCATCAAAGCAGAAGCTTCCATCCGGCATCTTTACGAACTCAAAGTCATGATTGTGGTATTCCAGTTTGATACCATTCTCCTTGAAAATCCTGCCGATGCGGGTCATCTCCTCGATGACTTTCTTGTAACCTTCCGCACTTACATTCGGTCTGTACTCCTCCGGCAGATACGGAACCGCGATATACTTCACGCCGATTTTCTTATAGGTATCTGCAATCCCCTGCGGATCTGCCATCATATCCACCAACGGCACATGCGCACTGATCGGGTTCAAACCGATTTTCTCCAAGGTTTCCTTGATATATTCGGGCTCCAATCCATAGAGACCTGCCAGCTCTACGCCGTCATAGCCCATATCCTTGATAGACTGCATCACTTCCGGAAATCTGTCCGGCGTCTTCTCCAGAAGATCCCGTAAGCCATATACCTGAATGCCAACCGGTAATTTATTGCTCATTTCTTTTTCCTCCCTTGTGTTTTCTCATATCGAAGTTCCGGAACGCCTGCCATCGCGCTGATGTCGTCCCTACTCCCATGATTTCTTATAATGTAACGCTTTCCCGTTTGAACAGCTATTTGATTTTTACCTTCCTTTTGTTCTCGTTTTGACTTCCGGCTCACAATTCAGTCGATGCAGGTCAAAATAAAGTTACTGTTTGTTGCTACAGTAAAGAATCCGAAACAATGCAAAGTCGTTAGCTTCAGGCTTGGCTGAGATCATGACGCATATGTCATGATTTACTTTCAATGATCAATAACGGTATAGCACAACACGATATGTCTCTGGAATCCTGCCAAATCGAACGGACATCTTTTCATCACCATTCAGCACCCTTTTTCTCTCAAAATGCCCGTCAATGATATTCCCTTCTTCCAGTCTGAGTATCTCCGTCTTCTCTGCATCATCAGGCTTAGATAAAAAGCTGATCCTGCACATGGTCCCTGTCAACAAAAATTCATTTTCAGAAAGCTCCATTATGATCCCCGCCCCGAGAGGATTTCCGCCGGACCTCGGTTCGTACGCTACCTGCATATTGTACCGTGAAAACCGCACAAAGGTTCCAAAATCATTTTCGCCGTGTCTTACAAAGCTGTTCAGATGAACGGTCCCGCGAAACTGCAGAAGCAATGGCTCCATTTCCCTCAATATTCTGTACGTTTCTGAGAGAATTTCTCCGCTTCCTTCAATGTCAAAGGCAGTCGGATCAATATTTAGCGCCCGCATCACTTCCAGCGGCGGGCGATCCACTGCATTCGGATCTTTTGTCAATTCCTCGATTCCAAACGGTGAATATCCGATGGCATATTTGGAACCAAAAGCATACATACAATACGAAGCTGTCACAGCATCTTTCCGAATCTCCGGGACAAACAGCGGATTTTTCTCTGTCTGATACGCATCCATAATATCTGCACAATAGGGGACGTAGATATCCGGCGCAAACAGATCCAGCTCGGGCGCAGCAGTTTTCCAGATCTGCTGCATAGAAATTACCGGTCCTCCCGATGGATAAGACCCCGGATACCAAGGATACTGCTTCAGCCAGGCATTCACATAGCAGGGAAGCGGATAGATTTCTTTACCGGAAGACGCAATCTCGCCTACTGCCCTTCCAAAACTCCAGGCCATAAAAGCCTCTTCAGCCCCCTCTTCGAACACCTCTCTCCAGGTTCCTTTTTCCCCCGTCACATCAGAAAGCTCCGACGGTATCTGTTTTTCAAAAGCCTCATTTGCCGCCGCGCAATAATCCCGGGCATCCCCAAGGATTCCCACTTCATTTTCCACCTGCATCATGACAACCGTATTTTTTTCTTCATCAATACTGCGAAGATACTTCATCAGAGCCTGAAAACAGCTGCGGTCTTTTTCTATCGCTTCCTTGCAAAAAGGAGAAATCACGGGAATTTTCTCACCGGATTTCTTTTCTGCACGAAAGTACTTCCGCGTATCTTTCTTCATCCATCCAGGTACATACATCGACTCCGCATTTTTCCAAAGGCCAAACCAAAGCAGCACAAGATGCATATTGTGTGCCCTTGCCTGGTTAATCAGTGTGCCCACTGATGTAAAATCATAAATACCTTCCTTCTCCTCGATGAGCTCCCAGTAAACAGGCACCAGAATTGTATTCATGTGTAAGCCTGCTACGGCAGGCCACACCTCCCGCTCCATATACTCACTGTCACTGGCGGAAGAATTGTGAATCTCTCCTCCATAAATAAAAAACGGCCGGTTCTTCACGTACAGTGTAAGAATACCTTTCTCATCTCTTCTGATTATAGGTGTTGTCATGGTCCCTTCTCCTTTCTCTTCCGGACGCTGCTGAAACGGATATCTCTGGAATGCAGCTGCCCTTAACCACTGTTTTGCATCAAATACGATCTCACAGAAATACCTTATAAAGAAATTATAAGAATCTCCTTTTCTTCTCTCAATCTTAACATTATAATATTTCTATCATTATATTGATCTCCTGAAGAATAGGATTGTGTCAAGTATTTTGTGTAAACATATTTCCTGATCAGTGTTACAGCTGATC
>OMUU01000166.1 GCA_900314295.1 uncultured Lachnospiraceae bacterium | reverse complement strand
TAGCTGTCTATGCGCTTTTTGACAAAAGATGAGGATAAAAATATCCTGTGTATAAGGCGGCTTATGCTGATATATGGATAAGCCGCCGAGCGAGGTATCCGCAGCTTCACAATCGGCCGGAAGAACTGGTATCTCATAGATACCATCCACGGTGCGAAATCCAGTGCGATACTGTACAGCATAGCTGAAACGGCAAAGGTGAATCACCTAAAGCCGTATGAATATTTCAAGTATCTCCTGGAGGAGATTCCAAAACATGGTGCACTGGAAAATGATTCCTTCATAGAGGATCTGCTGCCCTGGTCCGAAAAGCTTCCGGATTACATACGGAAAAACGATCCGCCGAAGCCACAGCCATCGAAAAAATGATCCATGTTTGTTCATGAGGTCGTTCCGAAAGGAGCGGCCTTAACTTTGTCAAGGTACCGATTATTTACCACTTACTTTTCTTTTCTCACACACCCTATTTTGATTAAAAGGGCCTCGTATATGGCACCTCCATACACGAAGCTCTTTTTGTGATGCAAAAAATTTCCTTACGCAAAAAATGATGCAAAAATCCGATTTCGTTCATCGGTTTCCTTCATAAAATCGATGAAACGAGACAGAAGGTCGGTTGAAATCCGAAGTTCCAGTTTGAACGACTAAGTTCCATGTCTTCTTGAATTTGCACAGTGAAGTTCTGAAATTACAGATTTACCCTTATCTCCTTTAAAAAGCGGCTGTTGCCAATGCGCTGGTATAAAAATGTTCTTCTGGCACATCAAGTCACATCCTTGCCAGTTTCTCATTTAATTCCTTTTTCTGCTTTCAGTTTTTTATTTGCATCTTCTACATTCATTCTTGAAAGTACAAACATAATCAATGCATCAAAGATTAACGGAAGCCAAAGATACATAAACTGCATCATATCAAGTGCAGACTGCGGCTGAGTTGCATTTGTTCCGATATATCCACTGAGCTCAAGCATCCATCCAACAACAGCGGTTCCAATACCTCCCCCGATTTTTACGCCAAGAGAAGTACAAGAGTACATCGTTCCGTCAATTCTCTTTCCCTGTGTAAGATAAGTGTATTCAGAGCAGGATGCGATAACTGCATTCATATCTCCCTGCCATGGTCCCTGACCTAAGGCTGCAAGAGCTGTAAATGCCATCATCAGCGGAACACTGCCCATATATCCTGCAACAACAACAAGTGCTCTGCCGATGACTGCTAAGACATAACCTCTTAAGTTCAGTTTATACATACCTTTCCACTTACCAACTAATGTCGGTGTGAAAATCAGGGCAATGATCAGTGGGATATTTACTGCCCATGCAAATTGTCCAAACAAATTCTTATTTTTCAGTACCCATGTCATGTAATAAATGCCAGCTCCAATCATGGCACCATATAACTGTTGTAAAATATATGTTCCACAAATCATCATGTAATATTTGTTTTTGACAAGAAGCTTGAATGCCTGTACCATTCCGTACTTTTCATTATCATTCTTTACTTCTCCTTCATTAAGTTCTTCCTCCGGAAGTTCCTTAACAGAAAGTGCTGAAATCGTATTTACGACCAGACCAATGATTGCATAGATAATAGCAACCGTTCTCCATGCCGCAGCATCTCCACCACATTTATCTACAAATCCAACTGTAATCGCCTGAATCAGAAGACTTGTTGAAAATGCAAAAATAAAACGGTAAGATCCCATCTGTACACGCTCTTTGCTGTTCTTTGTAATCAGTGACGTAAGTGCTGAATAAGCAATATTGTTTGCTGTATAAAACACACAATTTAACAGTGTATAAGAAATAAAGAACCATGCATATTTAGCCGTTGTTCCAAAGCTGACTGGTACTGCAAAGCAGCAGACCAGCGTAATGGCACAACCAATGTATCCGTATAGCATCCATGGCTTCGCTTTTCCCATTTTACTGTGTGTTTTGTCAATCATTGATCCAAAAAATATATCCGTAAAACCATCAAATAGTTTTGATACAGCAATCAGGGTACCTACGACACCTGCAGCAAGTCCTACTGAGTCCGTCAGATAGACCATCATGAAAGATGTCAGGAAGGCATAGACTACATTACCTGCAATATCACCTGATCCATATCCAATTTTGTTATACCATTTCAAATACTTTTTTTCTTCCATCGAATTTCTTTGCTCCTCATCTTCATCGCACTTAGAATCTCAATATGTCTAACCGTATGATGTTTAATTCTAATTTTTTCTCTGTTTTTGTCTGATTGCTCTGTATATCCGGACTTTACATTGCAATCAGACTATCCTTCTTTGTTTACGAGTTACATGAAACTTTATTATCCCTTTACATACGGTATCAGCGTAAACTGGAACCGGAATAATACATCATCAAATCGGTACTGATCCAATACAACCGGACCACAACTATTAGAACCAATGCCATTTAATGCGTAGTCAACGCAAAATACTACGCTATCTGATTCTGTCAGTTCATAATTATGTGTTTTCTTCTCAAGTTCTTCCTGTGTATAATAAGAAGCATTGAATGAAAAGGCATTTTCCGCGGATACCACAATTCCATATCGGCTGTTGTTAAGCTCTACATATTCACAATCATAATGGCTTCCATTTTCCTGTGGGCGAATATAATCCTCATACAAATCGTCTACATTTGCCTGGTACAAGCCGTGGCTCGCAGCCTGATGTTTGTCACAATAACTTTCCTGTGGTCCCATTCCAAAGTATCGTGCAGCTGAAAGTTTTTTATCCAGGAACATCCTCACACCAAATCTTGGCAGGTCCGGAAATTCATCGTCTTTTGTTACTGCAATATCTGCATCAATCTTTCCAGCAGCTTCTATTTTCCATGTGATCGTCACATCAAGAATCTTCTGGACTGTCTCTGCCACAACGGATGCATGACTTGTAATTTTCACACCATGTTTTCCCTGCACAACCTCTGTCGAGTAGGCTCTTGTATAAGCTTTATCATAGTGGGCTTTCTTCCATTCAGACTTGATGTACATATCGTTATCTGTTGGAGCTCTCCAAATATTTAATTCCATCGGATGGTTCAAGTATTCCCGCCCTGCGAATTTCATTTCTGTAAAGAGTGCAGTACGTTTGTCTATGGTATAAGCAAATTCACGCCCCTTGATATGAATCTGTGTATCATTTTCATTTACCTGTAACTCAGAGTCCACTGCTGTTTTTTGTAGCCATTTCTCAGCAAGTTTACATTTTGCACCGTCTTTGCTTACCTCAATTTCATCGAATCCAAGAATATGGTCTTCATCCAACAGTGGCAATTTCTTTTTCAGATGGTAAATAAATTTTAAATAACATTTTCCACTCTCTGGCACATTGATTTTAAGGTTTATTTTTCTTTCACTGTGTGGTGCTGCTGAAACTTCTGGCAGTTTACCTTTGCTGATTACAAGCCCGTCCTGCGTCAGTTCATAACTGATCTTCACATAATCTTTCAAGTCATCAAAATCCATGTAGTTATGAAGCACAAGTTCTCCGCTTTCTTTGTCATAGGAAATAACCCTTGCCGGGCGATAAACATTCTTGTATTCCAAAAGCCCTGTATGTACCGTTCTGTCCGGATATACTAATCCATCTATACAGAAGTTGCCATCATGAATTTCTTCGCCATGGTCGCCCCCATAAGCATATATAGTCTTTCCATTCTCAGCAGTTCCATGAGCAATCGCGTGGTCACACCATTCCCAGACAAAACCGCCGCACATTTTATCATTATCCTGAATCATCTGGAAGTAATCTTCAAAATCTCCAGGTCCGTTTCCCATACTGTGACAGTACTCTACCAAAAGGAAGGGTTTGCTTCCATCTTTATCCAGATATTCCTGAATTTCGGAAAGCGCCGGATACATCCGGCTGTACACATCCAGATGGCTGTAATCATATGTTTCATCATAATTACGATATCTTGCACTCTCATATTGTGTGATACGGTCTGGATCAAAATTCTTTGTCCATTCCAGCGCTTTTTCAAAGTTGCAGCCATAAGCACTCTCATTTCCCATTGACCACATAACAATACAGAAGCGGTTTTTGTCACGTTCCACCATGAGTTTTACGCGATCAACGATTGCCTCTTCCCATACCGGATCATCTGCAATCTTCTCATTCCATCGTTTGAACCGATTGTAATCGGTGTCTTCTTTTCTGTAGATCATAAATGGACCATGAGCTTCAATATCTGCTTCATCTATTACCATGAATCCATACTTGTCACACATTTCATAGAAAAATGGTGCGTTCGGATAGTGGCTGGAACGGATCGCATTAAAATTATGCTGCTTCATTAACGTAAGATCGGTTGTAATCTGTTCCAGACTGATTGTAAATCCAGTAACCGGATCGGAATCATGTCGATTGACACCACGGAATTTAATCTTCTGTCCATTTAAATAAATAACCTGGTCTTTAATCTCTATCTTTCTTAATGCAATGTGATCTACAATTACTTCATTCTCTGTTTCAAGAATCAGTTTATATAGATATGGATTTTCTGTATTCCAAAGTTCCGGACTCGCGATTTCTAATACAACTGTTCCTTCTTCAGCAATACTTCCTAGTGCTACAACGGCTCCGTTTCCATCTTCAATCGAAATTTTTACATTTAAGGGAGAGTAGAATTTCATGTCAAGTTCTACTTTCGCAAGCATATCCTCAATTCTTGTTTTAATATGATAATCACTGATTGCCTGTTTTGGTCGTTTCAAAATGTACACATCCCGGAAAATACCACTCATACGGAATTTGTCCTGATCTTCCAAATAGGAACCATCACACCACTTCATTACCAACACTGCCACCGTATTCGTTCCATCCTGAAGTACATCGGTAACCTCAAACTCACTGGTCATATGCGAAACCTGGCTGTATCCTATGTAAGAGCCATTGATCCATACGTAAAAGCAACTGTCTACTCCTTCAAAGTTCAAAAAAGATTGTGGCGCTTTCTCATCTCTACTGTACTCAAAAGTATGTACATAGGCTCCACACGGAATGTCCTGTGGCACATATGGTGGATCAAACGGAAATGGATACCGGATGTTTGTATACTGGTGTGTATCATATCCAGCCATCTGCCATACACTTGGAACCTGAATCTCATCAAAATTTTCTGTATCATAATTCTTCTCAAAGAAAGAATCCTGAATGTCATAGATGCTGTTAAAATACTTGAATTTCCAAGTTCCATTCAATAACTGCATACGATCTGACTCTTCTCTGTGTTCCACCAAGTTATCCATTCTTCTGGATGCCGGAATATAATAGGCTCTGGCTGGCATTGTGTTTTCGTGCAGTACGCTTAGATTTTCATAATAACGTGGTACGATCATAAATAGCTCTCCTCCAATACATACACTTTTTTGTTCTTTGTTTTCCTAAAGCAAGCCTTATGCTTTTTTGTTTACGTTCCTTAGTTATGCTATATATAGCTTATCCTAATTCGCAAAATATATCTATGAATTGGATTAGACAAAATATGCACTAAATGATACAATGATAAAAGTACGAAAAGAGGTGCTGTCCTATGTATATGAACACCGGTTATTTGAACCACTCACATATGGATTTCAAAGACAAAAGTCGTCCACTGATTGTAGGTAGCTGTGGTACTTACCGTCTTTCCAAACATCCCAAACTTCCTACCTACCGTCCAAGGGGTCGTCTGGATTATCAGATTATATATATCACTGCTGGTTGTGGGCATTTTCATTTTGATAATGTAAATAATGAAACGATTGTTCCAGCCGGCAACATTGTACTGTACAGACCGAAAGAACTCCAAAAATATGAATATTACGGAGAAGATAAGACTGAAGTATACTGGATTCACTTCACAGGAAGCAATGTAAAAAATATCTTACGTCAATATGGGTTTCAGGATAAAGAACATGTCTTTCAAGTTGGTACATCTAATGAATATGAACAAATTTTCAAGCGTATTATTATCGAGCTCCAACGCTGTCAAGATAATTATGAGGAAATGCTTGTCCTTTTGCTACGTCATCTTCTGATTAGTTTCCACCGGGAACTGACAAGAGAGCACATATTAAAAAACGAATATCTTGATCATGAGATGGATAATGCTGTTATCTTTTTCCGTGAAAACTACAATCAAAATATCAATATTGATGATTATGCTGCCTCACGAGGCATGAGTGTCAGCTGGTTTATCCGAAATTTCAAAAAATATACCGGTTCTACACCAATGCAATTCATTGTGGGAATCCGCATCAACAATGCTCAGATGTTACTTGAAACAACAACTTATTCCATCAATGAGATTTCTAAGATTGTCGGATATGATAACCAGCTTTATTTCAGCCGGCTTTTTCACAAGCTGAAAGGATATTCGCCAAGAGAATACCGAAAAATAGTAAGTGGTAAATAATCGGTACACTGGTGCCCAGTTCCTGATTTTGGGATAATAAGGTAGTAATGAACCTTGCGAAAACTGCCAAAAGTCGGCAGATTTTTCACAGTTTTCGCCACTTT
>OMUU01000170.1 GCA_900314295.1 uncultured Lachnospiraceae bacterium | reverse complement strand
ACAGCCTTACAGTTAAAGAAAACACAGGAAATGCTACTGTTGGTACTAGCGATTATTCAGGTGATGGCGCTGCCACTAGAGTAACATGGCAGAGACTGATTACTGTTACTTCTGGCAGCCAGGGTAAGGATGTAATCTTTGAGTTCAAAATGAAAGTTACATCAGATGCTCTTACCAGCACGGATAAGAAGAACGAATCTGGTCTGAAATATGGTAGAGGCGAAGGCACAAATCCGTTCCCGTATGAGTCTACTCCGGATAAGGTTGAATACAAGACCTATTTCGCTGGTATCGAAAAGGTTGATGGACAGAATGCAAGCACCAAACTTGCGAACGTTGAATTTACCCTTAAGGAAGGTAATGCTGAGTTTAAGGTTAGCAAAGCTTCTGGAAAAGACTACTATGTTTATGATCCCAACGGTTCTTCAACTGTAGTCACTGATGCAAACGGTCTTATCAAAATTCGTGGTCTTGACAGTGACAAAACATATACACTGACTGAGACAAAGAACCCGAATCCTGGTTACAATATGCTGGCCGAGCCTGCAACTCTGACTCTTAAGCTGGATACGTATGGATCTACCAGCTATGATGTGGCAAGTGAGTATGATGCGTCTGCAACATATTACACCAAGGATGGCGACAACTATGTTGAGGCAACTGTAGCTGACGCAGATGCATTCGCTGCAGGAACCTTCTACACCAAGACTGAGACATCCGGAAGCACTTATGACGGAACAACCGCTGATAAGTTCGATGATATCGAGAACAACAAGGGTACAATTCTTCCGAGCACTGGTGGCATCGGTACAACAATCTTCTACATCATCGGTGCAATCCTTGTAATCGGCGCTGGTGTTCTGCTGGTAACTCGCAGAAGAATGAACGCTAACTAATTAGCTCAATTCAAGAATATCGAAACCCATATGCAGTGAATGCTGATGGGTAAGTGGTAAAAGATTACATGCGCCGCACACTCTGAAATATGGGTGTGTGGCGCATTTGTTTTAAGAGGGGAGAAGACGGTATGGTACGTACAGTAATAAAATATGGCACTGCATTTGTACTTGCCGTTTTGATCCTTACAGCGCTGTTGATTGGAGCGGCAAAGATTCCGAATTCGGCGATCCAGCAGAATATGCTCGAATCTGGAGAGTATTTCAGCAGCAAAGAACAGGTGGAATATCTGACTGAAGGGGTACTCGCATCCCAAATTCACTATAGTGCCGATGCAATGTGGTGCTCCATAGCCTATAATCTTGAACCTGATCATCCATTGGAGTCTGCGATGTGGGCGAACTTCTCCTTGTGGGAAGAAGAGAATTATATTGGGGGCTTCTATCAGTCGGTGCTTAATGAAGCTCCCGGGAAGCTGGTGCAATATCTCCGGTATTGGCACGGGCCAGCTGCGATCCTGCGTTTTGTGCATCTGTTCTTGAATATTCGGCAGGTTTACATTCTATTGTCAGGATTATTGACATTACTCACAGTAGCATTACTGGTTATTCTCATCCGTAACCATTTGTTTCCGGAGGCAGTTGTATTCCTCATGTCTCTGTTCATGGTCAGCATATGGATTGTCCCTCTATGTCTGGAATATGTATGGATGTTTCTGGTTATGATTATCACGGCGATTGTTGGTGCAAAAATGAGCTTAAAAGGGAGTTGCCGGAACTATGGAATCTTGTTTTTCCTGACAGGGATTATAGCTGCATACCTCGACTTTCTGACTACGGAGACGATAACGCTGCTTATCCCGTTGCTTCTGATCCTGCGGATTCGTGGAAGACAGCATACAAACGCGGAAAGTGACTGGAAACTATCACTTCGCTCTTGTATGGCATGGCTTGTCGGATACGTTGGTATGTGGGCCATGAAATGGGTAATTGCTTCGATTGTACTGAAGCAAAATGTTATGCCTTACGTAACCCAACACATTGAGGAACGGATTGGTGGAGATGTCGGGCTTGCGCTTCCGGAATATCTTCTGCAGGCTATCTTGCGTAATGTCGGCAGATTATTTGTATTCGACTACGGTTTCGTTGGAGCGATGGTTCTGGGAAGCTTGATTTTCTTTTTTGTATTTATCCCGGTGTGGAAAAACTGGGTGTCCGTTAAAACAAAGATAAATAAGAGCAGGGTGGTGTTGTTTTTTTCTTTCGGGTTGATTCCGTATATCCGATATCTTGTCTTGCACAATCATTCCTATGGTCATTATTGTTTTACCTATAGAGCACAGGCTGCAAGCGTTATGGCACTGTGCTTTGTGATTTTTGAGCTTGTGGATATTCATGCAAAAAGAGAGGTGGTGCTCGAAAGTGCTTGATCTTACCATTCTAATGCCTTGTCTGAATGAAGAAGAGAATATTGCCTTATGTATCGAACAAGCACATGAATACCTAAGCTCCGAGGGGATTTTGGGTGAAATCCTTGTTGTGGATAACGACAGTATAGACCGGTCTGTTGAGATAGCAAATGCACATGGAGCCACTGTTATCAAGGAACACCGGCGTGGCTATGGTCGGGCGCTCCGTACCGGGCTTGCTGCGGCGCAGGGTGATGTAATAATCTTCGGCGATTGCGACAGTACATATGATTTTGCCAATCTCGATCCGATATACCAGCCGCTGGTGGAGAACAAAGTTGATTTCATGACCGGCGACCGCTTCGGCGGTCAGATGGAAGAAGGAGCTATGAGCTGGTCGCACAAGCTGGGTGTGCCATTCCTGTCGTGGTGTGGCAGAGTGAAGTTTGGCGTTAAGATTCATGATTGGCATTGCGGTATCCGGGGAATCCGCAAAGATGCACTGCAGAAGCTGAACCTGCAGACTGACGGTATGGAATTTGCTACGGAGATGATCGCAGAGGCGTCGCGGAAGGGCCTACGGATCGGAGAAGTTAGTGTACCGCTGAAACGGGCTCAAAATGAACGGCAGGAGAAGTTGCGGACGATCCGGGACGGATTCCGGCATCTGTGGTATATATTGAAAGCATAGGTCAGTGGCAATTGAGGCCGCTGGCCTTTTTGTTTTAATTAAGGTCACATTGCAACATTATGTCGTGCCCAAAGAGGAGATTCTCCTCGACAAAGTGCGCCCAGACGCATATAATGTAATCGTTAGAGTTTACCAGAATAATGGGGAAAGCTATGGACTACATCACAATTCAGGAAGCAGCTGAAAAATGGGGTCTCAAAGATAGAAGAGTACAGGTCATGTGCCAAGAGGAGAAAATCCCAGGTGCTAAGCGTTTCGGACGTGTATGGGCGATACCGGCGGACGCTGAGAGACCGGCAGACGGCAGAGTAAAGTCTGGAAAGTATATCAAGAAGAAGGATGGTGTTGACAATGACTGATGCGCAGCAGAGAGAAGCCGCCAGACAGTTTTTCTATAAGTGGAACGGAAAAGGGAAAGAAGATGAGGATGCTCGTTCGTATTGGATCGATATCCTTCAGAATATTCTTGGCGTGGAAAATGTAACAGACCGCGTAGATTTCGAGAAGAAGGTTGTCGGCGGCGATGGCAACACGAAGAGGATTGACGTTTATGTTCCGGAGACGCATGTCCTGATAGAACAGAAGAGTCTTGGTATTGGTCTTGATAAACCACAGGCCGGACACAACGGAA
>OMUU01000171.1 GCA_900314295.1 uncultured Lachnospiraceae bacterium | reverse complement strand
AAAGTAGCTGCGCGGCTTTCAGCCGCAATCACTGTATCACGGTGAATAATTCAGGCTTATTCAACATCTCATGAAAAAAGATTTAATTCAGAATTTGGCGGATATTCTATAATGAAAAACAGCAATATTGACCGATCGAATGATTCTTCTCCCATTACGGAGTCTTCTGCCGAAAATCCCATTTCGGAAAGGAAGTGAATCTCGAGATCTTCGCTACCATGTATCCGGAAGAGACGGTGTACTTGGCGATTGCAAAACCAGTCTACTGTTTTTCCGCATAAACAATAACGTGTATGAGCTCCTTAATCGTTTTATCCTATCCACAAGATATGATATCCCTGATCCCGACCAGCCTGGCTTAAAGGAATAACAGGGATTATTATGTCGGTCCTTCATCGGAGCCGGAAAAGGAGAAGCTTATGCCAAACGAAACCAAATCGACGGATTATCTGAAGGACTATTATGAAAATTGGGTAGCTGTATATAAGGAGGGTGCAATCAGAGATGTGACTCTGTCCAAGTATCACATGAGCCTATCATGGCTTCGAAAACTTGCGCCAGAGCTTCAGCTCTGCAATGTGACACGAACAGCATACCAGCAAATTATTAATGAATATGCGAAGGAACACGAACGTCAAACAACAATGGATTTTCATCATCAGCTGAAAGGGGCTATTCTCGATGCTGTCGATGAAGGATTGATTCCGCGCGATCCGACCAGAAAGGTTATTATTAAGGGAAGAGCACCCTCAGAGAAGAAGATCAAATACCTCAATCAGTTTGAACTTCACTCTCTTTTAAACAGTCTGACTCTCGGAAGTGAAGTCAGTTGGGACTGGTTTATCCTGCTTGTTGCAAAAACCGGCATGCGTTTTTCAGAAGCTCTTGCAATAACACCAAAAGATTTTGATTTCGCGCACCAGACCCTTTCTATCAGTAAGACATGGAATTACAAGGAGGGAGGCGGTTTTTCACCAACAAAGAATAAATCATCGGTACGAAAAATCCAAATTGACTGGCAGGTAGTGATGCAGTTTGCTACACTCGTCAAGGATCTTCCCGGAGACAAGCCAATCTTCGTAACAAAGGAAAAGGTCTATAATTCAACGATTAATGACATTTTGGAACGTTACTGCAAGGCTTTAAATATACCGGTGATTTCCGTGCACGGTCTCCGACACACACATGCCTCTATTCTGCTTTATGCCGGTGTATCTGTCGCAAGTGTGGCACGCCGACTCGGTCACGCCAGCATGACAACAACCCAGAAAACATACCTGCATGTTATCCAGGAACTTGAAAATCAGGATGTGGATCTTGTTATGAGATCTCTGTCAAATCTTATGTAACAGGGAAAAATAACACCGATGAAGGGCCTTCTGATAATAACATCCTTCAACGAATAATGCAGTAATTCCGCGAAGATTTCAACGATTCCTCACATCTCTGGGAGTTTCTTTCACTAGCTGCCATTTCTTCTTGAACCAGACAACGGCTTTATGTTTGTCGGCAAACAGCGGCGAATTAAAATTGATGGAAGAACTTATAAAATCGGTCTTGTGTTTTTATCCGCATGATCGAAAACAATAAAAATGGAGTAAAGCAATGGAACATTTTGATAAAGAATCCGATTTCGAGAGTGCGCTTATCGCCGCCCTGCAGAGCTACGGCTGGGAGAAGAAAGTGATCCAGCATCCTACGGAGAAGGATCTGATTCAGAACTGGGCGGATATTCTGTTTGAAAACAACCGGGATATTGATAGGCTGAATGACTGCCCTCTCATTCCTGAGGAAATGGATGAGCTTCTGGAGCAGATCCGGGAACTTCGGACACCGCTCGCCCTAAATGGGTTTATCAATGGAAAGACTGTCTCCATCACCCGTAAAAATCCCGCTGATAAGCTTCATTATGGCAAGGAAGTAAGCATCAAGATCTATGATCGTATGGAGATTGCTGCCGGCCAGAGCCGTTACCAGATCGCAGAGCAGCCGCTCTTTCCCCGCCACGAAAAGGTGCTGCAGGACCGTCGCGGCGATCTCATGCTCCTGATCAATGGCATGCCGGTTTTTCATATTGAGCTGAAGAAATCCGGTGTTCCCGTTACAGAAGCCGTAAATCAGATCGAAAAGTACGCCCACGAAGGCGTCTTCACCGGTCTCTTCTCTCTCGTTCAGGTCTTCGTTGCGATGAATCCGGAAGAGACGCTTTATTTCGCGAACCCGGGACCGGACGGCCGCTTCAACTCCGACTTCTATTTTCACTGGGCTGACCTGAATAATGATCCGATCAATGACTGGAAACGTGTTGCAGAACGGCTCCTGTCCATTCCTATGGCGCATCAGCTGATCGGATTCTATACGGTTGCAGACGATTCCGATGGCGTACTGAAGGTCATGCGCAGCTACCAGTACTATGCTGCAAATAAAATATCGGATCGTGTCTCGAAAAACGACTGGACAGAAGGGAATCAGCTCGGTGGCTACGTCTGGCATACGACAGGTTCCGGCAAGACAATGACTTCCTTCAAATCCGCGCAGCTGATCGCAAATTCAAAGGATGCGGACAAGGTTATCTTCCTGATGGACCGGATCGAGCTCGGCACGCAATCCCTGAAGGAATACCGAGCATTTGCGGACAACGCGGATGATGTGCAGGAGACAGAGGACACGATCACTCTGATCTCCAAGCTGAAAAGCAGTGATCCGAAGAACACCCTTATCGTCTCGTCCATTCAGAAGATGAGCAACATTAAGGCAGATGCTGCTGTAAAAATGCGGGCCAGGGACCTGGAAAGCATGAAGGAAAAGCGTCTTGTCTTCATTCTTGATGAGTGCCATCGTTCAACCTTCGGAGAGATGCTTTCCACGATAAAGGAGACTTTCCCGAATGCGCTCTTCTTTGGATTTACCGGTACCCCTGTTTTTCATGAAAATGAACAGGCATTCAGCACGACAGCCGACATTTTTGGCGATGAACTCCATCGTTACAGCATCGCGGACGGTATCCGGGACAAGAATGTCCTCGGCTTTGATCCGACGATGATCATGGTCTATCCGGACAAGGAGATACGGAAAAGAGTCGCTCTTCAGGAATCCGGCGCCACTTCAGAGGCCGAAGCCGTCTCTGATCCGGTCATGAGCAAGAAATATTATCACTTCCTGTCCGCATCAGAAGTTCCTATGACCGGGCATAAAGATGAAACCGGAAAGTATTGCCGCGGCATTGAGGATTATATCGGCGCCGAAGCGTGGCAGACAGACGAATATCAGGACGCTGTGGTAGATGATATCGCCGGAAACTGGCTTACCATAAGCCGGAATCATAAGTTTCATGCAATCTTCGCAACCAGCAGTATTCCGGAGGCCGTGCGCTACTACCGGAAGTTTCGTCAAAAGTATCCGGAATTGAAGGTTACCGGACTTTTTGATCCCTCGATTGACAATCAGGGTGGAAAAAAATCTCTGGAAAAAGAGGACGGGCTGAAAGAAATGCTGAAGGACTATAACAGCCTCTATGATCAGAATTTCGACATCGGCGGTTACGCAAAGTTTAAGAAGGATGTCTCTGCCCGCCTTGCGCATAAAAGGCCCTATGAACGGGTAAAGCCTGAAAAACAGCTGGATCTCCTGATCGTGGTAAATCAGATGCTGACCGGTTTCGATTCCAAATGGATCAATACACTGTATCTCGACAAAGTTCTGGTATATCAGAATCTGATTCAGGCATTTTCGCGCACCAACCGACTTTTCAATATCAATGAAAAGCCATTCGGTTCAATCCGCTACTACCGCCTGCCGCACACGATGAAGCGCAACATCGAAGATGCCGTAAAGCTTTATTCCGGCGACCGTCCGCAGGGGCTCTTTGCCGACCACCTCCCTGATAATATCCGCCATATGAATGTAAGCTTTCAGGATATGGTGAATATCTTCAAAAATGCGGGCGTTCCCGACATGGATCGCCTGCCGGCGGATCTTCCTTCTAAGGCAAAGTTTGCAAAACTCTTCCGGGAGTTTTCCACCTATCTGCAGGCGGCAAGGATTCAGGGATTCACATGGGAGCAGACCGAATATTCCTCCAGGATTGATCCGGAAGATCAGCGTACGGAGGAGACGATTCCTCTCCTTCCCACACAGGAACAGTACGATATTCTCCTTCAGCGTTATAAGGAGCTGCGCGGCACCGGTCCTGTCCGCCCGGATGGCAGCGATGACGATATTACCTTCCCTATTGATCCTTATCTCACGGAACAGAATACGGGAGTCATAGACAACAACTACATGAACTCCCGCTTCCAGAAATGGAAGAAGCAGCTGGACGATCTGGAAAGTGACCCGAAGGTTCGTGAAGAGACTCTGGAGGAGCTTCACAAATCCTTTGCCTTCCTCTCTCAGGAGAATCAGAAATATGCAAACCTTTTCCTCCACGATGTACAGACCGGGGACGCACATTTTACGGAAGGGAAAACATTCCTGGAATATATCGTCGAATACGCCCGGAACACGAAAGTCAGCCAGATCCGCCGACTTTCCGCATATCTCGGCTGCTCGCAGAATCTCCTGAAGAAGATGATGGAAGCTCACATCACAAAGCAGAATCTGAACGAATACGGAAGATTTGATGCGCTCAAAGCTACCGTCGTCCGTGAAAAAGCGCAGGAATACTTTACAAGAATTGACGGAAAACGTCTGCCGCCCTTCCGCGTGAACAACCGGGTGGATGAGCTCCTCACTAATTTTATTCTCTCCGGAGGATATGATATCCCTGATCCTGACCAGCCGGGCACAAGGGAAGAACAGAGATGACGATATCGGTCCTAAATCTTCTTACTATATTTGCTGAAAACGGCTATAATGAAGAAAATACACTTTGATGAAGGAGGTTCAAAAACATGGAACTAAAAGAAGCCATGAATATTCGTAAATCGATTCGTTCTTATACCGGAGAGCAGATTTCAAAGGAACAGCTTGATGCGATCCTGACCGCAGCATATGAGGCCCCTATTGGAATGGGCAAGTATGACAGCATTCATCTCACCATTGTCACCAACCCGGATCTGCTGGGTGAAATTGACGCATGTGCCGCAAAGTTCTTCGGCAACCCGTCAATGCATCCGTTATATGGCGCACCGATGCTGATTGTCATCTCTTCGAACGGCGAGGGAAATGTCGCCAGCGCAAATGTCGGCTTCATTCTCCAGAATATGTCACTCGCCGCTGTTGAGGAAGGGGTCGGCCACTGCGATATTTACGGTGCGATTGCTGCGGTTGACCAGAATCCGGCGCTTCTTGGCAAGCTTGATCTTCCTGACGGATTTGTTCCTCTTGGAGCACTTGCGGTTGGAAAAACCACGGCATCCTATACCAAACGTGAAATCCCGGACACGCACAGATATGCGACAAACGAAGTGAAATAATCCCCGGAGGATTTCAGAGAAACGGGACAATTCGTGGCATCATTCTGGGGATAAGAGACGTACTGACTTCAGCAGAATATGAAAATTTCAGGGAGATCTTCCGGTCTCCCTTTTTCTTATGTTCTTTCAGAGGATTGTGATTTTATAGGTATAATCCTTCTTCTCTCCGGGCAGCGCGTACTGTACGTTCTTCTTGTGTTCAAAAATATCATCCTCATCCGTCGCAGTGGAGAGCCCTGTCCACGGTTCGATTGCCAGGAACTTCCCCTCGTTGTTATTCCAGAGCAGAAGATATTTAAAATCCGGAAAATCCATGTGCACACCCTTTCCGGATTTGGAAGAAATCAGCGTTACGCTGCGTGATTTCAGATTGTCCATAACCCGCGAGTCATTGGTAAAAAGCGCATAGGAAAGCGGAAGATCATCGGAATTTTCCAGAAGAGGTGTCCGCTGGGACATCCTCTGCAGTCCCGTTCCCGGATCCGGATCCGGTGTCGCGCAGGTCTCCTTCTCGGCGAATTTTACATGATAATCCTCAAAGCTCTCTCCCTCCTCGAGAGGACAGCAGAATGCCGGATGTCCGCCTACGAAGAACGGCATCTTCTCCGCCCCGGTATTTTCCACCCGGTATGTCACTGTAATCGTACTTCCAGACAAGGTAAAAATCTCCGATACCTTGAAATCATAAGGGAACTGCTTCCTTGTCTCATTATCCGATACAATGGAAAATACAATGCGATCTTCGGTCTGCTCCTCCATTGTGAACTCTCTTTTCCGAATAATGCCATGACGCGGCATGCTCATCGTTTTTCCATTTCCGACGGTTGCTTTGTTGTTCCGGAGACTTCCGCAGATCGGAAAAAGAACCGGTGACTGACCGCTCCAGTAAGCGGGATCTCCCTGCCAGAGATATTCCAGACCGTCCTTATTCTTGATGGATTTCAAGGTACCGCCCTTTGACTTGAAGATAACGTCCAGCTTGTCATTACTCAGTGAATAATCCATTTTCTCCTCCTGAATTCATGTATTCGTTAGTCGGTACGATCTCTGTGCATCTGCCGGATCTCTTTCCCGACTCTCCCACTATCATATCACCAATTCGTTTAAGAAAACAGGTTCCGGGAGCTGACACGCAATTTTCAAAGCCCGATACCTCATGACTAAAGTCACGAGAATGCGCGGTAATTTTTCAATAAATCTGTTTTTATTCCGAAACTTTACATGCAACAGGTACACCGTATATATATTCCTAACCGGGAATGAGACATGAGCTGCATATGGCGCAGAAAATGCCGACTCCCGCTCCGACTGCGATATCGGTCAGATAATGCACACCGAGGTACATCCTCGAAAAGGCGATAAGCGCAGCGAGAAAGACAAACAGAAGCCCCAACGGTACAGGCAGCCTCAGCAGAAACACGACGGCACAGGAGAACGAGGCTCCGGTGTGCCCGGACGGAAACGACAGATCTTTCGGATGCGGGATCAGAGGAACCAATACCTCGTGCATGTCGTAAGGCCTTACCCTGTGAAAAATCGGTTTCAGAATCAGACTTATGATAACGGTGCATGAAACAAGCGAAATCAGCGCTGCCTCCGCTGTTCTTTTGTATTGCGGCATGAACCACAAAATCGCGCATACCGCCACCCACAAAATCCCCAGATTGCCGAGAGCCGTCATAATCTTCCAGAAAACCGTAGCATACCTGTTTCGAATATGGTTCTGAATCCAGAGCAGAATATCTCGGTCTGCCCGTCTCAATTTTTCCATAGACATCTCCCCCTTTGTCTGTCAAATATGCACGAACCGCAAACAACTGTCTATATTATAAATGCATCATCCGCTTTTTGAAAGTCAGCTCATGTAAACATTAAGACAACTGGCGGGCCCGCACACCGAAAAAACCGGTGGAACGCCGACTCGAAATCCTGGTGTCCGTCCCGGCACCCGATGATTTTCACATCCTGTGAATCACAGAATGTTCATAATCCCAGCATATTTTCATCACAAATACAGAGTAGTATCTAAAACATAGAAACGAACAGCACAAGCGTTTCTTTTTCATATATCTGATCAAAATAGATCAGTTTTCTCCTTCCTAAGAATGACAAGAAGTCCGGGCACCAGAACCCGGGCTTCTTGTCGTTTTCTACAGCTTTTATTCCCCTGGCTCACCTTCCCTAGATTCTCTTTTTCCGTCTCTCCCACATCTTATGATATAATACTGTATAAGCTCTTCGAAAACGCAGAAGGACTCGTCGCACGCGAAGCGCGCGTAAGAGGCTTTTGCGATTTCGAAGGCAACAAGTATGAGCTCTTACTGTTTGATTAAAAAGGAGACAATATGAAACCGATACACGGTCTGAGCCGAAAGATTTTTCTGAAAATGGACCCGCCTTCCGAGGAAGACAGCCGCTCCTCCCAGGCGCGAATCCTTGACGCACTCAAAAAAGAAGGTGTCCCCGCATCGTTCTCTCCCGCTGCTCTCCGTCAGCTTTACCCTCTGTGTGAGAATGCCGGCTGGAAAGTTACGGTCTCTCTGGGATGGAACGGTACCTCATGGGAGATCCTGTTTCTGGAACCGGGGAATACGGAGAATGATCACTACGGTCTTGCGGTGGATCTCGGCAGTACCTCCGTCTACATGCGTCTCTTAAACTGCACCTCCGGAGAAACCATAGAAGAAGTCAGCGCCTATAACCGGCAGATCGCCTTTGGCGAAGACATTCTCACCCGCATTTTCTATGCAAAGGACAACCCGGAGCACCTCGACGAAATCCGCAGGGCTACGATAAAAACACTGACGGAGCTTTCCTCCATGCTTTATGAGAAGACCGGCGTCGCGCCGTCGAAATGCCTGTCCATGGTCGTATCCGGCAATATGACAATGATTCATTTCCTCATCGGCCTTGATCCCTTCTGCATCTTTCAGACCCCCTATGCCGTCCGCTCCGACGCGCCCGGCTTCCTCCGCGCCTCTGATCTGGATCTTCCGATTGCAGGCTATGTATACTGTGTGCCCGGCAAGGCCAATTATCTCGGCGGAGATATCACGAGCGGCATTCTTGCAACCGAAATCTATAAGGGAGAAAAAATCTCCCTGTTCTTCGATGTTGGAACGAACGGAGAGCTTGCCGTCGGAAACAGCAGCTTTCTGCTGTGCGGAGCAGGCGCCGCGGGTCCTGCCCTGGAAGGCGGCGTTGTTCAGACCGGTATGCGAGCTGCTCCCGGGGCCGTGGAAAGTGTATCCCTTACGGATGACACATTCCACCTGAAAACCATCGGCGGCGAAGCACCCGCGGGAATCTGCGGCTCCGGCATCGTGGATCTGCTCTCCGAGCTGTTCCTGAACGGCTGGATCAACCTTCAGGGCATTCTTCAGCCAGAGAAGAGCAGCCTCATCTCCATCCGGAAAAATCCCGACACCGGAATCGAAGAAGCTGCTGTCTGTTACGCACCCGGTCTCTATTTCTATCAGAACGACATCCGGGAGTTCATCAGCACTAAGGCCGCTGCAGCGACAATGATCGAATATATGCTCCAGGCTTCCGGCATCCGTCTCGAGGACATCGACCGCTTCTATATGGCCGGTGCCTTCGGTGCTCACATTCACAAGGAATCCGCGATCAACATCGGGATGTATCCGGACGTGGACCGCGAACGCATTCTGCCCGTCGGCAATACCTCCCTCGAAGGCGCCGCAAAGCTTCTTCTGAATAGGGACCTTCTGGCAGATATTGACCGCATTCTGGATCTCATGTCCTATGTGCAGTTCGGAGCAGTAGACAATTTTGTGGAAATGATGCAGGCTGCTTCCGCCCTTCCGCATACAGACGAGAAACGATATCCGAGCGTTATGAAAAAGCTTCTGGAAAAAGCTCGGGAAAAAGTTTAAAAAATCCATTACTTTTTTCAATAATTTCCATGTTGTTCCGCCCGGCTGATCATTAATATAATAGATAGAAAACTGTTTTATCAATGGATTGGGAGGGTGTTATGAAAATCACACACATGAAAGTCAACCACCTGGTGAATCCGCTCGGATACCGCCTCGAGCATCCGACGGTATCCTTTGTTGTGGAAGATACGATGGCAAAGAAGCAGACATCTGCACGTGTACTGCTTGCCGACGATCCGGATTTCACCCGGATCCTGCATGACAGCGGGAATTGCCCGGACCTCTGCGGCACGGCTTATGAACTTCCGGTCACCCTGAAACCGGAAACGAGATATTACTGGAAGGTCTTGGTAGAGGCGGACAACGGCGACTCTGCCGAGAGTGAGACGGCGTGGTTCGAAACCGCAAAAGCAGGCGAATGGACTGCGGACTGGATCACCCCCTGCGCGGATAAGGAGCTTCAGGTAAGCATTTTTCACGACTTTGAGATTGCAAAGCCCCTGGCAAAGGCACGGCTCTATCTCACCGGCCTCGGCCTGTACGAGGTCTACATCAACGGCAAAAAACAGGGTGAGGAATGCCTGATGCCCGGATTCTGCGACTATGACGCGTGGATTCCCTACCAGACAGTTATCCCGGATCTTGCAAAGGGGCACAATCGCGTCGAAATCCTTCTTGGCGACGGCTGGTACAAGGGCTGGTACGGTCTGCGAAAAAATCATGAGCTCTACGGAGACCGCCTGGCCTGCATCGCCGAGCTGAAGCTCTTCTATACAGACGGTACTGCGGAAACCATTTCCACGAACCCCGACTGGAAAGCCCGCAGAAGCCCGGTGACAAGCAGCGGCATCTATCCCGGTGAAGTCTATGAGCCCGGCATCGACCGCAGCGAGATCCTGAACACGGAAGTGATCCATCTGGACAAAGAAAAGCTCCAGCCCCGTCTCGACCCGCGCATCCTGATTCAGAGGGAACTTAAGCCCATTGCGCTGATTCACACGCCCGCCGGAGAAACCGTCCTGGACATGGGCCAGAACATGGTGGGATGGCTCGGCTTTCACTGTGCCGCTCCGAAAGGGACAAAGATCCATTTCCAGTTTGGTGAAATTCTGCAGAACGGTAATTTCTACCGTGACAACCTGCGAACCGCACTGGCTGAATTTACCTATGTCTCGGATGGAACGGAACGCGATGTCAGACAGCACTTCACCTTCTACGGATTCCGGTATGTCAAGATCACCGGATGGCCGGGGGAGCCGGACCCGTCTGATTTCCGGGGACTGGTTATCTACTCCGAGATGGAGGATCTGAGCAGCTTCGAGACCTCCGATCCCCTGGTAAATAAGCTCTTCGAGAACACCAAGTGGGGCATGCGCGGGAATTTTCTCGATGTTCCCACCGACTGTCCGCAGCGGGACGAGCGGTACGGCTGGACCGGCGACGCGCAGATCTTCTCCGGCACTGCCTGCTTCAATATGGACACCTATGCCTTTTACACAAAATTCGGCTATGATCTGGCCTGCGAGCAGTCCCGGTTAAATGGCGCCGTTCCGGATGTCGTGCCTACCGCAGGATATACCGGCACCATCTCCACCGCATGGGGCGAGGCGGCGACCATCATTCCCTGGAATGTATACCTGCATTACGGTGACAAGGAAATTCTCCGGAGGCAGTTTGACAGCATGCGGGCCTGGGTCGACTACATGAAACGGCAGGATGACGCGCACGGCTCCCGACGCTTGTGGCAGAGCGGATTCCACTACGGAGACTGGCTTGCCCTCGACGGAAATGTGAACGGCGGCGTATACGGAGCCACCGACCCGTTCCTGATTTCCTCCGCTTACTACTATTATTCGACGCGGATCGTCGCGAAAAGTGCCGATATTCTCGGTTATGAGAAAGAGGCTGCCGATTACCGGCTCCTTGCGGACGAGATTCACGATGCCTTTATTCATGAATACTTCTCCCCGTCCGGCCGCCTCGCCGTGGATACGATGACCGCCTATGTAGTGGTTCTCTACATGGGTCTCACACCGGATTTTGCGCTGGAAAAGGTAAGAAGCGGTCTTCTGAACAAGCTGGCACGAAACCGCTATCACCTGGAGACCGGATTTGTCGGAACGCCCTATCTGATGCGTGTTCTCTCCGACAACGGTATGAATGACTGCGCCTACCATCTTCTGCTCGAGAAGGGCTTCCCCGGGTGGCTGTATGAGGTGCTTATGGGTGCCACTACCATCTGGGAGCGCTGGAACTCCGTGCTTCCGGACGGAAGCATCAGCGGCACGGAGATGAATTCCCTGAACCATTATTCCTATGGCTCGGTCGTAGAATGGATGTTCCGCGACATGCTTGGAATCATTCCCGATGAAGATCATCCGGGCTTCCGCAGATTTACGGTTGCCCCAAAGCCGAATTACTCCATCCCACAGGCGAAGGGTTCCCTTCGCTCCGCATCCGGTATGATCCGAAGCGGTTACCGGCTGGCAGACGGAAACCTTACGATAGACGTCACCGTACCCTTTAACACCGAGGCGAAGCTTGTGCTTCCGGATGCCGATGCAAACGCCCTGCGTTCCTGCGCTGACCACATGGACGGCATCCTCTCCATGCAGCAGGACGGAAGCAGTGTCTCCATGGTTGTTCAGGCCGGAACGTATTCCTTTACCTACCGGCCCACAAGACCCTACCGAAAAGTATACAGCCTCGATTCTCTGATGAGTGAATTAATTGAGAATCCGAAGACAAAGGCAATCCTCGATAAATATTTTTATTCCCGATACTCCGTCATACCCTTCGAGAAGGAACTTTTTACTCTCCGCCAGACACTCAACGGTCCGTTTACGTATCTGCCCTATGAAGAGCAGGAAAAGATCGATCAGCTGCTGCGAGAAGTGGATTGAAACACAATTGCGCAAAATAAAATAAATTGAAATAAAGTCGAACATCCCGCATGCACACAGCAACATTGCCGTGTACATGCGGGATGTTTTATCTCATTTCCAAACGTGATAATTAATGCAGCAGCGCTTTCCGGATGGCATTCTTCCACCCCTCATACTTCTGAAACCTAACAGCTTCTTCCATTTGCCTCCGATACGCGGTTGTCCGGATATGCTCAAAGATCGTTTCCTCCTGATAGAGTCCGCAGGAGATTCCCGCCAGATAGGCAGCTCCCATACCGGACAATTCCTGCAGATCCGGAACCAGCACACAGGTATCTGCCATATCCGCCTGAAACTGCATCAGATAACGATTTCCGGTCGGGCCGCCGTCTACGTGAAGCGTCTCCACCGGATCTCCGGTCTCCTCTCGCATGATCTCGATCAAATCGGTGATCTGATAGGCAATACTTTCCACGCAGGCCTTGATCATCTCCTTTTTCCCGGTCGTGCGCGTGATTCCTGTCAGAAGGCCAGTCGCCTCCGCATCCCAGTACGGGGCTCCGAGTCCTGTAAACGCGGGAACAAAATAAGCGTGGTCCTCCGCGTTCGCCTGCATCGCCAGAGCTTCGGTCTCAGACGCAGAGGAAATCATTCCCATCTGCTCCTTCAGCCAGGTGATGGACGCTCCGGTATAATTCAAATTTCCTTCCAGCACATACTCGACGCGTCCTCCGATCCCCCACGCGAGAGACGTCACGAGTCCGTGCTGACTGTCATAACGGCTTTCTCCGGTGTTCATCATCACCGAGCTCCCGGTCCCGTAGGTTGCCTTCAGTTCCCCTTTTTTGCGGCAGTTCTGCCCGAACAAGGCGCCGTGACTGTCCCCGAGAACCCCTGTGATCGGAATTTTACCCGGAAGCAAACCCTCCAGATCTGTCATGCCGAATGCAGAATCCGACATCATAACCTCCGGCATCGCATCTGCCGGTATGTGGAAGGACTGCAGCAATTCCTCATCCCACGCCAGCGTCTCCAGGTTGAAAAGCTGGGTGCGGGATGCATTGGAGTAATCCGTCCTGTGAACCGTTCCTCCCGTCAGCTTGTAGACGAGCCAGCTGTCGATGGTTCCCACAGCCAGTTCGCCCCTTTTGGCGAGCTCCGCCGCCTCCGGTACATTTTCCATGATCCACTGCAATTTTGCAGCAGGAAAATAAGGAGAGAGCGGAATGCCTGTTTTCTGACGGACGCTTTCCGCTTCTCCCGCCTTCTCATGCCGCGCGCAAATCTCCGCTGCCCTTGCGCATTGCCAGACGATCGCGTGGCAGACCGGTCTCCCGGTCACCTTGTTCCAGGCCGCCGACGTCTCTCTCTGATTTGAAATTCCGAGCGCCATAATTTCCGCGGGAGCAATCCCCGCTTTTTCAATGACCCTTCGGCAGACATCGACTGTGTTTCTGAATATCTCGTCGAGGTCGTGCTCCACCCAGCCCTTCTCATTGACGATCTGCGCGTGCGGGAGATCTGCGCGTGCCGTCAGTTCCCCCTTCTCGTTAAACAGCAGTCCCTTTGTGCCCTGCGTGCTTTGATCGACTGCCAGAATATATTTTCCCATATGCTTATGCCTCGAGAAGCTCCTTTGCTTTTTTTGCGATTCCCTCTCCGGTTAGTCCGTAATGCGCAAAAACCTGCGCCGAGGTGCCTGTGATCACCGGGGCGTCCGGAAGAGCCATCGTAACCGTCTTCCGGGAACAGTTTTCCCCGACCACCTGTGCTACCATGGATCCCAGACCTCCGAAGGGTGAGTGCTCTTCAACGGAAATCACAACCTTTGCCCTTTGTGCCGCTTCGATGATGGCTTTTTTGTCCAGCGGTTTTACACAGTACATGTCCAGAACGGTTGCATGAATGCCTTCTGCTTCCAGAAGATCTGCCGCGTCTACAGCCGGGCGGACCATTTCACCGCAGGCAATAATTGCCACGTCGTCTCCCTTCCGGATCTCCGTTGCGTGATCCATCGCAAACGGACAATTGTCCTCTGTATAGACATCCTCGACCGGATTGCGTCCCACACGGATATACGCGCACTTTTCATCCTTTAAGAGCGCCTGCATCAGCTTCCGTGTCTGGTGTCTGTCACTGGGCAGATATACCCGCATGTTCGGAATGGCACTCATCGCCGCAATATCCTGGGCAGAATGATGGCTCATACCAAGCGCTCCGTAGCTGATGCCTCCGGAAATGCCGATCAGCTTTACATTGGTATCCGAATACGCGCAGTCTACCTTGCACTGCTCATAGCTCCTGGTCGTAAGAAACGATGCCGGGGATGCCGCGTATGGTTTCTTGCCCATCTTGGCCAGTCCCGCTGCCATGCCGACCAGATCCTGTTCCGCAATACCCGCCTCTACTGCCTGATCTGGATATGCCTCAAAAAAAGGCGTCAAGGAGGCCGATCCTCTGGAATCGCTGCACAGCACGACCAGGTCCTTGTCTGTCTTCGCTTCTTCCATTAACACATCACAGATGACCTTACGATTCGCGATTTTATTCATCTTTCAGCGCCTCCTTCTGATGCTCGAGATCCTGCATAATCTGTTCGTACTCCTCCTGTGTCGGAAGGTGATGATGCCACCCGGCCTTATTCTCCATGATTGGGGAGCCCTTTCCCTTTATGGTATTCGCAATCACACAGGTTGGTTTTCCTTTGCATACCTTGGCCTTCTCCAGCGCCGCATCCACCTCATCGATATCATTTCCGTCTACGGAAATCACATTCCAGCCAAAGGCTTCTGCCTTCCTCTTCAGATCCTCCAGCGCCATAACATCCTCTGTATTGCCTGAAATCTGAAGGCGGTTTCTGTCGATGATCCACACAAGGTTGTCCAGCCCGTACATGGCTGCGGACATCGCCCCTTCCCAGTTCGAACCCTCGGCGAGCTCTCCGTCACCGGTCACAACATACACCCGGTTCGGCCCCTTGTTCATTTTTACCGCCAGCGCCATGCCCACCGACACCGGAAGACCATGACCGAGCGATCCGGAATTCATTTCGATTCCAGGAAGCTTATTGTTCGGATGGCCGATATATTTCGACCCGAATTTCGAAAACTCGCGGGTTACCTCCTCCAGGTTGAGGAACCCTTTTTCACACAGAACCGCATAGTAGGCTTCCATGGAATGTCCCTTGCTTAAGATGAACAGATCCCGGTCCGGATCCTCCGGATTTTCCGGTGAGATATTCATCTGACGGAAATACAGGTCCGTCAAAATCTCTATGACAGACATATCGCCGCCGATGTGTCCGCCTCCGCCTGCCATGATGATATTTACACAGTCCTCTCTCAGCTTGTAGGATAGATACTTCAGATTTTTCACGATTATTCTCCTCTCAGATATGCTTTCACATCTTCTTCAATAGGATCATAGAAATCCGGCTGAATCCCCAGATATTTGCATGCCTCATAAAGGACCGGCACCACATCCTCATGAATCGCGACGCAGTGGTGAATGTATGGTCCCTCGACCAGCTTTGCCTCGAGTCTCTTCAGGTTTTCCACCTCCACCCAGAGATAGGTACCCTTGGTATACGGGCCGTTGATTCCCTTCGCATGGCCGAGCAGAAGCGAATACTGTCCGTTGTCTCCGTCAAATCTGGTAAGTGTGAGATTGCCGTGTTTCGCTTCCGCCGAAACCGCTCCGTTATACGGGAAGGCCACGGGAACGCAGATGGAAGGTTTTTCCTTTGCCACAGAAATCGGCCACGGACCGCAGTGCTGGAGAAGTTCTCCGTTCTCGTTGTCCGGATGCCTTACGGTCCAATCCGCAAAGAGTCCTCTCTTCTCATTTAAGGTGGCAGCCTCCGCCATCACCTGCGTGATCGCTCCGTGAATATCCGTCTCACAGACTACCGGAAGTCCTTCCTCATTCAGAAGGGAATTGGCCGCGCAGGGCATGATGCCGATCTCGCCCTGAAGCGCATTCCAGCACTGAATCGCGATGGCGCTGCACCCGTAGAGATCTGCAAGGTTCTTCATGGCAATCTTCAGCGCGGCGACGTTTTCCAGCAATTCCGGCTTGATCAGGCAGTTCATGTTGTCCTGACAGTAACGGATGACATCCTGAACCTTCTCCGTCTCTTCCGCCTTTACCCGATTCAGCTCCGCGGTGAGCTCCGGAAGCGGAACCGGTGCCAGCTGAATATTAAACTTCTCGAGCAACTCTCCCTCGTTGCACATGGTGGACCAGAAATCGAACGGACGCGGCCCCAGCTGCAGAATCCGCAGATTACGGAACTTTTTCACCACATTACATACCTTCAGGAAATCGGTCAGTCCCCGTTCAAATTCCGGATCCTCCAGCCTGCAGTTCGTCATATACGTAAACGGAACCTGAAATCTGCGCAGTACCTTTCCAGTTGCGAAAAGGCCACACTGCGAATCCCGAAGCCGCATCCCGTCGGGCTCCGGCCGTTCATCTCTCGGTCCCCAGAGCAAAACCGGAACATTCAGCTCCTTTGCCAGTCTGGCGCACTCATATTCGGTTCCGAAATTTGCATGCGGCAGAAACAGGCCGTCTACCTTCTCCTTTTTAAATTTTTCCGCAATCCGGATTCTGTCGCATTCCTGGTACAGAAGCCCCTCCTCGTTAATGTCTGTGATATCTACAAATGAAACATTAAGCTCCTTCAGCCTCTGTCTGGTTAAGTTCGCGAACTTAATCGCGTCCGGTGCGCTGAAAATAGATCTTCTGGTTGGTGCAAAGCCGATTTTAATCGTCTCCATGGAATCCTCCTTTTTGCATATTGCCTTCGCATATTATCAATACGTGATACCGTTCTTTACCCAAAATTATAGACGTACATCAACTGAAGTAATACACATTATTAAGTGAATTTCACTAAATTATTAACTTAATTCTTCAAAGCTATTTCAGCAGGACGAGAAATGCATTACAATATCAACAGAATGGATCTGCGCGCACCTGCACGCTACACATTTAGAGATTGCATCTCTATACGACGCAAAATTTTAGCTTTCGCAGTCGGTTTATTGCCGTGTACAAGCAGGCTTCCTGCGTTATCGTTCCGAAAAGCACGTACTGTATGAGCGAGCGTGCGCACCACGGAGCAATCCGCAGCTGATACAGTTTATGGTACAAAATATCGTATGAGTGTTTACCGTATTTACAGGAGAATAAGAGAGATGTCCATCACCGCAAAGGAACTTGCCAGACAGCTTGGCGTAAGCCCCGCAGCTGTATCAATGGCTTTGAACAATAAACCGGGTGTCAGCACCGCGACAAGAGCGCGGATTGTTCGCGCCGCGGAAGCCGCCGGCTATGATTTTTCCAGGCAGGCTTCAAGAACCGCAGCTCATGGCGATATCTACTGCGTCATCTACCGGGCGAACAATGCGATTCTGAATTACTCGCCGATCTTTACGGAGCTGACCGACGGAATCGAACAGGGATGCCGCGATAACGGCTTTCATCTTCGTACCCTTCAGCTGTATGAACAGACCGATGATTTTGCACGGATTGCAGAGGAGCTCCGCGGCTCTGACTGCGCGGGAATTATCCTGCTCGGCACGGAGATCTCAGCGGAGGTCTGCCGGAAGTTTCTCCGCCTGAATATCCCGATGGTTCTGCTGGATTCTTACTTTGAAACCATCGACTGCAGCAGTATTCTGATCAATAATGCACAGGGCGCCTACCTGGCGACAAATTATCTGATCGACAACTACCATCGCCAGCCGGGCCACCTGAAGTCTTCCTATTCCATTCAAAATTTCTTTGAGAGAGATGTGGGATTTAAAAGAGCGGTTCGAGAGCACGGAATGTCTGTCGGCAATTCCGTTATTCATGAATTGTCTCCCTCGATTGAGGGAGCGATGAGCGACATGCTCGATCTGATTGACAGCCATGCGGATCTTGCAGGCTGCTATTTCGCAGACAATGATCTGATTGCCATCGGCGTTATCAAAGCTCTCCAGGCACGTCACATCCGCGTTCCGGAGGATATTCCGGTCATCGGCTTTGACAATATCCGCGAGGGACAGATCGTGGACCCGGCGCTGACCACAATCGACATTCCCCGGCTGTTCATGGGGCAGACCGCCGTCCGCCAGCTGATCCGCCAGATCAGCTATCCGGTTCCGCACACCGTGAAAACAGAGATCTCCACCAGTATCGTTCCCCGCGATTCCGCGTGAGTCTTCCGCAGCTCCATCTGATCAGGATAAAACTTTGCTACAGTTCGTTTAGGCGCAAAACTCCATGCTGCGGCATAGAGGACCGGTTTGCGATGGGCCTCAGGACTGGAAAATTATTCTGTTGCAGATTGATTTTGCCTATCCTATACTTATAACGAATTGCAAAACCATCTTTCAAAAATCTTTTTTTACAAAAACAGGAGCCGAAGTTATGAAAGAATTTCCAAGAAGGGTTCTGATGGCAGTCATCGGCGTGTGCGTCGCCGGTCTGTCGGTCGGAATGTTCGTTTATTCTGATATGGGCGTTGATCCTTTTCAGGTTTTTGCGCACGGCACATGGAATGCGGTCCGGCGGGCGCTTCCGCTCGATTTTGGAACCTATTATGCCATTCTGAATGCCATTCTTCTGGTCGTTATCTTCTTCTGGAACCGCAGAAAAATCGGCATCGGTACCGTGATCAACCTCTTTCTCGTCGGATATTTCGCGGAATTCATGGAATTTCTGCTGAAGAAGATGAATCCTGACCCGAACCTGGCCCTGCGGATTCTCTCTCTGATCCTCGGCGTTGTAATCATGTGCTTCGCTTCCGCCATGTATTTTACCGCCGATCTCGGCGTCTCCACCTACGATGCCATTGCCCTGACTCTCTCCGAGCGCCACACCAAATGGAAATTCAAATACATCCGAATCCTGACAGACCTGATCTGTGTTGTCATCGGCGGCCTTCTGGGCGGTGTAATCGGAATCGGGACACTGGTCACCGCCTTCTTCATGGGCCCGCTGATCGCTTTCTTTAACAAGAAGGTCGCTGAGCCTCTTCGCTATGGTTCCCGGAAGGATTAACGTGACAACTCTCGTTTTCCGGAAAAACGAAGCAATCGTACCGAATGGCTTTTCCGGTCAGGGAATACCCCGGGGTAATCCCCGCCAGCCTTGGCCCCTTCAGGGGCCTTTTTACGACTAACTTAAACGGCCTCGCATTAACAGCGGCCCTAAAGAGTGTCTCCTCGTCCCGGCACGGCATTTCCAGAAGGTGCAGAAGCTGAAACTTCTTCTTGACCAGAGCGCTCTTCTGCCTCTCCGGAAACATCGGATCCAGATAGATCACGTCCGGAGACTCCTTCAGGTTTCTCAGTGCCTCTATGCTGTCCCTCTCATGCAAATGCATCCTGCAGACGATTTTTTCCAGATTCGGATCCTGACCGGCACGCTTCAGACAATCCGCCAGAAGCGCCGCGATCACCGGATTCTGCTCATACATCTCCACCTCAAATCCCGCCGCAGCCAGGAGAAGGGAATCCTGCCCCATCCCTGCCGTCGCATCGAGGATGACCGGGTATCTGCCCGTCCCCCGGTCCATATCCTTCAGCTTTGCCGCCTTCACCAACAGCTCATGTGTAAGATTGTTATACCGTAGGCGCGGCAGCATTTCTGAAAAATCTCCGCGAATCTGAATGATTCCATCCGTCAGTGTGAGACCATTCTCATCGTACCTCAGAAACAGCTTCTTCTGCTTCTCACTGCTTCCCTCTTTGCATTTCGCCCCGTCTGTTTCCCTCCGGATATCCGCCTGCATCCCCGTCGCCTTTAACTGCTCCAAAAGGTTCCAGCTTTGTTCTTCATAAGCAGCTCCTGTATCCAGAATATGAATGCTCTCAACCATCTTAATCCTCTGATAACCCAAGCATCCGGACTGTCCGGGTCTTCAGTGCTCTTGCAGCGCCTTCCACATCCTCTTTCGAAAAAATCGCGGAGATGACCGAAATGCCGACGATCCCGGAATCTGCCAGCTCCATGACATTTTCTTCGGTAATCCCGCCTATGGCCACAACCGGGATCGAAACCGCCTTGCAGATTGCCCGCAGCGCATCCATGCTCACCTCCGAGGCATCCGCCTTTGAGCCAGTCGGGAACACCGCGCCAACCCCGAGATAATCCGCTCCACGGCTTTCCGCAAGGATTGCCTCTTCCACAGTTTGCGTGGAAACGCCGATAATGCGCTCCTCCCCCAGTCTGCTGCGCACCAGACCGGTTTCCATATCACTTTGTCCGACGTGAACTCCGTCCGCTCCGATTTCCATTGCCAATTCGACATCATCATCAATGACAAACGGAACCTGATACCTCCGGCAAAGTGCTTTGATCTCAGAGGCCTCCTTCAAAAAATCATCGTGCTCCAGCTTCATATCGTCTTTCTCTCGAAGCTGAATAATGGTTGCTCCTCCCTTCAGCGCCCGCTCCACATCGCCCGCAAGAGAGCGGCCGTTCAGCCAGTGGCGGTCCGTCACCGCATACAGCTGAAGTGCCTTCGAAAGTTCTTCACGACTCCATTTACTCATCTTCACACTCCTATCCATAGCTCATTCCGTATATGGTACCATTTATTAATGACGCGCAAGCTGCGTGGGCTGTCTGACACGAGCGCTTGCGCCTGAGGAGTTCCATAGCCCCATAAAATCAGGAGAAAGCTTTCCTGCATCCAGTCTGCAAAGGACAATGGCACTGTAAAATCCTTGCTGTACTTAGTTGTAAGTGATCAGCAACTTTATGATACCGCAAAACATACGGACCATAAATTTATCAATTGCGCACCGGATCCCTCCAACCTATAATAGAAAGGGCAGCTGCCTGTCGAATTGCAGGACTCCACCTTGCAGAATAATCTTCATCTGTTACCTTTTAAGAAATATTCGCACCTGCGTGCATGAGGTTTTCCTATAAATGATCGACGCAAATCTTCAAAAATATCTTTCTTTTGTCAAGACTGTGGAACTCGGCAGCTTCTCAAAGGCAGCAGAGTCCCTTGGCTATTCACAGTCCGGCATCAGCCGGATGATCTCCGATCTTGAGAAGGACTGGAACATCACCCTTCTCGAACGTGACCGAAATGGTGTGAGCCTGACCTCTGACGGCACAAGGCTTCTTCCCTTTGCGCAGAGTCTGTGCCGCGAATATTACCGCCTTCAGGAGGAGGTCGATGATCTGAATGGGATCCAGACGGGCCTCATTCGAATCGGAACCTTTTCCAGCGTCGCAACCCAGTGGCTCCCACAGATCATCCGGCAGTTTCAGTTGGATTATCCCAACATCGAATATGAAATGCTTCTGGGTGATTATTCGGAAACGGAAAAATGGATCGATGAGCGCCGGGTCGACTGCGGCTTCCTGATTCTCCCCACCCGGCCCGAATTCGATACACTCGAGCTTGCGCAGGATCCCTTGATGGCTGTGCTTCCAAAGGGCCATCCGCTCGCCGGATTGGATGCTTTTCCGGTAAAGGAGCTGGAAAAAGAGCCCTTCATGCTTCTGGAAAAAGGCGGGAAGTCTGAGATCACCGATATTCTCACAAAATATGACCTGCACCCGGAGATACGCTTCACCACCTGGGACGATTACGCCATTATGGCCATGATTGAGCAGGGGCTTGGCATCGCGATCCTTCCAGGGCTGATCCTGAAACGTATTCCATACGATGTAGTCATAAAGCCGCTGGACCCGCCCTCCTTCCGCAGGATCGGCATTGCGCTTAAAGACAGATCCACCGCATCCGCAGCTACGAAAAAATTTCTTCAGTATCTGAAGTACCGCAGTGACTGACGCTTCACAGACAGGCACACCTTAATTCTCAAGTCCCGTTGCCTCGTCAAGTCCAAGCATAATGTTCATGTTCTGCACGGCGGCTCCAGAGGCTCCTTTTCCCAGATTGTCAAACAGTGCGGTCACAGACGTCTGCTCCTCATGTCCGCAGACGACAATTTCCAGATGGTTGGTGCCCGCCAGCTTATTGGCATAGAGCTTGCTGTCATTCTGTCCAAAGGGTACAACGGACACAAAATGCTCCTCCTGGTAATACTCCTGCAGTCTCTCACAGATCTCCTCCGCGGACGGCTTGCCCGGAAGCAGTCGGTTCTGAAGCATGATCGTCCCCGCCATTCCCTTGTAATAATCATCCACAATCGGCATGAATACCGGGGGATAGGTAAGACCCGTCATCTTCTGCATCTCCGGCACATGCTTATGCTTCAGATTCAGTCCGTAGATGCCCGGCGAATCAAGAAGTGTGCTGCGGTCTTCCGATTCGTATTCCGCAATCATTTTTTTGCCGCCCCCGGAATATCCGGTCAGAGAATAACAGGTGACCGGATAATCTGCGGGCAGAATTCCCATTCTCACAAGCGGAGCCGTCGTCGCGATGAGTCCGGTGGCATGACAGCCCGGGTTCGCCACCCTCTTACTGGTTCGGATTGCTTCTCGCTGTGCCTTTGACAGCTCCGGGAATCCGTAGGTCCATCCCTCGGACACGCGGTGCGCCGTAGAGGCGTCGATGACACGAACCTCCGGATTCTCAATCAGAGATACCGCTTCGATCGCCCCTGCATCCGGAAGACAAAGGAATACGATATCCGCCGCATTCAGGAATTTTTTGCGTTCCTCCATATCATGTCTCTTGTCCTCGTCGATCCGCAGAAGCTCGAGATCGTCCCTGGCTCCGATTCTGTCGTAGATCTGAAGTCCTGTTGTTCCGCTCTGCCCGTCAATATATACCTTTGTCTTCATTTTTCTCTTTTCTGTCCCTTCTCTAAACTCTCCTTGGATCCCTATTCCGCAGTTGCTCTATCAAAGCCTCGAATTACAAATTCTGAAAGTCCTTCCGCCATAAAAATAGAATCAGAGCAGGCCAAAATCTTTCATTGCCTCCTTCAGGGACGCCTGATGGTCGTCCGTCATCTCTGTAAGAGGAAGCCTCGGCTTTCCCGCCTCAAAGCCCATCATATTCAGAGCAGCCTTTACCGGAATCGGATTCACCTCGCAGAACAGCTGGCGAATCAATGCCAGTGACTTCAGCTGCATCTTCGCGGCTCCTGCAAAGTCCCCATCCAGACACTTCTGACACATATCGTGTGTAAACTGCGGCGCGACGTTCGACAGGACCGATATTACGCCGATGCCGCCCAGTGACATGATCGGAACAACCTGGTCGTCGTTGCCTGAGTACAGATCCAGAACGCCGTCGCAAAGCTCTAATGTTCTCGCCGTCTGACTGATGTTCCCGCAGGCATCCTTCAGCGCTACAATATTCTTTACATGCTGTCCGAGAAAGGCCGCCGTCTCCGGCTGAATATTCGTACCCGTTCTGGAGGGAACGTTATACATGATGCACGGAATGCCAACCGACTCCGCAATCGCCGTGTAGCTGGCGATCAGCCCGCCCTGTGTCGCCTTGTTGTAATACGGCGTTACCAGCAGCAGTCCATCCGCGCCTCTCTTTTCCGCTTCCTTCGACATCATGATTGCATGGGCCGTGTTGTTCGAGCCGGTACCGGCAATCACCGGAACTCTCTTCTTTACGATATCCACACAAAATCGGATCGCCTCCAGGTGCTCGTCATCCTCCAGCGTCGAGGCCTCACCCGATGTCCCCACCGCAATAATCGCATCGGTATGATTCCGGATCTGATACTCCAGCATCTGCTCAAATGCGTCAAAATTAATCGTGCCGTCCTCATGCATCGGCGTAGCGATCGCAACACCGGCTCCCTTGAAAATTGCCATAAAAACCTCCTTCACACAAACCCTTATAATCCTTATACAGTACCTATAGTATACATCAAACAAAAAATCCGGTAAACACCCGGCCATACCATCCGCAGGTTGCGCTATCTGTTCGTTACTGTCCACGCGCCACCTAAAACGGCTAAGATTTTACAGTACCTTTGCCTGAGCATCACTGGCTGTTTAAAGATTCAAAGCTGTCCACCAGCTCCTGCAGCTCAAAATACCGTTCCATCCGCTCCTCGAGCTTAGCGTCTACAGCCTCCTTCTCCTTTGTCAGGTCAGAAAGCTTTGTATACATCGTTGCCGCCTCAATCATCTGCTGTTCCAGGTCCTTGCTTTTGGCCTCCAGACTGGCGATTTCCTCCTCGATATGGTCATATTCTTTCTGATCCTTGTAGGAGAGCCGGTTCTGTTTCTTCTTTCGTTTTTCCTCCTTCTGCGCGGCATATAGCTCGGCTCCGCTCATTCCGTTTCCCTTTTCTCCATCTCCGCGCGTCTCCTCTGTGCGATTCCCCGCGGGACTTCCGCCCCCGACAGCACCTTTTATGCTTCCTCCGGAAGCTTCTGACGGAAATCCCTGCGCTTGTACCCGCTCGAGGTATTCCGTATACGCTCCTTCACTGCGCACAAGAGTTCCATCGCCGACAAAAGAGAAGATCCTCGTCACCACGCGGTCGAGGAAATACCGGTCGTGAGACACAACGATCAGAATTCCGGCAAAGCGGTCCAGATAATCCTCCAGAATCCGCAGTGTTTGAATATCCAGGTCATTGGTCGGCTCATCCAGAATCAGCACATTTGGCGACTCCATCAGCACCTTCAGCAGATACAGCCTTCTTTTCTCGCCGCCGGAAAGCTTTTCGATCCTTGAATACTGCATCTCACTGTCAAAAAGAAACTGTTCGCACATATTCGTCGCAGATACAAGCCCCTCGGTTGTCCGGATAAACTCCGCCGTGTCCTTGATGTAATCGATGACCCGCTCATCCGGATCAAGCCTTTCGTTTTCCTGGCTGAAGCAGCCGATTTTTACCGTCTGTCCGATCTCCACATAACCGGAATCCGGCTTTACCTCGCCCTCAATGATTTTCAGAAGCGTGGATTTTCCGCAGCCGTTTGTGCCGATAATGCCGATCCGGTCTGTCTTATTGAAGGTATAGGAAAAATCATGAATCAGTTCCCTGCCGTCATACCCCTTGCAGACATGGTGTAGTTCGATGGTTTTTCCTCCAAGCCTGGAAGGAAGGGAATTCAGCTTTACCTGCCGCTCTTCCACAATTTTCTCACGGTCCCGCAGGGCCTCGAATCTCTGAATATGCGCCTTCTGCTTCGTGGATCGTGCTCTGGCGCCTCGCATGATCCAGGCTAGATCCTTGCGATACAACGCGGCGGCTTTTCTTTCCGCAGCAACCGCGAAATCCATGCGTTCCTGCTTGAGCTCCAGGTAACCGGAATAATTTGCCGCATAACGGTAGGTTTTTCCCCTGTCAATTTCCAGAATCTGATTGGTCACCTGATCCAGGAAGTAGCGGTCGTGCGTGACCATTAAAACAGCGCCCCGAAAATTCTGCAGGTATCCCTGCAGCCACTCAATCATTTCATGATCCAGATGGTTGGTCGGCTCATCCAGAATTAAAAGATCACAGGGTGTCAGAATTGCCGCCACGAGAGCCGCCCGTTTTTTTTGCCCTCCGGACAGGATATCCGGATTACATTCCGGATCGGGAATTCCGAAATCCTGAAGTCTTGCCCGAACCTCACCCGCAGTATCCCAGTGAGACGCTTTACCGTTCACGGCTTCCGCGACGTTTTCCAACAGCGTCTTCCGGTTGTCAAAAACCGGATTCTGCGGAAGATAGGCAATTCGAACGGAATTTCCCTTGACGACCCTGCCCTGATCCGGCAAAAGCCGTCCCGCTGCAATGGAAAGGAGCGTAGATTTTCCGGTTCCATTTACGCCTATCACACCGATCTTATCTGAATCACTGATTCCCACCGTCACATCATCCAGTAGAACCCGTGAGAGAAAAGCAATGCTGATATGTTCCAGATTTAAAATATTCATCTAATACCTCTTTTTCCCTGCCCCCGGACCAGCAGGGTGCCTCGTCCTGCATACCCTTTTGTCGTCTCGTGCACCAGCATCGGAAACGCTGTGATCGAAGGCATCCCCCCGATCAGGCATATGATAGAAAAAGAGCTGCGGCATTCTGATCTTTGCAGCAGCTCCTCTCTATCCCGGTTTATACCTGGCGTTATTCTTCCTTTGCGTCATCCTTTACGATGATGGTCCCTGTCCGGCCTGCGAATCCATCCTTTGCCTTTGCAATAGATGTAATCACCGCCCGCTCTCCGCCGCTCTTCAGGAAGTCAACGGCCGCCTGAATCTTCGGGAGCATCGTGCCGTATTCGAACTCTCCGGCGCGGATATATTCCTCTGCCTGGGAGACCGTTATTTTTCCAATCGGCTGCTCATGATCGGTTCCGTGTCCGATCTTCGCATTCTCAACACTGGTCAGAATCAGCAGTTCATCCGCTCTGAGCTTCTCCGCGAGCTTCTCACTTACCAGATCCTTCTCGATGACCGCGCTGGCGCCCCTCAGCTCCGGTCCCTGTTCCAGAACCGGAATGCCGCCTCCGCCGCCCGCAATCACGATCTGTCCCGCATCCAACAAAAGCTGAATCGTCTCCAGCTCAATGATGTCCTGGGGCTTCGGGGACGCAATGATCCTGCGGTACCCCTCCTCGGTCTTTGTGACATAATTGCCCTTCTCTTCCTCCGCCTTCGCTTCTTCCTCCGTGAGAATTCTTCCGATGACCTTGCTTGGCTCATAGAGGTTTTCATCATAGGGATCTACGGTGACCTGTGTGATGATCGTCGCCACCGGCTTGTAGATGCCCCTTCTCAGAAGCTCCGCACGGAGAGAATTCTGAATATCATACCCGATATAGCCCTGGCTCATGGCAGAGCAGACGGACATCGGAGCTCCGACGTAATCGCTGTGAGCCTTTGTGAATTCATTCATTGCCGTATGAATCATGCCGACCTGAGACCCGTTGCTGTGCGTAATTACTACTCCTGCCCCTGCCTGCACAAGATCTGCAATGGACTTTACCGCATTCTCAACGCCCTTCTTTTGATCCGCGAAGGTCTTCCCAAGCGCCCGGTGTCCAAGCGCCACTACAACCTTTTTTCTCTGCATGAACCAGATCCTCCTTTTAACGTTTCCTTCTCTTCTCAGAAGTAATCAGAAGTCAAACTTTCCGGCAAACCACTGATCAAGCTCATCGATCTTTACACGAACCTGTTCCATGGTATCGCGGTCACGAATGGTAACCGACTGATCGCTCTCGGAATCGAAGTCATAGGTAATGCAGTACGGAGTGCCGATCTCATCCTGACGACGATATCTCTTTCCGATTGCTCCCCTGTCATCGTAATCACAGTTGTACTTGTCTGCCAGCTTATCAAATACCTTCTCCGCCGCCTCATTCAGCTTCTTGGAAAGAGGAAGAACAGCGATCTTCACCGGTGCAAGTGCCGGATGGAAGTGCATGACAGTCCGGACATCATTCTTCTCCGCATCCAGAACCTCTTCATCATATGCCGAACACAGGAAAGCGAGAACCACGCGATCCGCGCCCAAAGACGGCTCGATTACATACGGAATATATTTCATCTTCTTCGCATCATCAAAATAAGTAAGGTCCTCGCCGGATACTTCCTGATGACGGCTGAGATCATAGTCGGTACGATCCGCGATGCCCCAGAGCTCGCCCCATCCGAACGGGAAGAGGAATTCGATATCGGTCGTGGCCTTGCTATAGAAGCTGAGCTCCTCCTTCGCGTGGTCACGAAGTCTCAGCTCATCATCCTTGAGACCAAGATCGTTAAGCCACTTGTGGCAAAAGCTTCTCCAGTAATCAAACCACTCCAGATCTGTATCCGGCTCGCAGAAGAACTCCAGCTCCATCTGCTCGAATTCACGGGTACGGAAGGTGAAGTTGCCCGGTGTAATTTCGTTCCGGAAGGATTTTCCTATCTGTCCGATGCCGAACGGAATCTTCTTGCGGGACGTTCTCTGTACGTTCTTGAAATTCACGAAAATACCCTGAGCGGTTTCCGGACGCAGATATACCGTGTTCTTCGCGTCTTCGGTTACACCCTGGAACGTCTTGAACATCAGGTTGAATTGACGGATGTCAGTGAAGTTATGCTTTCCGCAGCTCGGGCAGGGGATCTCGTGCTCTCGGATGAAGTCCATCATCTTCTCATTGGACCAGCCATCGCAGCTGTTGTTCTCCAGCTCAATCCCATGCTCCTGGCAGAAGTCCTCGATCAGCTTATCCGCACGGAAGCGCTCATGGCACTCCTTACAGTCCATCAGAGGGTCGGAAAAGCTTCCCAGATGACCGGAAGCCACCCAGGTCTGGGGGTTCATCAAAATCGCGCAGTCAACGCCTACATTCAGCTTGTTGTCCTGAACAAACTTTTTCCACCACGCTCTCTTGACATTGTTCTTAAACTCAACGCCCAGCGGACCGTAATCCCACGTATTCGCAAGACCTCCGTAAATTTCGGAGCCCGGGTATATAAACCCGCGATTCTTTGCCACTGCAATGATCTTGTCCATTGTCTTTTCCATCTTCATCCATCTCCTTTGTATATTCTACTCTGTCCCTGCAGACACTTTGTATCTTTGGATATGCACTTCTGACCCTGAGCGTGAAAAATATCTTCCTGCTCACTTGTATATAATGTATGCATTCCGATCGGAAACCGTCACAAACCGCGATATGCTCTTGCTCTCATTCTGCGTGGAATTTCCCGCATTGGTCACCAGATCGTTTCCAACCTTTTGATCCGATGAGGAAGCCACTCCTTCTCCTTCTGATGAATCGGAAAGGGAGGCAGTCCCTTTTTCCGAGCTATCTGATCTAACGGCCCTGTTGCTGCCATCCTCAGACAGGAAGGTATTGATGGTTGCCGAGAGACGCCCCGTAATCGACACGTTATCCGTCGCATAGAGAATCTTGTCCGGAAGCCTCACCATGACCGGTTCGGAAAGAATGATCACCTTCCATTCCTTCGCTCTGGACGAAAGCACCTCCGCGTCCGCCGGCCCTCCGTTCCGGTCAAGAAAGCTCTGATCCATGGAGTAGCCCGCCTTCTCCGCTTCCGCGAGTGTCCCGAGAAATGCCGTGACATGATTAAACCGGCTGTAATCCTCCATGGAAGCGTATGTCAGTTTGATCGTGACCGAGCTGCTGTCCACGCTGCAGGATTCCAGCTTCACAGCCTTTTCGTCCGAAGTATTATAATCTGAAACTGCGGTTTCGATATATTGCTTTAAATCATCCTCTGTATACTCTTCGCTTCCCTTCGCCTCCACGATATTCTCTGTGACCGCTCCCGTATCATTCACGGAAAGGGTGGTGTTTTCATTGCTGTTCGGCAGAGAACATCCCGTCAGGGAAAATACCGCGGACGCCACAAGGAAACCGACTGCCAGGCGTAGCCATCTCCTGGCTCCTCTCATTTCCTGTCAGCTCCTTCCATACCTGTAGGATTGCGGGAGTGCGAAGCACGGAGCAATCCGTAG
>OMUU01000189.1 GCA_900314295.1 uncultured Lachnospiraceae bacterium | reverse complement strand
AACTTTGTTACAGCCAGTTTGCGAATGGAAACAGGACTGTAAAATCCTTGCCGTACTTAGTTGGAGGCGAACAGTAACTTTTAACCAAACAGGACTGGCTAATCGCTCCCTTCCCTGCTAAGATAGGACGTGCGGAAAAAAACCTATGAATACAACGCCAGCACTCCCGCACAAATACTATAAAAAAGTTAATGAGGTTATAGCATAAATGTCAGCATCCGATTCAGCAACAATTCGAAGAAACAAAAAAACGCAGAAGAACGAGGTCGACATGATCCACGGCGGCCTGGCAGGAAAGATCCTGCTCTTCGCCCTTCCGATTGCCGCTGCCAGCATTCTGCAGCAGCTCTTCAATTCCGCCGATTCCGCCGTCATCGGTCAGTTTTCCTCCCCGGAGGCTCTGGCTGCCGTCGGTCTCAACGCGGAACCCATCGGCATCATCCTCGGGCTCATCACCGGTCTCTCTGTCGGTGTAAACGTCCTGATCGCACGATACATCGGCATGAATAAACGGACGGAGATACCGGCGGCCGTTCACACCTCGATGCTCTTCAGCCTGATTGTCGGAGTCGTCCTGATGATCTGCGGACTGGTGTCTGCCCGACCACTCCTGATCCTGATCTCTACGCCGGAAAATATTCTCGATCTCGGCGTACAGTATCTTCAGATCTACATGCTCGGCAGCCCGTTCATTGTCATTTACAACTTTGCCAGCGCTATCCTTCGCGCAAAGGGTGACACCAGAAGACCGCTGAACGCGCTGATCGCCGCAGGAATTCTGAACGTCATCCTGAACCTTTTCTTTGTGATTGTATGCCGCTTAAGTGTTGCCGGCGTAGCGCTCGCTACGGACATCTCCAATGTCCTCAGCGCCGTTCTTACCGTTTCATTTCTGATGAAGGAAACCGATGAATTTCATTTTTCCCTGCGCAGCCTCCGTCTGAAAGGAGACGATGTGAAACGACTGATGGCCATCGGTCTGCCGGCAGGTATACAGGAGGCCGTATTCTGTGTCTCTAATGTATTCATCCAGGCTGCCATCAACAGCTTCGGCTCCGATGCCATCGCAGGAAGCGCCGCAGCCCTTAATTTCGAATACTTCGGCTATTTTGCTGTAGCCGCCTTCTCGCAGGCTGCCACTACCTTTATCAGCCAGAATCACGCCGCAGGAGAGAAATTGCGCTGCCGCAGGATCTTTCTGTACTGCATGATCTTCGGCGCTCTTGCGGGCGCCGTACTCAGCGTTCCGTTCGCACTCTCCGGCACCTTCTTCATGCGGATCTTCTCCTCCAAGGAAGCCGTCCTTATGTACGCCATCCGTCGTAACCGCCTGGTTCTCCTGTGGGAGTACCTCGTCACCTTATACGAGGTTCCGGCCGCCGTACTCCGGGGAAGAGGTCACTCTCTCCTGCCCTCCGTCGAGATTCTCTGCGGCACCATCGTCTTCCGACTGATCTGGCTGTTTACCGTCTTTGCACGCCACCCGGTCTACGAGATCCTCTGTCTCGTCTGGCCGGTATCCTGGCTGCTCACGGCCGCCGCCCTGTATATCTCGATTCTGATCATGAAGAAGAGGAATCTCTACGACTGATTACTTTTCAGAATATACCTGTCACAAGCATGCCTGCGTATCCCGGAGGTACTGCTCACGAAGGATTTCCGCGGCTCTCCTGTCCGGGAAACGAAACCTTCCAAGAGACTGCACCGGCATGATTCCCATCAGCGAATTGGTGATGAACATGCCGGTGTATTTTTCCAGATCTTCCGTCCGCACTACCTCTTCCCGGAATTCCAGCCGGGTCTTTTCCTTTGAATGTACCGTCCATTTTTTCTCCGGATCAAGCAGATAACTCCGGATCGTTCCCCTCAGAAGCCCGCTTGTCGCCGGCGGAGTCACCACCTCATTCCCCTTCGTAAAAAAAACATTACTGACGGATCCTTCGCAGATCTCGCCCTTTGTATTCACAAAGACGGCCTCGTCGTAGCCCATCTCCCGGGTTTTACGGTGCACTACAATATTGTCTCCGCAATTCAGTGTCTTGTAGTAAGTAAACGGCGAGGTTTCATTCCGGTAAACCGGACTGAAGCACAGCCGGAGCCCCTCGCGGAACTGCTCGTCAGTATAGGGGTTCTCCCGTGTGCCGAACAGCAGATTTTCCTCTGTCACCGTGATTTTCAGCACGCCCTTTTCCCAAACCGGTCTTCCCTCAAGTTCCGACAGAAAAGCGGCAGCAGACTCTTTCAGCCAGGATTCCAGATCACATTTTTCCCGTACACCTCTTCCTTCTGTCCATTTCAGATAGTCTCTGTTTTCAATGTGCAGATCACGCAGTCCCGCCGCCAGCCTCCGGATATGCAGATCCGCCAACACCGCAGCCCCATGATTTATCGCAATTGTCTCGAACAGACCAATTCCAAAGAAAAATCCGTCGTCTGCCTTACATCTGATTTCTTCCATTCCACACCTCTTCCAAGCCTCTGTACCGGCTTCATCCTGGCTGAACTGTGCCATATCCCGACCAAGCCGCTCTATCACGCTTACCCCCACTTTCTTATTCCTTTGTCATGCGAATCGCTTCGATCAGCGCTGCAGCTTTCTGGTTCGTTTCCTCATATTCGAATTCCGGGTCTGAATCCACAGTGATTCCACCGCCGGCTCCAATCGTACAGCTTCCGTTCCGACAGACCGCCGTCCGTATTACGATATTGAAATCGCAGTTCCCATCCAGCCCCAGATAGCCTATGGTTCCCGTGTACAGCCCCCGCGCACTGTTTTCCTGTTCCTCTATGATCTCCATCGCGCGATATTTTGGCGCTCCCGTGATCGATCCTCCCGGGAAAGCCGCGTCCAGCAGATCTACCGCGCTGCACTCCGGTCTCAGCTCTCCTGTCACATCGGAAATCAAATGATGAACCGTAGCGAAGCTCTCAATGTAATACATTCGCGGAACCTTCACCGATCCCGGTACGCATACCCGGTTCAGGTCATTACGCTCCAGGTCTACGATCATCAAAAGCTCACTTTTGTCCTTCTCCGAGTCCGCCAGCTCCTGCTTCAACTTCTGATCTTCCTCTTCCGTAATGCCCCTTTTCCGGGTCCCCTTGATCGGACTGGTTTCCACGACACCGTTCCGGACACGCAGAAACCGCTCAGGAGACGCGCACACAATCTGATACTCCCCAAAGGACAGAAACGCACCAAACGGTGAAGGATTGTGTTTCCTAAGATACCGGAACATCTGATACGGATCGCCGATATGATCCGCAGTGATTCTCCGCGTCATGTTCATGACATAGATATCTCCGGCTCTCATATACTCGATCACGCGTCGGATCGTATTTTCATAAGCCTCCCTGTCGTAGTCTGAGGAGAAAACGACATTCCCGTCCTTTACTTTGTCTTTTTTCCTGTCCTTCTCCGCCCATGTTCGTACTTTTTCCCGGTAATCCGATATCTCGGCCAGTTTCTCCTGTGTACACATCCAGATCCGGCTCTCCTGCAGATCCTCAACCAGGTACAGATCATAGAAGACAAATCTCCCGTCGGGCAAACCGCCGTCAACGGACAAAGCGCCGCTTTCATGATGTCCCGCGATCCCCGCTCTTTTTCTACCATAATCGTAGCTCAGCCAACCTATGGCTCCTCCGGTCATAACCGGCCCCTCATTCTCCCGATTCCGACCTTGCGCACAGCCGACGCTCTGCAGATCCTTGCCTTTCAAAGCATCGCGACCCCGTCCGTCCCTATCTTGCTCGAGAACGTTTTCCTGTTGCTCCCGATTATCTTCGATATAATGCTTCAAAAAATTCAGAAGATCGCCCGATCGCTTCTCTCCGTTCACAAGCAGCTCCCCATCTCTTTCCTCGGCCCGAAGATATGGATACAGACCGAGAATCGAGTATCTTCCGTCCCGTCCCTTCAGAGAGGAATCAAGGAAAGCCCAGTCCCTTTGGCTGATGCCATCCCTGCGGATGATATCCGCCAGCTTTTCCAGACTCAGTGCTTTTCCCCTCCACTCTTCCGTTTTCGTCTTCGTCATTCCCATCTTATTCTCCATTTTTTGCCCGGCAGATTCGCATAAAATTTTCCAGCAGCTCATGCCCGTATTCCGTCAGAACCGCCTCCGGATGAAACTGTACGCCGTAGACCGGACAATCTCTGTGGTGCATCGCCATGATCGTTCCTTCTTTATCAACCGCATCGATCTCTAACGCTGACGGTAGATTTTCCCCCGACACAATCAGAGAATGGTACCGTGTGACCACGAATTCCCGCGGAAGACCCGCAAACAGACCCGTCCCGTTATTGTATGCCGGCAGAACCTTGCCGTGCATCGGACATCTGCCTCTCCGAATCTCTGCCCCATACGTAAATCCGATGATCTGATGTCCCAGGCACACCCCGAGGATCGGCACTCTGTCCTGAAACGCCCGGATAATTGCCACAGAAGGATCATCGGAAGACGGGGCCTTCGGTCCCGGTGAAATAACAATTCCCTCCAGATCCTTTATCCTCCCGATACGCTCCGCAGAAGCCTGATCTCTCCGGATCACGGCAACCTGCTCTCCGAACTCCCGGAAATAACTTACCAGATTATAGGTATACGAATCAAAGTTATCAATCATCGCCAGCATTTTTTATCCCTCACAAATCCTGTGCCCGGTTATCTCAGGCACACGTCCCCGGCTCTAATCTACTATTCCAATCCATGCGCACTTCTCCGGTTCCGATTTGCCACTGCCGCGTTCACATAGCGAGAAAAAAACTCGCGCAACGTGTTTTATCTCGCTATCACGACGCTCGCCGCACACGAATCCTTCGCATTCGGCTGCGGCTCACTGTTCTCGTAAAAAAAACCGGAACAGAACAGGAGCATCATAACGACACTCCGTATTCTGTTCCGGCAGTATTCTTAAGTCAGAAGAACCCTCAAGGCACACCGATTAATTACAAAAATATTACCACAGCTTTTCCCGTCAGCCAAGACCTGATTCTATCAGTCCCAGCCGAGTTTCTTTCTCTTTTCTTTCATATCCGCGACAATCTGCTCGCCAAGCTTAACCGGATCTGCATTTACCACCATATGAGATCCCAGTGTTTCCTCCGTTCCCTGCTTCAGGAATTCAATGACGTTCTTCGATCCGAAGATCTGCGCTTCTACGCAGTGGTAGGAGGTAATTCCGAGAAGCCGGAAGGCAAGCGCCGCGTCTATGCCTTTTTCGTTGCTCCACTCCGGTGAGGTAAACGCGTACGGCATATCCGGAAGCTTCTGGCCGAGTGCGCCTGCAATTCCGGCCATGATTCCGCTCGACCTGGTATTGTCAATGCATTCGCCCACATGCCATACCGGCGGAAGATCCGGCTCCAGGAAGCCGCGCAGCTTCTCTCCGGCCAGCTGACTGGCGTCTTTCGCACAGTAACCAAGCTTCATCAGCGGATAGGACGCGCACCCGTTGGTAAGCACCAGAACATTGTTCTGAATCAATACCTTTGCGACATCTGCGATGCAGCGCTCATATGGAACCTTCGGATTGTTGCAGCCTACCATGTTTACAATACCCAGAATTCGTCCGTCCTTCAGCGCCTCTGCGATCGGCCCGAATCCGCCGAAGCGGCGGCCGATATACTCTGCCGAGAATCCGACCTCCGCCGTGATCTCATACGGCGGGATGTATACCGGGATTCCTTTTCTGTCCTCAAAGCTCTCGATTCCGCGCAGAACAATCTTCCGCGCCAGCTCCTTTGCCTCACCGATATTCGAATGATGACGATCGAACTCCATTCTCTCCGCGCCTGGCAGACGGGCAGACGAGCTGGTCGTCACCACCGTCGTGCGGTAGCATTTTGCCACATCCATGATAGCCGGGAAGACATCCTGTACATCCGCCACCCAGAGATCCAGCGCACCTGTCATCAGAACGAGCTCCGCCGAAACCGCGTTGGAAAGCGGAATAACCCCGTCGTAACGGTACATTGCGGAAAGCCCGCTGCAGCAGATTCCGTAGAAACGAATGCCCTTAGCGCCCTTTGCCTTTGCGAGGTTGATCATCTCCTCCGTCTGTCCGCATTTCACAATTTCCTTAACCAGGAGCGGCAGATGGCCGTGAACGGCGATATTGACATAGCCCTTTTTCAGAGCGCCGATGTTTACCTTGGATGTTACGCGGTCTCCTACACCAAACAGAGAATCCGTGGCAATGGATGCTCCGGCTACGCCGGTAAAGCAGAACGCAAGCCCGCAGCGGAGAAAATGCTCCATGATGCTTCTCCAGTCGCTGTCTGTTCCAACCGCAGTCTTGTGATAAGCCTCGAAAACCTCGTGATAAGCACTGATCGGCATGAGGTCCAGATCCTTCCACAGCTTCACACGGTCCGGCGGAGCGCAGACCTCCGCCGTCTTATATACATGAGAGGGATCCGGACTGGAAAGATCGTCCAGCAGTGCCTTCGCCAGATCATAGGCAACATCCTTCACCTCACGCCCGTCTGTGGCAATTCCGAAATTCTTCGCCGTCGCGAGAATCTTCTGCTCACCCAGAAGGGGAGCATCCAGCTTGCCCTCGGCTGCCCACATCAGCTCCAGCATCAGCTCTCTTGCGTGCATGCCGTGCTGAGCGGCGCCGGCAGCCGCCGCGCGCAGGAGATTTCTCGCAACAATCAGATCCGCGTCCGCTCCGCAGACACCCTTCTTTCCTTTCTGCGTAATCCGGCAGGGTCCCATGTTACAAATCTTGCAGCAGATACCTGCCAGACCGAAATTACACTGCGGCTGCTGCTTGTCAAAGCGGTCAAACGTCGTATCGATACCCAGCTGCTCCGAACGGATCAGCATCTCACGGATTGCGGGATCCGGTGTCTTGTCGATCTGTTCCTGCTTAGACGGGAATGTCTTGCGGTACGCCGTTACGGCATTCATGTAATCGCGAATGAACGCATCGTCGTCCTCTTCCTGACTTGCTCCGTTATCTTTTCCTGTATGAGCCTGCCCGCTGCCTTCTCCGGCACAGGCTCCCTGTGTGCATCCCTTCTGCTCATGAGAGTGAGCCGCCTCCGGATTCTGTCCCTCCTCAACGGCACGGTATTCTGCGTCAATCTTCTCTGGATCATGCACCGACGCCTTCTGAATCGCTACCGGAATTCCGTTTTCATCAAATCCGATCAGATTTCGGTGTGTATGAATATGCTCTAACATCCTGTCTCCTCCTCTATTCTTCTGTATCCTCAGTTCTTCTGCATCCTCAGCTTTGTCAATTTCTGTTACAAGTATGGTTCTGTTTTGTCTTTGCTGTCACTTTCTGTTCCACTTTTGCTTCTGTTTTTGGTTCTGTTTTTCTTCGCTGTCACCTTCTGCTGCAATTCGGCTCCTGTTTCCTTCTGCTCCATGCAGCTCCGGTCTCCTGATTTTTCCGACGATCAGCGGCCTGCTGAGAACAATAACTTATCTAACGACTGCGTCCGCCTTTCTTCCGGCCGCCTTTCTCTTCAAAACGCCCTGTCTCTCTCTTCCAAAAAGGAAGAAGACATATCTGAGAAAAACAACGACCAGCAGGAGGCTCGCAATTACACATTGTACATCAGCCACCGCAGAAAGCAAGGCTTCCGGTCCGCCACCCAATCCTGTCTTGCGTAATGCATGAAGCGTCAGACTGGTCCCGATCGCCGTATTGATGAACGGAAAGGTAAAACCGGAAAACGAAGGAAAAAAGGGCCCTCTGATATACCGGAAAACCTGAATCAGCCCGAGTACATAGAAAATATTGGCGACACAGAACACTGCCAGCAGAACCACCGGACTCAACTCCGGAAAGGACTGATTTAATCCTACCAGACACAGGCTGAAGGGAGCCGCACAGATCGCGCCTAGCGGCTGAAACGGCTTCTCGACAGGAAGACGGCGGTATCGCAGGCCAATCCCTATCATCAGAACTACGGTCGCAATCAGTCCATAGACTGTCAATACCCTTCCCAGGCGCTGCATACCGAAAGCCGGACTTGTCGCGGCTGCCGCCACAATTCCCACATAAACCAGAAACCAGCTCATATAAACGTTTTTCAGCTCAAAACGTCTGACAAAGGCAGCTGTGAAACAGATGATCAGAACCATATGGAGCAGAAGGCCCGCCCACCAGAAGCCGATCCCGATCGGTGCGCTCACGGTCTTCACACTTACCGCAATAAACATCAGCCCCATGGAAAATGTACCCGAAGCCCCGGCAACCGCAGGCTTTCGCAATTCCCCGCGAACCCCCTCCGGATCCATCAAAACCCTCAGGAGCAGAAGAATCAGCAACAGCCCGGCGACGCCCTCCATGAAAACCCATAAACTGCCGGAAAAGTTCTTCAGAAAATTTCCAAAAGCTGCGAATCCCAGCATCACTCCCGCCAAAGGAACCGGCACTCTTCTGATTGCTTCTTTCATAGCATAGCCTCCGGAGATCATAGATCAAAAATTTATTATGACATTTCATATCGACTAACTATGTTTTGAAGTGTACAATATTCACCCACAAGCTGTCAATGCATTTTTCTGTCTAAAATAAATATTCCATCCACTCATGGTAATTGTCTGGAAGAACTACCATCCAAATTTTATTTCTAACAGAGACATGGTAAAAGCAACAATTTCAAAATAAAAAGAGACCGCCGAAACAGTCTCTTCTTTATACTCACATTTATATTCTTGTCTATTCAGCATTCCACTCAAGATGGATGCACCAAACGGCATAAACTGCGAATCACTTCGTTCCCCACACGTTCACGATCACGCACCCGATGATGATCAGGATAATTCCGAAGACACCGACTCCTGTCAGCTTCTGCCGGAACAGAAGATACCCGATCACATTCGTGGCAATCAGACCGACACCGCACCAGATGGCGTAAGCGACGCCTACATTCATCCGGTCCATCACATAGGAAAACGTATAATAGCACACACAGTAGGAGGCAATACAGATAATCGACGGGAGCGGACGCGTAAAATGATGCGTATACTTCAGCAAGGATGTCGCCGCAACCTCCGACGCGATCAATACAGTCAATAACAATGCGGTCATCTCATCCCTCCTAACCTCACAGCCTTCCCTCGTACTCAGCCTTCTTCAGTCCCAGCTTTCCTCAACTATCGGCTTTTCTCCGCTCCCGGCCTTTCTCAGCCCCGACTTTTCTCAGCTCTGTTTTAACGCACGGCCATGTCCCGGTCCTTCCACCGCCATATTTTTCACCTTGGTCATTGCCTTATTGACCGCCGGAATCAGCAAAAGCACAATCGTGAGGCCGCACTCCGTGAAGATATAAATACCATTGTACGCCAGAGAATATGCCATCGCGGACATTCCGTATTCGCTGCTATAGCTTCCGAAGAAGATATAGCCGGAAAGAACGGCGAAGAAGTATCTTCCGACGACTCCGAGCAGATACCCCTTGATCAGACCGTGCTTTGCTCCCGAGAACACCCCCGAAAGGCCAAGCGCGGTAAAGGCAAAGACATAATCCACAAGCATCTGCGGAAGTGAAATGATATACGGGTCAATGATCAGCTGCAGAAGGCCATAGGCCAATCCGGCAAACAGTCCTGTCCCGAGTCCGTACCAATACCCCACAAGCGATACCAGCAGCATGGAGAAGAAGGTGATGCTTCCTCCCATCGGCAGATGAAAGAGCTTTATCATAGACGCCACGGTCGCGAGAGCAATCGCCATCGCGGAAAAAACAAGCTTTCTTGTTCCAAGCGTTCCTCTCTGATCGGGCTTGCGGATCACACAGATCAGCAGCAGAGCCGCAATGATAACGGCAATAATCAGAACATATCCGGCCTGTGTCAGCTGATAGGATCCGTCACTTCCGGCTACAGCAAAAATAGACATATAAAATCCTCCTCACATTTGATCTGCGGGAGGATCTCTCATTTCATTCTTTAAAGGTCCTTGAAAGACACTTGAAAAGCTGCCTTAAAAACAGGATATCCCGGAAAATCTGTTTCCCGGATACCACAGTCGGCTTTCAGACTCAGCTTCCCTTCGCCGGCATTATCCGGATCAGGTCATCAGGGTCAGCCGCGTCCGCGGCACTCTCAGCTCTCGCTCCCCCAGCAGGTTATTTTGTACAGTTACAGTATACCAGATAAAGAAAAACCGTCAATTCATTTTCCGGTTCTTCCGGCGCATCGTTCATTTATCGGTTCTTCCGGTACATCGTTCATTTACCGGTTCTTCGGGCCCATTATGAATCGTAGCTGCCTTCTTTATGAAAGACCCGCAAAGTGCTCTTTCGCGAATTCCATATCCTGCACCAGCTCCACGGCTCCCAGATAATGGTGATCTCTGTCTCTGACCGCCATATAATTCACCAGCATCGTTCTGCCGTTTTTCTCCATCCAGACCGGAACGCTGTCCTTGCTCCCGTCCCGGAAGCTCTCCAGTATATTGCGCACCATCGGTTCGATTTTCGGCGGATGGCAGGAAAATACCTCGCGGTCAATCGCCATCCCGGCTCTCTTAAACACCTTCGGTCCCTCGTTGAAGAAGCGGTTGATGTTGTCCGCATCAATGAAGCTGATTTCCATCGGAATCGTATTGAGCAGTGCGGTCAGCTGCGGGACGGTCATATGGCCGCCAGGCATGACAACCTCGCCGTCCGCCATCTTCGCCGCTGCGCTCTCTGTCTTCGCCGCGAGAGCCTTCTCGGCATCTTCCCATCTCGGGAATGAGATGCCGAGAACCTCCGCGTAGTCCTTGGAGTCCCGATATACGGCATACCAGTCATCCTGTGAGAAATTCACCGCGCAGATCGGGAACAGGATATTCTTCTCCTTGTAGATCATCTCCTCCGCACGATCCAGGACCTTCGAAAGTCTGTCATACCAGTCGTCGTCCTGCTCCTCGGCTCTTGCCAGCGCGCTGATCTCATCCCGAATCTCATCATCCACCGTCCACATGACGTCGGACGGTCCGGAAACATCATACTGTGTCTTGAGATGCGGATACAGAAGATCGCCCTTCTTCGCGTAATGCACGGAAATCTCCCGAAGCTCTGATAAAAGCTCCTTCTCCACATCCCTGCCGGCAATCGCTTCTCTGACTTTTCCAAACAGTGTCTCAAGAGCTTCGTTTTCTTTTTCGAAAAGATTCAGCGGATGTCCGGAAATCGCCGTAAGTGCTCCGGCGATTTCCTTCTTGTTTCCCTCGATTTTTTTGTCGGCAAGGGACTCCTGCACGGCCTTCTCCGCGTTCGCGATTTTCTCCTCACGGGTTGCTCCGTGGAACAGCGCCGAATGGACATCGCACAGCTTCTGCACCTCCTGAAGCGGAGTTCCCTCCTTCAGAAGATCCTGCTCAGCCTTCATGATCTCAGAAGCTTCCACATCACGGAAGTTCTTGACGAAATCCGCTCTGACAGCTTCCAGATCCTCTCCCTTTCCGAGTCTTCTCAGATAGTCCTTGAGCATCTCCGTGCGCTCATCCGTCATCCCCTTCGGACTTTCCTTCTTCTCCTCTTCCCAGGGCATCTTCAGCTGCGGCATTTCTCCTTCTATCTCAAATCCGTTCGTCATGAGTGCCATCACCACATCCATCATGGAGATGTTTTTCATCTTCGCCCCTTTGGGGATGGTCATCACTCTTCCCACGGAATTCAGCATTGCCTTCTTTGTGATCTCGGTAAACCCGAGTTTTGAAAGAATCCCGGTCAGCTCCGGATATTCCTGCACCAGCTCATATACCGATTTCTTAAAGTCTATCTTCTTGGCCATTTCTTTCTCCTCTTTCCTTATGTATGCTCACAATATCTCTGACAGACAGATCCTTCACCTCTGCCTGTTTCCCGTCTTTCCGGTTTGAGTAGAGCATACACAAAACGGAGAACAAAATCCGTATCCCAGGATACAGAACTAAAAGAATCTTCGCGAGCCTCCCATCAATCGAGGGTCAGCAGCAATGCCATCTTGAATCTCTCAGATGCCTTTACAAAATGAAGGCCGCCCTTCGCGAAATGGAAGTTTTCTCCGGCTTTGATCGGGTGCTCTTTTCCCTCGTACCCGATCACGCCCTCACCGTCAAGCGCAAAAATGATCGCTTCGCCGGGCGCCGCATGCTCGGAAAGACCTGTTCCCTTATCAAACGCCATGATCACAAATTTCATTTTTTCATTGTGCATCACGTCCATATTTATAATCTTCCCCTCCTGGTAGGGAACCAGTTCTGCCAGTTTAAATACCTCTCCTGCTTTTACCGCACTATTCATAATATCCTCCTTCTGAACGGAAATCTCCGTATAAACCGCGCCGTTCCTTGTCCGCATTCCCACCGGTGTATCTGTGAGCGTCAGAATCGCGTCTCCGGCGCCCGCCTCTCTTTGATAATCGTCTTTTCCATAAACTTCCAGATCACCTTCCGCCACCACAATCAGCTTATGATACGGATAAATCTCCGCGCTGATATCTGTTCCGGCCGCCAGAGAAAAATAGCTGATGGTATTCCTGCCGCTGTGCACCTCTCTGGAAATTGTGCATCCCGGAACCGGCGCATTGTCTCTGGCAATGGAAAAAATCTCGCCTGTCTTTTCTTTCATATCGAACCCCCTTCCCTCGGGTTTGTTGTTCTGTCTGCTCTCCCGGGCAATCGCTCCGGTATTTATAACTTTCGCTTCCTACCGTGACCGTTTCCCCGGTATTTATGATTCTGTCTGCCCTCCCGGGCAATCGCTCCGGTATTTATAACTTTCGCTCTCCCCGGGAGGCATCCTTTCTATTATCTGAATGATTTCTTCCCGATTATTTCCGGAAGTTAAACGCGTTCTTTCCCGGATATACCGCGGAATCGCCCAGTTCCTCTTCGATGCGGAGAAGCTGATTGTACTTTGCCACACGCTCTGATCTCGAGGGCGCGCCTGTCTTGATCTCGCCCGCATTTAACGCAACGGCAAGATCGGCAATGGTGGTATCCTCTGTCTCTCCGGATCGGTGAGAAACGATCGCGCGCATCCCGGCATTCTGCGCCATGCGGATCGCATCCAGCGTCTCACTGACCGAACCGATCTGATTGAGCTTGATCAAAATCGCGTTGCCCGCGCCAAGCTCAATTCCCTTCTTCAGCCTCTCTGTGTTGGTCACGAAGAGATCGTCCCCCACAAGCTGCACCTTATCGCCCAGCTCACGGGTCATCTTCTGCCAGCCTTCCCAGTCCTCCTCATCCAGGCCGTCCTCGATGGAATAGATCGGATATTTCTCAATCAGGCTCTTCCAGTGTGCAATCAGCTCGTCCGAGGTGAAATCTCTGCCGGACTTCGGCTGATGATAGAACCCCTTGCCCTTTTCGCTCTTCCACTCGGAAGATGCCGCATCCATCGCCAGAACAAAATCCCTGCCCGGCTCATAACCGGCATTGCGGATCGCCTGAAGAATATGCTCGATGGTATCTTCGTCGCTGGAAAGATCCGGTGCGAAGCCGCCCTCATCTCCAACCGCGGTGGTCTTTCCCTCCTCCTTCAGAAGCTTCTGCAAAGCGTGAAAGACCTCTGTGGACCAGCGCAGTCCCTCCCGGAAGCTCGGAGCACCGGCGGGCATGATCATGAACTCCTGTGTATCCACGGAATTCGCCGCATGAACGCCGCCGTTCAGAATATTCATCATCGGAACCGGAAGGGTGTTCGCGTTAACTCCGCCAAAGAACCGATACAGCGGGATATCCAGAGATTTCGCCGCCGCGTTTGCCGCCGCGATGGACACCGCGAGAATCGCATTCGCTCCGAGATTTGATTTGTCCTTCGTCCCATCCAGCTCAATCATGATCCGGTCTACCGCATAGGTATCCGAAGCGTCCGCTCCAACCAGCGCCGGAGCAATTTTTTCATTGATATTGGCAACCGCGCGGGAGACTCCCTTGCCTCCGAATTTCGATTTGTCTCCGTCCCGGAGTTCAAGTGCCTCAAATTCACCGGTAGAGGCTCCGGACGGAGATGCTCCCCTTCCGACCGTACCGTCCGCAAGCGTTACCTCTGCCTCCACTGTCGGATTTCCTCTGGAATCAATAATTTCTCTTCCATACACCTTTTCAATCTGTAAATATTCTCTGCTCATAAAGAAGTCCTCCTCTCTGTCTTACAATCTATGTTCTATGTCCCATCGTCCGCCGAACCTCTGTCTGATCTGTTTCGATGTCTGATCCGGTTTGCTTCCCGGTCCCATCTGCTTCCTGGTCCGATTTGCTTCCTGATCCGGTTCCATGTGCCTGATCCGTCGGGCGATGCTCTGTTTTCGTGGTACAAGTATAAAATACACGATCTTTCGTCAGAAAACCGTATCTCAGGATACATTTAATAAAAAATTTATGTGTATACTAATAGGTATGCGTATGAAATGGTGCGGCAGCGCCAGGAAAATGTGAAGTAAGAGGAGGTTGCAGATGGATTATTTTATATTGGAAAAGAGCCCGCTTTTTTGCGGACTTTCGGCTTCAGAGCTCCGCAAAGCGCTGGAAGAGACTTCTCATCATATTCAGTGTTATGAGAAGGAGGAAATTATTTTTCACCTGATGGATCCGGCTGACCGGATCGGTATCGTACTGGAAGGAAAGGTTCAGGCACAGAAGACGTTCCCGAACGGCAGTCAGGTAAATGTCTCAACCCGGCTGCCCGGTGATATGTTCGGCCAGGCAGCGGTCTTCTCCTCAACCGGAAAATATCCCTGCGATGTCATAGCGCTCCAGCCCTCTACCATCATGATGTTCCGCAAGGAGGATCTTCTTCATCTGATGCAGAGAGATCTCCGGATCCTCGAGAATTTCACCCGAGAGCTTTCCTCCACTACCTATCTGCTCCAGCTGCGGATTGAGCTGTTCTCCTACAGCGCGATCTCGCAGAAGACCGCCTTCTGGCTATTGATGCGCCATCGTCAGAGCGGAAAAACGGTGATCCCGATCCCGGATTCCGTGACGCGCTGGGCGTTGCTGATGAATGTCTCCCGCCCCTCGCTTCACAGAGAGCTCCGGAAAATGGAAGCGGGCGGATACATCCGCTACGCGTCCCATCAGATCGAGATTCTGGACATCGACGGGCTGCAGGATCTGCTCAGCGAGTCACACTGATATCATCAATTTCATCTATGATGTCACACATGCTACAAATCGCATCGATGTCACACATGCCACGAATCACATCGACTCTTTGCTCCGACTCCTTGGGCCTCCTGTAATTCTGACGCTGTCAGATATTTCTCAGACAAGTCTCGAGCATATTTCCAACCGTATCCGCAAACAGGTCCAGCTCGCGGATTCTGGCGAACTGCCTTCCGTATATTCTCTGCACGGCCGGAAGGCTCTTTTCGTCTCCGGTAAAAACGCAGAGCACTGTGATCCCCTGCATCCGTGCGCGATGGACCTCCGCCGCTGTGTCCTCCACGGCGTCAGAAGCGGCATAATCCTTGTATACGCCCGACGACGCCCGCATCTTGATCGCATCGTTTGGCTTTCCATCTGACAGGACGATCAGGATCCGGTGCTCGGCGCTGTTATTTTTCATCATGCCCGCCGCCAGCCGGATGGCAAGGCCGTCCCGGTTGGCCCCGGTTGTAAAATAGCGGAAGATATTCCGGTTCTTCCCGCCTTCGTCATAATCCCGGAACAGGTTCATCACCGTATACCCGTTCATCGAACAGAAGGAATAGACCCTGACCGGGATTCCGCACCGCGTGAGGCTTTCTGCAATCATGTATCCCTGTGCCGCCACGACCGGCTGCCTGTGCACCTGCGATGTGGAAGCGTCCAGAAGGAGATCCACCGTCAGGTTTCCGCTGTCCCCCGGAAGAATCTTGCGGAAGACACGGTCATCCTGAAGCTCCAGTCCTCTCCACAGCAGCGACGCATCCAGCCGGCCGGAATTTGATTTCACCTGCTGCCGGTCCATCCGCATCAGCCTGGAATTCCGGATCTTATTCGTCAGCCGGAGAATCGACAGATTATATTTTGCGATGTGATCCTGAAACGCCTTCTCATTCTCCGCCGTCTGCGCAACCGCCTCCTTGCGCATTTTTCCGGCAAAGCCCTGCTTCAGCATCTCCTCATCATACGCGCCGTCCGTAAAGTGAAGCCGCACATCCCTGTGATTTCCGGTGCAGTAATCCTTCTGCATCTGCTCGATCGTTTTTGCATCGTACAGCGGTTTCCCGAAGTAATTCGTAATATACTCCTGCAGCCCCTCATCTGTCTGCGCCGTATACTTCGCAAAGGAGACACGCAGATGACTCTGGTCCAGAACCGCTCCTCCGTATTCGGACAAATGCTCTCCGTATCCAAACGCCAGACGCCGGACGGGCCCCGCATTCCCGGCTTCGCCTTTCTTCCTTCTCCGGATAAACCAAGCCCGCAGAGGATTTCTCTCCTGCCGTTTCGGTTCCGGCAGCTTCGATCCGGGACGCCGGTATGTAAAAAATGTCTCCAGCGTATCCGCGATCTTTTCGATCGCCTGATCCGTATCCAGCTCACCGCCAAGCTCAATCGCGTCCAGCAGCTTTACATCCACAACGTCAGGGAGACCCTCGTTTTCTCCCAGCGCTCTGCGGAAGTGGCCGTGCATCACGGCGAGAACCCGCTGCCCCGCGGAATCCTCCAGCGCAAAGCTGCCCTCCAGAGACTTCAGCTTGTTCCTTGCATATTCCCTCCGAAGATAAGGGAAAACCGGACGGACATCCTTTTCCCGGAGATAGGTGCAATTCTCCATCGCCAGCCAGAACAGACTTTCATAAGCGGTCTGGTCAACCTTCTCATGAAACGTACGGTAAAACTTTTCCAGCTTCTCCCAGTCATAATGCTTGTGAATCGCTCCCACGATGCTGTTCCAATACAGATCCGCCCGGCCGTCGCTGTCGAATACACGGAATCCGGGCTCAATCTCATAGTTTTCGGCACCGTTCCAGATCAGATTCGCGGCGCGCTTCTTCTCAAATTCAGATATTTCCATGCTTCCACCCTCCCCGTCTTCTCGGAGAGATCATGCTGTAAAGACCTCGTCCCTCCCAAGGTTACCGGGAAAACGTACGGTAATCAGGTCCTTCACCAGCTGCCGTTCATATTCATCAAAGCACTTGTTCACGATTCCCAGCTCAATGGCGTCTACCGCCTTCAGGCCGTGGCCGATCAGGTTGATGGATGCCATGAGCCCCCGGAGATCCAGAGCCTTCGTGGAGATCTCTCCGCCTTCACATTTTCTGCGGATGTCATGGAACAGCTGCGAGAACTGTGCTGCGTATTCCTCACGAATGTCCGGGTACTTGTCCCGGATCAGTTTCTTCAGGTTTTCCTCACTGATCACCGGCATCTGGATAATCAGAAAACGGGAGGCCAGCGCCTCGTTGATTTCTCTTGTTCCGGCATAGCCGTAATTCATGGTTGCGATAAAACGGGACGCCTCGTGCAGGCTGATGCGGTCATAGCCCGGAACATCGATGATCCGGCGGAAGTCAAGAACCGCGTGAAGAACCGCCAGAGACTCATTTCTCGCCATGTTGATTTCATCCAGGACACCGAAGCCGCCCTCCTCCGCAACCCGCAGAATCGGACCCTTCCGGAGCCGGACCGCCCCGTTTTCAAAGGTATCCGCCCCGATCAGAGAGGCCGCGTCCGTATTGATATACAGGGAAATGTCCCACTCCGGTCTGTGAAATACCGCCGCGAGATCCTGGGCGAGCACATTTTTTCCGGTCGCCTTCGGCCCGGCCAGAAGCAGATGCTCGCCGACCAGCAGAGAAGACAGCGCCTTTTCCCAGACATCCGTGCCATAATAATGATACATCGGATCCGGAACCCGGCGCTCCATATCCGGATTCAGTTTATACCAGTTCCGGTAATAGCTTACCTCCGAAAGGATTTTGTCGGAAACGCCTTCCTTTTTCAAAAAATCCATCATCGTCGTTGTTTCAGTCATTTTTTTCTCCCTTATCATGCCAAAAGGGGACAGTCCGCCCATTAAGCCTGTCGACTGTCCCCCCAACTCATCCTATTCAGTTATTGATGCATTGCTATGAAGACCCTTACAATTTTCAGTGCTTCAGTCAGCTTTCAGAAATTACGCTTCTGCAAAAATTACGCAGCTGCCCTTGCAGCCGCCTTCTTCTTGCCATTGAACAGAATGACAACAATATAGGCGATGGTAAATGCGGCACCAACTCCATACGCCGCCGGCCACGGAAGGTTGAATCCGATCTTTGCGTTCATGATGAAGGAGCAGGTTACAAACGCATAGAATGCAGCCGGAATCAGCGGCATCCAGACAAACTTTGTCTTTTTCTGAACGACAAGCCAGGTTCCGATGCCCGCAAGCGCGAACAGGGAAATCATCTGGTTGGACCATGCGAAGTATCTCCACAGGATGTTGAAGCCATTTGCGTCAAACTTCGCCCATACAAGGATCACCGCAACGAGTGCAAATACCGGAATCGCAAGTCCGATACGCTTTGCATTGCTGTCCTGCTTCAGATGGAAGGTATCCGAAAGGGTCAGGCGAAGCGCACGAAGCGCCGTGTCGCCGGAGGTGATCGGAAGAACGATGACACCAATCAGGGCAATCACGCCGCCAACCGGTCCAAGTGCGTTCTTGCACAGAACACCGACAACGGAGGTTGCGCTGATCTTGGTCAGCTCGCCGTTGACCATTCCGAAGAAGGACCATACGCCGTCCACCTGCTGCATGGTGACACCGCCGTTTGCCGCTCCGAGATTGATCATGGCCATGGCACCTGCCGCCCAGCACATCGCGATAAAGCCTTCCACGATCATCATGTTGTAGAAGGTCATGCGGCCTTCCTTCTCACTCTCAATGGTACGGGAAATCAGGGCCGTCTGTGTGGAATGGAATCCGGACAGAATTCCGCAGGCAACCGTCACGAAGAAAATCGGAATGAAATGACCGGCATTGAAGTATGCGCCGTAATCAAATCCTGCGCCGTTTGCCGCCGTGTTCCAGCTTCCCCACAGCTCCGTCAGCGGATAACCCTTCGCAAAGATCGCGATGAAAATACCAAGCGCCGAGAACACAAGGATCATTCCGAAAATCGGATATACCCGTCCGATAATCTTATCAATCGGGAATACCGTTGCAATCAGGTAGTATACAAAAATAATCGCATATACAATCCATGTCGTCGGATCGGTCGGTGCTCCGCTCCAGCCGAATACCTGTGTCGTCGCAATATCACCAGGCGTATAGATGAACACCGCGCCGACCAGCAGCAGAAGAATGCAGATAAAAATGTCGTACAGCCAGAAAACTGCCTTATTCGTATAATTCTTTACAAAATCAGGCATCTGGGTGCCGCCGTCACGGGTGCAGATCATGCCGGAAAAATAGTCATGCATCGATCCGCCGATGACGTTTCCGATCGGGATTGCCAGGAAGGCGATCGGTCCGAAGAGAATACCCTGGATCGGTCCGAGAATCGGTCCGGTTCCGGCGATATTCAGAAGGTTGATGAGGGAGTTCCTCCACGTCTTCATTGGTACATAATCGACACCGTCCTGCTTTGCATATGCCGGCGTCTCCCGGTCGTCCGGGCCAAAGACTGTCTCACAGAGCTTTCCGTAGAGTGCACCTCCCACGAAAAGGATCGCGAGACCGATGATAAAAGTGACCATAATGCTTCTCCTTATCCTTCCACCGCGCGCCGGTCTTCTTTAGCGCACTAACGTGGAAAATCTAGTTGATTTTCATTATATCAGATTTTATCAAATAGTAATTATTTTTTTATAAGTTTTTTATTCTTTTTAATTATTATTCCAAACGTCCCGTATTCCGGTAATTTTTCGGCTGAAACTTAAAAAATGGTATTATTTCCGTATTTTTTCAGTTCTACTTATAGGAAATGATTCCTATGGATTGCTTCAAAGGCCCGTCGGTTCGTGTCAAGCAGGCGGGACAGCACAACAGGCATCGTTCTCTCATCGATAATCTTCGACCAGGAAAAGAGGCTTGATCCGTATGACCTCCTCATAATCCCTTTTTTCCAGCTGAACTGTGTGATCCATCCCTTTCAGATCTTCCTTCAGCACCTGAAGCGCGCCGTCGAGATCGGAGGCTCTCTGCTCCTTCAGGATGCGGATCATCCGTTCACAGACGATCGGGTGAGAGTAACACGCCGGAAGCGGATAGCCCGGATAGCTGTTGATATGATGCTGCATGTTGCTCAGAGCCTTTTCCCATTCCTTTTTTGCCGTCCTCCGGTTCCTTCCTGGCGTGGGAAGGATCCTGCTGTTCAACATCAGAAAGGCAGCCGCGGCTCCGATAAGGATCAGCATAATCGTCGTCATTTTGGAAAGGCCGAACCGAAGACCCGCAACGGCTCCGACAATACACCCGAGTCCGGCGATCAGAATCACGCCAGCCAGAATCTGCCACATCGGCCGGATCAGATCACAGCTCCTCTTTATCCTCGCTCTCGCGATCAGCTCCTGCGCGAGTGCCGGTCTCTTGTCCAGAATCTCCTTCGCCTCTTCCAGTTTCCGCACCGCGCGGGCGGCATCTCCCTCCAAAACGACAGCGTCCAGCTTGCGCCGCTTTTCCTCATTTTGTCTCTCCGCCTCCTCGCTCCTCGGTTTTTTCAGAGAAATCTCCGGATGGGTGTGCTCCAGCTCGGTCAGCATCTCATCCGCCTCATTCAGATACCGGAAGCTGCACTGCTTCTCCTTCCCCTTATCATAACGAACGACCAGATATAAGATCGGAGTAAGGAAGGCCTTGCCGCTTCCCTTGCTCACCGCGACCCTTTTATAGACATGCGTCACCTGCGAATACGGCACATAATATCTACGCGGCGTCAGCGCGCCTCCGACATAGATCGCCTTTGCTCCCAGTCCGCACTGGTCATATTTTTTACATTTTCTGCGGTCTTCCCGAAGCTCCTCCGGAGCCAGCGTGACCTCACTCAACGCCTGTGGTGCACCCATCTTCTTCTCCCTCTTCCATACACATACAACGAACTGTCATGCCCTCTTCAGATCGAGATACTCCATCTCTTCCCGGGAAAGCCTTATATGCAGGGCATCTATATTTTCCTGCATTCTGGACAGCTTGCTCGTGCTGACGACCGCAAACGTGTTGATGTTCTGCTGAAAAATCCACGCCATGGCAATCTGCGGTACCGTGCAGTGTTTTTCGGCTGCCAGCTTTTCACATCTGCGCAGACGTTCAAAGTTTTCCGGACACTCGTATCCCTTTAATGCAAAAGAGTCCATGAAAAGGCCCGCCTTCTCCGGTTCATCCGCATGAACTTTTCCGGAAAAAAGTCCTCTTCCGAGACTGGAATAAGCGATCACCGGCATCTGCGTCGCGCGGTACCACTCCCGCGCTTCCTCATGCGCCGGCCCCGAAATCGTAACACAGCCGCCTCCCCAGGGATCCCTCACCTGATCCGCCAGACCGAAGTTCGGACTGGACACCGTAAACGGAATCAGATCATGTTCTTTGGCATACGCATTCACCTCGTCAATTCTCTGATGCGACCAGTTCGAACCGCCAAACGCACCAATCTTCCCCTCCGCCTTCAGTGCATTCATAATTTCCGCAATCTCACCGGCCTCCACCTCAGGATCGTCCCGGTGCAGCAGATAAATATCAATATAATCCGTGCCCAGACACTCCGCCGATTTCTCAAAATCCTCCCGGATCTCTCTCTCATTCACCCGCTTTCTTCCGTCCGGCGCCGGATGCCCGCACTTGCTCAGCAGCACAAGCTGATCACGGTTTCCTCTGTCACGAATCCATTTCCCCAGAGAATTTTCAGAGCCCTGATACACCCGCGCCGTATCAAAGGCATTGACACCTGCTGAGAAAACAGCATCCAGCAGTTCATTGTTGTCTTCTCCTTTCAGAAAAGAAGCCCCGGCTGTACCCATAAACAGCCTGGACACCTTCTTACCTACATAAGGTATTTCCCCGTACACCATATCCGACATGCCATTCCCCTCCCATTTCATAATGATATCTTTTCAAGCCATCTTCTCTGTCCGCTTCATGAATGTGTATTTCATATGTTCTTATGCATCCGCATTCCTATAAGCGTCATTATACCAGTCCCATTGCCATTCGCAAACTCGCCGGAGCAAAAGTCCTGCATTATCTTTTCCATTTCTGTCTCCATATAACGTCAACAGCCACAGCTGCTTCCCCACACAACAAAGAAGTCCCCTGCAGAGCGGGAAGGGAATCACCCTCGCTCTCTGCAGAGGACATTTTTTCGAAAAATCTGTTCTGCCGACCACTCCTAGCTTATCCAGTTTGCCGCACACCGTATCACATGCGTGCCTACTGGGAATCTTGAAAATGGACCGGCTGTTTCCCTACGAAATTCTCGGAAGGTCCCACCGATAATGCGCCGCCAGATACCGGATCAGCAGAATGATGCCAAAGCTGATCATCATGGCCGGGCTCGCTCCCACAAACCGGGGGAGTATATAAGCCGCCACTGCCCCGGCGATCGACGCCAGTGCATAGACATGCCGCACAAACACATAAGGC
>OMUU01000177.1 GCA_900314295.1 uncultured Lachnospiraceae bacterium | reverse complement strand
TATGAAAAGTTCGCGGACGGTATCGAAAACTAAATACAATTAAGAACGTAAATGCTAATAAAGGGAGGAAAACAGGATGAAGTACAGAAGAATGATCAGTTTTGGACTGGCAGTTCTGACGGCTGTTTCTATGTCCGCATGCGGAAGTACGGGGAAGACGGATAAGGCGTCCTCTAGTACCGGAGCCGCTGTCTCGGCATCAAAGGCTGCGTCCGGGGAATCTGCAGAGGCATCATCTGTGGCATCCGGAAGCGGTGATGCACTTTCGGATATTTCAGCAATCGCCATGGATCCTGCAAATACAAAAAAGACAGATGAGACGCTTGTTGTATCGTGTCAGTCAGAACCATCCGGTCTTTGGGCAGGAACGGGAAAAATGGAAAATGAGATCCAGATTATTGATAACACCATCATGGATCGCCTGGTAAAACTGAGTGACGATAAGAAAGAAGTACTTCCAAGCCTGGCAACGGACTGGGATTGGACAGACAGTAATCATATCCGCTTCACTCTCCGGGATGATGTAACGATGACGGATGGTTCCCCTCTGACACCAGAGGATTGTGTATATACGTTCCAGACACTTGCCGCAAACAGTGCCAATACAGATACCGGGCGCTATATTGATCCAGAGACGACTGCCGTCAATGACGAGCATTCCTTCACCCTGGGGCTCAAGGAAGCCGATCCTGATATACTGTATATGCTGGCGTGGTCGAACTTCGGGATTATCAGTGAAGATGAGGTTAATGCAGCCGGCGGTATTGATGCCGTGGTGAATGCACCGGTTATGGGATGTGGCCGATATAAATTTTCCGATTGGGTTCGTGGAGAATCTGTTACTGTAGAGAGAAACGAAAACTACTGGGATCCGGATTATGTGGGATATTACAAGACGATTAAATTCGTCTTCACGCAGGATCCGGCGGCGCGTGAGATGGCAGTAGAAGCAGGAAATGCCCAGGTTGCCATGCAGATGCCGGTATCTCAGGCTGCTACCTATGCGGGCAATCCGGCTGTTCAGGTTAAGATCTATGGATTTGGACAGGTGCACCATCTGTACTATAATCTGCGCGACGGCGCATGCAAGGACCAGAAGGTTCGTGAGGCAATTCAGGCCGCACTTGACTTTAATGCAATTGCACAGATCGGAACTGCCGGCTATTCCGGTGTAGCGACCGGATGGTTTGCAAACAGCAGTAAATACCATACCGATACCTATAAAGAAGGGGAACGCACAAGAGATATCGAAAAAGCAAAGCAGCTCCTCGCAGAAGCCGGTTATCCTGACGGACTTGAGATTTCAACCGTTACGACTGCAGATGGCACAACACTTGCAACGGCTGTTCAGGATCAGCTTAGAGAAGCAGGAATCACTCTGACGGTTAATACGGCAGATACTCCGCAGTTTGTACAGGATGCTTTTAACGGTACCTATGATATTATCTTTGTGGGGTCGGATGAATTTGTTCGGACGCCGACTGCTTTTACGGCATTCCGCACGGCAAACCTGAATTATTGCATCGGTGGACCGAAATGGACCACAGATGAGATCGATCAGTCCATCGCAGAAGCGCTGTCAGAGACCGATGAGGATAAGGCAAAAGATGAGCTGGCACAGATCGAACAGACATTTAAAGAAAACGATTATGTGGAAGATCTGTTCGAAGAGCAGTACAGCGTAATCCTGGCTCCGAATCTGAAAGGAATTACAACTATGGAGAGAGGATGGCCGGATATGACAACCTTCTACGCAGAATAACCATAACGACTTCCTTTGACAATCTGTAAGCATTCGGTTAAGCCCGTTGCAGAACACCCGGATGCCTGATAAAATAGAAGACACGAGTTAAAATACAAAGAGAGACTGACGCACAAGCCCTGGCACAAGAAGGGCTTGTGCGAAAGTCTCTTTATGTTTGGGATTTCGTTCTAAAGAAGGATAATAACGAAGGAGTGGCAGAGTCGGATGAAAAAGGAACGCATAATTATGAAAGGAACGCAGGCGGGATTTGCCGGGAAAGGGGAGGAGAATAAGACGTTATTCCTCCATAACAGGGAGTTTTACCGGTCTTTTTTTGCGATGATGCTTCTTCTTGTTCTTCAGAATATCATTACCTATTCGGTGAATGTGGCGGACAACATCATGCTGGGAGGTTACAGCCAGGCAGCGCTGTCGGCGGCGGCAGCGTGCAACCAGATTCAGTACATTCTTCAGCAATTTACGGTCATGGGTCTGGGGGAAGGCGTGGTGATTCTGTCGAGCCAGTACTGGGGTAAGCAGGATACCGATACGATTCAGAGAATTTCGGGAACGGCAATGGTGTGTGGGATCTTGATCGGAGGAGCATTGACGCTGACTGCTTTTTTGGTCCCGGACCGGATGGTCGGGATTTTTACGAATGATCCGGAGATTATCCGGATGGGTGTTTCCTATCTGTCGATTATTCGCTATACATACCTGATCTTTATTGTGACAAACCTGATCTTATCAACCCTGCGAAGTGTACAGATCGTTCAAATTGCTTTTGTGCTGTCGTGTGTGGAGCTGGTGATTAATGCTGGAATAAATTACTGCCTGATTTACGGACATTTCGGTTTCCCGGAAATGGGTATTCACGGTGCGGCGGTCGGGACGCTGACGGCAAATATCACCGGACTTGTGATTATTTTGATTTACTGCAAAAAAAGCAGAAAGGTTCCCATGCGGCTGACCGTGGCGAAGATGTTCCGTCTGCGTCGGGAAATCTTTTCACGGTACCTGAAGGTGGCGATCCCGTGCGTGGTATCGGCCATTGTTTTTGCAAGTGCGGTTGCCATACAGACCGTGATTTTCGGGCATCTGTCCAGTGATGCGCTGGCGGCCTCCGGTGTCGCGGGAACGTTCTTCCAGTACGTAAAGATGATTCCGGTCGGAGCTTCTTCCGCTGCCGGAGTGCACATCGGAAAAACGGTCGGCAGTGGAAAGACCGGACAGCTCCGGCAGATGGTGCATTCTCTGCAGTTGATTTTTCTGCTGGTGGGCTGCACCGCCTGTGTGGTTCTTCTTGTGATTCGCTATCCGGTGCTTTCTTTTTATAAGCTTACTCCGACGGCTTATGCTTATGCGGTGACACAGATGACGATCCAGGCGTTCATCGCGATCGGCATGTCCTTTCAGATGCCGGAGCAGATGGGAATTATTCGAGCGGGCGGCGATACCAGGTATTCTATGATCAGTGATATCGTGTACAGCTGGGTATTTGTCGTTCCTCTGGGACTGATCGGGTGCTTTCTGCTGCACTGGCCGTTCTGGGCAATCGTTCTCTGCCTGAACATAGATCAGGTTTTAAAATGCTTTACGGTCACGCACAAGGTGTATTCCTATACGTGGATTCGTCAGCTCTCGGAACCGGCCTCGACAGATCGGGCGGTAGAGTAGAACCATCTCTCCATGATCGGATTGAGAAGTCTGCAGAACTGACGGGCAATATAACCGACGATAATGGCAGAGATCACCGTTCCCTCGCGCACGCCGTTGACACCGTGGAAGAGAACCAGGGAGAGAATAACCGCGGAAACCATCATGCTTACATCAACGATGATTTTTACACTTCCCGCTTCTTTTCCGGTGATCTGATGCAGGGCGGTTGCGACGCCTTCACCCGGCAGCATGATGACATTGGCCGTGAATTCCATGGATACGCCGAAGGCAAGGATTAGGCAGCCGATCAGAAGGCTGAGGATTTTCATCAGATACTGCTGCGGATTCAGCCAGAAGAGCAGATATTTCATGGAAAAATCAATAAAATATCCGAAAAGGATGGAGACCGGAATCTGAAGGAGCTGAATCGGCTGATAGTTTTTTCGGAGAAGGAGGAGCTGAAGCGCGACCAGAAGGAGGCTGAACAGGATGGTAAAGCCGCCGAGTGTAATCGGGTACTTCAGGCTCAGAACATAGGGTATGCTGGAAATCGGTGAGGTTCCAAGGCGGGCATAGGTGATAAAAGCGACGCCGAGGGAATTCACGAAAAGCCCGAGGATGAAATACAGATATCTTTTAATGAGTGGGATATGACGCATAAAAAACCTCCTGAATAAAGCGATTGAATAAAGTAATTGGATAAAGCCATTGGTTTTACACCAGAGTTTTTTATCAACTTTCTTATCATAAGAAGCGATGGATTGGTTGGCAAACAGGAAAATACATGAGATGCATAAGAAAAAGTTATGACAAGAGGAACTCGATCGACTGATAGAGGGGGTGCGATTGTGACAATTCGTCAGCTGGAATATTTTCTGACGGCGGCTCAGACGTTGAGCTTTACAAAGACGGCACGGCAGTTCTTTATTTCGCAGTCGGCGGTGACGCAGCAGATCCGTGCGCTGGAAGAGGAATTCGATACGGAATTGTTTCTGCGCAGCAATAATAAAATACGTTTAACCCCGGCGGGAGAAACGCTGGTGCAGGACGCAGAAATGATGGTAGCCAAGTACTATGATGCGCTCGAAAAGGTGCACGCCACACGGGACGGCATGAGCGGAGAATTGCGGATCGGGTATTTGCAGGGAATGGAGATGTCGCGCTTTCCCGGAACAGTACAGGAATTCCGCTCGGATTATCCGGGCATTCGGATTTCCCTGAACCGTGACAATGCGGTAAACCTGCACGATGATTATCTGAACGGCAGATACGATATTATTTTTAATGTAAAAAATCCACTTCTTCGATATTCGAACAGTATTTCAAAAACCATCGGAGAGTATCCGTATTACGTGGTGGTTCCGACGGATCATTATCTGTCCGGTATGCGGAAGGTGGAATTACGTCAGCTCCAGTACGAGAAGCTGATTCTTCATGATTTCAAGCTTGAAGCTCCGGCAAACGCGGAGATTCCTCCGCATCCGTTTCTGAACACGGAGATCATGAAGAACGTCGCGCAGGTCACGGATGATATCGAGAATATCCTCATCTTTGTAGCGGCGGGAATCGGCATTGCGATTGTGCCGGAATTCGATGTCTTTAAGCCGCAGATCAATATCAATCTTGCGTATATACCACTTGATACGGGAGACTATCGGGAGAAGCTGGAGATCGTATACCCGGAAAAAGACGTGAATCCATTGCTGCGGTATTTTATGGATAAGATATAAAAGCTCTGCTGTACCATGAAGAGGGGATCGTTGCCCCGGGGTATCTGGTCAGAATTAGATTAGTCAAGTAAAAACACTTGACACAGCTCATTAAATTGTGTAGGATAAGCGGGTACGTTTAAAAAACGTGCCCGTTTTTATATTGCAGGACAGGAGATCCGGATTTGCGATGGAAGAGTTTGTAGAGAAATCGTATTTGTTTGATTTTTACGGCGAGCTTCTGACAGAGCACCAGAGACGGATTTACTCCGAGATCAACTTTGATGATTATTCTGCGGCAGAGGTGGCCAGAGATGAAGGAATCAGCCGCCAGGGCGTGCACGATCTGATGAAGCGGTGTGACAGAATTCTGGAGGATTATGAGCAGAGACTTCACCTCGTGGAGAAGTTTCTGAAGATCCGGAACAATGTCAGGGAGATTCAGAAGCTGACGGATACCGGGGACGCGGACAATCGGGCGGATAGCTCGGAGATGAATCGCCGCATGGAGAGGATTCACGGGATTTCCTCGTCGATCCTTAAGGAGCTGTAAACCCGGGCGGGACGCCGCATGATATGAGGAGCAGATGGTATGGCATTTGAAAGCTTAACCGATAAACTTCAGAATGTGTTTCGAAACCTTCGGAGCAAGGGTAAGCTGACGGAGGAGGATGTCCACGCCGCGCTGAAGGAAGTGAAGATGGCGCTTCTGGAGGCGGATGTCAATTTCAAGGTCGTTCGTAAGTTTACGAAGACCGTGGAAGAGAAGGCAATCGGTCAGGATGTCATGAACGGACTGAATCCCGGGCAGATGGTGGTTAAGATCGTAAATGACGAGCTTGTCAATCTGATGGGCTCTGAGACGACCGAGCTTCCTTTGAAGCCGGCTTCTCAGATAACGGTTCTCATGATGATCGGTCTTCAGGGCTCCGGTAAGACGACAACCGCCGCGAAGCTGGCGGGCAAGCTGAAGCAGAAGGGCAGAAAACCTCTTCTGGCGGCCTGTGATGTGTATCGTCCGGGTGCGATTGAACAGCTGCAGACGAACGGCGGAAAGGTCGGCGTCGATGTCTTTTCGATGGGCAGCAAGGCAAAGCCGGTGGACATTTCGAAGGCGGCCTATGAACACGCCAGAAGCAACGGGTACAACGTGGTTATCCTGGATACGGCAGGCCGTCTGCAGATCGATGAATCCATGATGGAAGAGCTGGTAGCCATCCGGGAAGCGGTGACGGTTGACTGCTCGATCCTGGTGGTCGACGCCATGACCGGACAGGAAGCGGTCAACGTGGCGAAGACCTTTGAGGACAAAGTCGGCATCGACGGAGTGGTACTGACCAAGCTCGATGGAGACACGAGGGGCGGTTCGGCGCTTTCGATTCGTTCCATCTGCGGAAAGCCGATCCTGTACGTGGGTATGGGAGAGAAGATGGAGGAACTGCAGCAGTTCTATCCTGACCGCATGGCTTCCAGAATTCTCGGCATGGGCGATGTCCTGAGTCTGATCGAAAAGGCGCAGGCGAACGTCGATGAAGAGAAAGCCAGGGAGATGGAGCAGCGTGTCCGGAAGGCGCAGTTCACCTACGACGACTACATGACGAGCATGGAGCAGATGAAGAATATGGGCGGTATCTCAAGCGTTCTTTCCATGATGCCGGGAATGACCGGGAGCAAGATGAAGGAAGTGGAAGGGATGATTGATGAGAAGGATCTCGCCAGAAAAGAGGCGATCGTTCGTTCGATGACGCCGAAGGAGCGGGCGAATCCCGATCTGATGAATATTTCCCGAAAGCGGAGAATCGCCGCCGGCGCAGGGGTAGACATCTCAGAGGTCAACCGTTTTATCAAGCAGTTTGACCAGACCCGTAAGATGATGAAGCAGATGCCCGGCATGATGAAGCAGCGCGGCAAGCGGGGCATGTTTGGAAAGGGAGGCTTCAATTTTCCGTTCTGACGTGAAGGAGAGATCCGTTGCGGCAGGAGGAAGATTGTTCTCATAGAAGTAATCAGGGGGAGAGAAACCTTACAGATTACAGAACCACAATATATTCAATATTTTTATTTTATGGAGGAAAAGAACAATGGCAGTTAAAATTCGTCTGAAGAGAATGGGACAGAAGAAGGCACCTTTCTATAGAATCGTAGTAGCAGATGCAAAGTCTCCGAGAGACGGCAGATTCATCGAGGAGATCGGCACCTACGATCCGACCAAGGATCCGAGCGTTTACAAGGTAGATGAGGAAGCTGCGCAGAAGTGGCTGAAGAATGGCGCTCAGCCGACAGCGGTTGTTGAGAAGATCTTCAAGCTTGCCGGAATCCAGAAGTAATCCTATTCAAGCCGGAGGTGGATTTTTGTGAAAGAGCTGGTTGAAGTAATCGCCAAAGCTCTTGTAGATAATCCCGATGAAGTGGTTGTCACGGAGATCGAAGACGGCAACGACCTTCGAATTGAACTCAAGGTTGCAGCGGCGGACATGGGTAAGGTCATCGGACGACAGGGCAGAATTGCAAAGGCAATCCGCTCTGTGGTGAAGACAGCCGCTACCCGGATCGACAAAAAGGTGACAGTCGAGATCATCGAGTAAATCGCATGGGCAGCTTGCGGTGACTGATAAATGATTCATAAGAGCAGTCGTTTTAGGGGCATCTCTTTCGGGCTGATGCTGCTTTTGCGGCGGCTCTTTTTTACGCGAACAGTGAGCCGCATCCGAATGCGAAGTATTCGGATGCGGCGAGCGTCGCGATAGCAAGATATAACTCGCGCAGCGTGTTTTATCTCGTTTGTGCGAATTGTGGCAGGTATTCGACCGCGCCGTGGCCGGGGGCTGACAGATTCGCAGGGCTCACGGATTGTGCTGGCTGGAGCAGATATGTAGAAGATATGGTGAGGATATGGAAAAATTTCTGAAAATCGGTGCAGTGACGACAACACACGGCGTTCGCGGAGAAATGAAGGTATTTCCGACGACGGACGACCCGCAGCGGTTCCTGGATCTGGATGAGGTGATTCTGACAAATGGAAAGCAGTCGGAGACGCATTCGATTGTCGGAGTCAAGTTTTTTAAGAACCTGGTTATTTTGAAACTGGAGGGGATCGAATCCATGGATGAGGCGGTGAGATACCGCTCTTGGGATGTGATGATTCCCCGGGAAAAGGGAGTGCCCCTGAAGGAAAATGAGTACTATGTCGCGGATGTCATTGGTATGACGGTCCGGACAGAGGACGGAAAGCTCTTCGGAACTCTTAAGGACGTTATGGAAACCGGGGCCAATGATGTCTATGTTGTTCAGACGAAGGAGCACGGGGAAGTGTTGATTCCCGCAATTAAAGCGTGTATTATGAGGGTTAACGTCGAGGAGGGCGAGATGACGGTTCATTTGCTTCCCGGTTTGATCGACGGATGAGACTGGCGGCAGTCAGCTGCTGCCTGTGAAATGTGCCGGAGGCGATTGACTCCGGGACGCCTTTTTGTGAAAAGAGAGGTATACGCGAATTGAAAAAATGCATACATTGTGGCGCGGAGCTTCCGGATGATGCAAAGGCCTGCGGCAACTGCGGTTGGCCGGTCGGTAAACCGGATACGGCTTCTGCTGTGAATCCGGAGGTACCGCGGGTATCGGGAGAGATACCTTCGGAAGATGGTGCTGCCGGAGCTGCTGAGAAAGATAATCCATCCGCAGATATAGATAAGGCTGCAGATCCGGAGAGACAGTTGGAGACGTCAAATGCTTCTGCGGGAGATTCTGAAATAACGGATCGGACAAATACTCCCGCGGCAGGATTGGGAATGACGGAACGGCCGAACACTCCCGCGGCAGGATTGGGAATGACGGAACGGCCGAACACTCCCGCGGCAGAATTGGAAATGACGGAACGGACGAACACTCCTGCGGCAGATTTGGGAATGACGGAACGGACGAACACTCCTGCGGCAGATTCCGAAATAACAGAAACGAAGAACGACGGGGCGGCGGATCAGACGGCGTCTGCTGCAGCGGACGCGCATCGCGTTGTATGGGACAAGGAGGATTCCGAGGACAAAATCGACATCCCGTGGGATCCGGAGGAAGCTGACCGGAAAAAGGCTGAGGCCAAAAACGGCGGTGGAGAGAGTGCTTCTGTGCATGCGGGCAGCTTCGGCAGTGATCGGGATACGTTCCGGGGAGGAAATCAGGAAAAAGAGTCTGATCAGCCCGGCGGCTATTGGTTTCAGGGAAAATGGCATCCGATTTCAGATCTGAATTCCGGTGAGACGGACAATAAGAAAGGGGCAGGCTCCGGGGACGGAAGGTATTGGGAGAACGGTACCTGGCATGACGCCTCATCTGCGGGGAACTTCCCGAATAACCGGGATGACGCTCAGAATAGCCGGAGCGCAGACGGCGACTGGAGCGGAAACGGTTCAAACAGCGGAAATTCGGGCAATGGCTGGAATGGCCGGAATGCAGAGGACGGCTGGAAGAACGGCGATAACAGGGGCTGGAACGCCGGCAACCCGAACGGAGGATGGCCCGGAAATCAGGGCTATGGTTCTTATGGACAGGGATACGGCCCGGGGTATCCGGCAAGAAACAACAGTTTCGCGGTTGCGGCAATGGCGCTCGCGATTGTTTCCATTTTCCTGAACAGCCTGTACTGTATTCCTTCGGTACTCGGTATTTTCTTTGCCATTGTGGCATTGAATCAGATTCGGAATAATCCGGGGGTTTACAAGGGGAAGGGAATGGCGATTGCAGCATTGATCATGTGCATGGTGCTGTTTGTCGTGTATCTGATTGCCTTTATCGAGGTAGCCAAGCTGATGAGAGATCCTGCCTTTATGAAGCAGATCGAGGATTATCTGAAGCAGCTCCAGGGAGGTACGTCCTCATCTGCCGGGCAGGCAGCGGCTGCCTTTTGGCTGCGATAACCTTCGCTTTTTTCCTGAGAGACCGACAGAGTCATGCGATATCTGGCGGATTATGTTTTGATCAGCGCGATTGCAGACGACAGATTCCTTCCGGTAGAGGGTGAAATTGTGAGTGGCCCGTTTGAGAGGTATACAGCTTGAATTTTTATGTATTGACTTTGTTTCCGGAAATGATACAGAATGCCGTGGAAACGAGCATCACAGGACGGGCCATTAAAAGTGGCAGCATCTCTGTGGATACCGTGAATATCCGCGATTTTTCCACGAGAAAAACCATGCGTGTAGATGATTATCCGTATGGGGGCGGCGCCGGGATGGTGATGGAGCCGGAGCCGGTGTTCCGGGCTGTGAAATCCGTCGAGGGGAAAATCGGAGGGAGACCGAGGGTTGTATATATGACTCCTCAGGCGCAGGTTTTGGATCAGACCAAGGTAGAATCGCTGGCACAGGAAAAAAATCTGATCATCCTTTGCGGGCACTACGAGGGAATTGATGAGAGGGTGCTTCAGGAGACAGTGACCGATTACATCTCTATCGGTGATTATGTGCTGACGGGAGGAGAACTCGGGGCGCTGGTTCTGATTGACGCGGTGTCCCGGTTTGTTCCCGGCGTGCTTTCGAATGAGGAATCCTCTCAGTTTGAATCCTTGCAGGATAATCTGCTGGAATATCCGCAGTACACGAGGCCGGAGATATGGCATGAAATGAGCGTGCCCTCTGTTCTGCTGTCCGGCGATCATCTGCGGATCGAAAAGTGGAGACATGAGGAATCCCTGAAACGCACAAAGGAACGCCGTCCGGACCTACTGAAGAACAGCTACCGTGTGGTCTGTGTAAGCTATGGAGAGCCGGGAGCGGCGGAAAAGGGCCGCGCTCTGACGGAGTGCATAACCCGTTATGGGGAATACATGGATTATAACCGCCGCAAGCTTCAGAAGACGACCTTTCGTATGAAACCGTGGAATCTTCTGCTTCTGGTGATGCCGGGAGCGGCCGGAGAGGGAAGCACGTCCTGCAGAGAAGCAGAGACTGTCGTTTGTTATGATCCGGCGCTTTCGTTTGCAGAGAGATTTCGTGGATTTTACGGGTCGGAGACCCCTGCGGTTCTCGTAGGGAGCCGGGAAGAGCTTGCGGAAGCGTCGTCTTTTCTGGAGGCAAGGAAGTTCCGGATCATCGCCCGAATCAGTCCGGCGGTTTTCGATGAGGATACGCTTTTGCGAAATACTGCACTCGATATCAGGGAAAAAACCTTGCATTTCCACTGACGGTAGTGTATACTGTCATAGTCTGCGGACAGGTGAGCAAGTCCCGGATGATGGTCCGCTGTCACGTTTATCGGTGGTATGAACATCCATTTTATATAGTATCAAGGAGAGATAGAAATGAACGAGATTATCAAGAAGATCGAAGAAGAGCAGCTGAAGAAGGAAGTTCCGCAGTTCCGTGTAGGCGATACCGTTAAGGTATACGGAAAGATCAAAGAGGGAAACCGTGAGAGAATCCAGGTTTTCGAAGGCGTTGTACTGAAGAAGCAGGGCGGAAGCAATCGCGCTACCTTTACTGTTCGCAAGACTTCCAACGGCATCGGCGTTGAGAAGACATGGCCACTTCATTCTCCGCTTGTAGAGAAGGTTGAGGTTGTTCGTCAGGGTAAGGTAAGACGTGCAAAACTGAACTACCTCAGAGGCCGTTCCGGAAAAGCTGCTAAGGTTAAAGCTCTGGTTAAATAATTCATTTCGAATGTATGAGGAGACTCCGAAAGGGGTCTCCTTTTTCCATCCCTGCTATCACCGTGATAGTGGCAGTTTCCTGTCTGATGTGGTATGATTTTTAGTACTGATTTAGATAGACGGGGAGCTGAGACTATGGGGAGAAGGAAAAGAGGAAGGCCGGAGAAACCGGTCAGGGCGAAAACAGTAGAGCAGCAGGCGCTGGAACGGCGGCAGGCAGAGGCAGCACTTCGACAGGATGCCGAGAGGGCGGCTGACAGAGCAGAAGGACCGGCCGTCCGGGAAGAACGGAAAGGCGTAAAGAAGGCGTATCAGCATCCGCGCGGCTTCCGGATCGGGGGATGGTGCGCGGCGGTTGTTCTGGTTCTTGTACTGGCGTTTTTGTTTGCCAATGCGTTTTGTCACAGCGTCGTGATCAATGAAGGCTCTATGGAGCCGACGCTGTCGGCGGGACAGACTTGTCTGATGAATGAGGTGGTTTATCGGATGAGCCGTCCGAAACGCGGGGATATTATCGTCTTCCGTTCGGGAAACGGAAGATTGGGGGAGGGCCTCAGAGTTAAGAGAATTGTGGGACTTCCCGGTGAAACGGTGCAGATCCGTGACGGGAGGGTGCTGATCAACGGGAGCGTCGTGGACGATAATTACGCTTCGATCGTTGATCCGGGGCTGGCATCCGAACCGGTTGTGCTTGGTTCGGATGAATATTTTGTTCTCGGCGACAATCGGAATGGCAGTGAGGACAGCCGCTACGAGGCCGTGGGCAATGTCGCGGAGTCGGACATCGTCGGGAAGCTCTGGCTTCGGATTCGGCCCTTCCGGAAAGTTTCGTTTATAGGATAAGAGACGGCTTCGTCTCAGGGAGTGTCGGCACGGATGTGCAGTCAGTGCCCAAGGAAGTGCCGGCACGGATGGGCAAGCAATGCCCAAGGGAGTAGCGGTCTGGATGGAAGAATTATTTGGAGGAAGATTTGTATGGAAATACAGTGGTATCCGGGACACATGACGAAGGCGAGGCGCCAGATGCAGGAGGACCTGAAACTGATCGATATCATCATCGAGCTGATAGACGCCAGAATTCCTTATTCCGGGCGAAATCCGGATATCCGCAGCATGGGGGCACAGAAATCCAGAGTGATCGTGCTGAACAAATCAGACCTTGCGGATGAGAGAAAGAACAGACTGTGGATGGAGTACTATCAGGCGCAGGGTGCACAGGTGCTGCTGGCTGATTCCAGGAACCGGGCGTCGCTGAAACAGGTTCAGCCGTTGATCCGTGAGGCATGCCGGGAGAAAATCGAGAGAGACCGGCGCCGGGGGATTCGAAACCGTACAATCAAGGCGATGGTTGCGGGAATTCCGAATGTCGGAAAATCAACTTTCATTAATTCGATGGCGGGAAGAGCGTCGGCGAAGACGGGCAACAAGCCCGGCGTGACAAAGGGAAAGCAGTGGATTCATTTGAGCAAGGAGCTCGATCTGCTGGATACGCCGGGTATTCTGTGGCCGCGATTTGATGACCCGAAGGCCGGCGTGCGACTGGCACTGATCGGCTCGGTCAGCGATGAGGTGGTGCAGACAGAGGAGCTTTCACTGGAACTGATCCGTTATCTGGCGGCGGAATATCCCGGCCTTCTGGAAGCGAGGTACGGTGTGGCGGAGTCAGAGGAACCGGTCAGGATTCTGGAGAACATCGCGGTAAACAGAAAGTGCCTGGCCTCCGGAAACCAGGTGTCTTATGAAAAGGCGGCAGGTATTCTGCTCGATGAGTTCCGCAGAGGGGCTGTCGGAAGAGTGACGCTGGAGACCCCGGAAGAATATGGAAGTGCGGCGTCTGCAGAAAAAGTTGGAGATCAGAGATGACGAAAAAAGAAGAAGCAGAATGGAAACGGGCGGAAAGACTCCGGAAGGAAATGGAGAGGGTGGAGGCCCTCTGCGAATTTGAGAAAAAATATCCGGAGTGTGAGCTGATCTGCGGGATTGATGAGGTGGGAAGAGGTCCACTTGCCGGACCGGTCATGGCAGGCGCCGTGATTCTTCCGAAGGATCTTCGGATTCGTTACATCAATGATTCCAAGAAGCTCTCCGAGAAGAGACGGGAGGAGCTGTTCGAGGTGATTTCACGGGAAGCCGTCGCGGTCGGGATCGGGGCAAATCCTCCGGAGAGAATTGATGAGATCAACATCCTTCAGGCAACCTATGAGGCGATGCGCATGGCGGTTGCAAAACTGGGAGTGAGTCCGGATCTTCTTCTGGTGGATGCGGTTCACATTCCGGATATTCCGGTGCAACAGGTCTCGATTGTCAAGGGAGATGCGAAGAGCCAGAGTATTGCCGCCGCCAGCATCATGGCGAAGGTTACGAGGGATCATCTCATGGTTGAGTATGACCGGAGATTCCCGGAATACCGGTTTGCTAAGAACAAGGGATACGGGACGGCAGAGCATATTGCGGCACTGAAGGAATACGGGCCGTGTCCGATCCACCGAAGAACCTTTATCGGGCATTTTGTGGGCGCTTAATCAGCTACCTTCTATTTTACACGTGTGAGCGGTGCGCAGAAATTCTGCGTCTTATATAGGTATCGGTTCATGCCGGATTTTTGCGGGTTTTTTATGCCGTATCGTATCAATGAAACATATCGAGATCGGAAAGAACAAATCGTGGAATAATCGAATCCTCGATTCCGGGGAAAATCCTTTGTAATTGACAAAAAAACTTGGCGACAAAATATGCTTGATGGAGCCCGTGTTCCGGACCTTTTGGACTGCGGCAGATGCGATTGCCGGCGGGTTTCGTGGGAGGTGCCGTTGAATAAGAGAAAAACCGGATCCAGATATGAGACTCTGGCGGCCAGGTATCTGGAGAAAAAGGGATATCTGATTGTTCATCAAAACTACCGGTGTCGGGCGGGAGAGATTGACCTGATCGCAAGAGACGAGGCGGAAGGCTGGAGATGCCTTGTATTTATAGAAGTAAAGTACAGAAAAAACGGTGCGGCCGGACTTCCGGAAGAGGCGGTGAATGTGAATAAAAGACGGAGAATCAGCCGTGCGGCGGATTATTTCCGGATGCAGTACAGGATTCCGATGGATATGCCCTGCAGGTTTGATGTGATAGCGATTGAGGGAGACCGGCTGAGACATCATGTGAATGCGTTTGCCTATGAGGAATATAGAGGCATGAACCGGAGAAGATATTGAATTGAAATACAGGTGTTTCGCGGCATATTACTTTCACTGTTCACAGAAACGGGATAAAACACGCTGTGCGAGTTTTATCCCGCTATCGCGACGCTCGCTGCAGCCGAATACTTCGCATTCGGCTGCAGCTCACTGTTCGTGTAAATGAAAACTGCCGTACAAGGCAGCTGTACGGCAGAGATAGATGATATAAGGGCTCTGAATCAGCAGCCGTGCTGCTTGAGCAGCTTGTTGATTTTCAAGGTGTTGTCGCGAACCTTGTTGATGGATACGTCGTGGTTCAGCGTGTCGATGATGCTGGCCATGTACTTGCCCATCTTTGCGGTGGAATACCACGGACGGGAGAGTAGCTCCGGCGTCTGGTAGATCAGGTTGGTGGTGATAACCTTCTTGATCATTCCCTTCTCGTAGTATTCATCGAATTTGGCGAGGCCGTCTGTGAACAGACCGAAGGTACAGCAGACATACACATTGCGTGCGCCACGGCTCTTCAACTGTGTGGCGACATCGAGCATGCTGCCTCCGGAGGAGATCATATCATCGATGACGATGCAGTCCTTGCCTTCTACGGAATCGCCCAGGAATTCATGAGCGACGATCGGGTTCTTTCCGTTGACAATTCGTGAATAATCGCGGCGTTTGTAGAACATACCCATGTCAACGCCGAGGACGTTGGAGAAATAGATGGCTCTGGACATGGCGCCCTCATCCGGGGAAATGATCATCAGGTGATCATTGGAGATCTGGATATCGGACTCTGTCTTGAGCAGAGCTTTCAGGAACTGATAGGTCGGGAAGAAGTTGTCGAAGCCGTGGAGCGGGATGGAATTCATCACGCGCGGATCATGGGCGTCAAAGGTCAGAATGTTTGTCACACCGTAGTCCACGAGCTCCTGCAGGGCAAGTGCACAGTCGAGAGATTCTCTGCCGGTGCGCTTATGCTGACGGCCCTCGTACAGAAACGGCATCATGACGCTGATTCTGTGTGCCTTTCCGTTTGCCGCGGCGATGACACGCTTCAGGTTCTGGAAATGATCATCGGGGCTCATGTGGTTGATGTTCCCGAACTCGCTGTAGGTGACGCTGTAATTGCATACATCAACGAGGATGAAAAGGTCAACGCCCCGGATGGATTCATTGATGACGCCCTTGCCTTCGCCGCTTCCGAAACGGGGGAGATTGACATCAATGATGTAATTGTCCGTGGCATATCCGTAGGTATCCTTCTTCGCGGCGTTCTGCGCGGAGATCTCCTGCCGGAACTGAATCAGATACTTGTTGATGGTCTTGGCCATTTCTTCGCATCCGGGCAGAGCGATCAGCTTGAGGGGCGCAACTGCAGATGCATTCACCAGATATTTTGTATTAGCCATGAAAGCCTCCGGTATGATATTTTTTTCAACGGGATGCCCGGTAAAATCCGCGGAAAAGCAGCTCCGCCATAGCGGATAATGGATTCATACGGGCGTACACGACACATCTTAGCATTGAAGAAATGGGGTGTCAATGCCTGCTTCTGCCGTCAAGTTGCTTTTTCAGAACGGATTTGTTATGATTTGTAGGATGATCGGAGGATGAAAAATGGGAAAGACCGCACATATTATAAGGAAAATTAAACCCGGGAGCATTGCCGAGGAGATGGAAATGGAGCCCGGCGATGAGATTCTGAAGATCAATGGAAAGGAAATTGAGGATATTTTCGACTACCGGTTTCTGGTCAGCGACAGCTACATTGTGGTACTGATACGGAAGAAATCCGGGGAGGAATGGGAACTGGAAATTGAGAAGGACCCGGATGAGGATTTGGGCGTAGAGTTTGAAAACGGCCTGATGGACGATTACAAGTCCTGCAGCAACCACTGCGTTTTCTGCTTTATCGATCAGATGCCGAAGGGAATGCGGGACACGCTCTATTTCAAGGATGATGACTCCAGGCTATCTTTCCTTCAGGGCAACTATGTCACCTTGACGAATATGAGTGACGACGATATTGACCGCATCATCCGTTACCGGATGGAACCCATAAATATTTCCTTTCAAACGACGAATCCTGCGCTGCGAGTGAAGATGCTTCACAATCGTTTCGCGGGGGATGTTTTTCCAAAGGTGAGACGGCTGGCGGACGCGGGAATCGAGCTGAATGGTCAGATTGTATTGTGCAAGAATCTGAATGACGGCGAGGAGCTGGAGCGGACCATCCGTGATCTGACCGGGTATCTGCCTGCGCTTCGGAGCCTTTCGGTTGTGCCGGTAGGGCTTTCCAGGTTTCGCGACGGATTGTATCCTCTGGAGCCCTTTAGCGTAGAGGATGCGGCAGAGGTAATCGATCGTATCGAAGCCTGGCAGAAGAAGCTGTATCCGGAGTATGGCGTACACTTTGTACACGCATCGGACGAGTGGTATCTCCTGGCGGGCAGAGAGATTCCGGAGGAGAAACGGTATGACGGGTATCTGCAGCTGGAAAACGGGGTCGGTATGCTGAGGCTTCTGGAAACAGAGGTTAGAGCGGAACTGAGGAAACGCAGCGGAGACGACCGGGTGCGGAATCTCACGATTGCGACGGGGAAGCTTCCGGCAGATACCATCCAAAGGATGTGCGGACTGATCCGGGAGAAATACCCGCAGGTGCGCGTGCAGATCGTCCCGATCCGGAACGATTTCTTCGGTGAGAGAATCACGGTTTCCGGGCTCGTCACCGGGACGGATTTGATCCGTCAGTTGAAGGGGAGGGAACTCGGGGAAGAGCTCCTGATTCCGTGCAACATGCTGCGGTCCGGGGAAAATGTTTTTCTGGATGACATCACGGTAGAACAGGTTATAATGGAATTAAAGGTTCCCGTCACCGTGGTTGATCCGGCAGGAAAGGACTTCTGCCTTGCGGTTCTCGGAGAGACGAAGGGCAGTATACATAAAAGGAGACAGATGTATGAGCAAACCGATAGTAGCAGTTGTGGGACGGCCTAATGTTGGGAAGTCTACATTATTTAATGCTCTGGCGGGAGAGAGAATCTCTATCGTGAAGGATACGCCGGGAGTGACCAGGGATCGGATCTATACGGACGTGAGCTGGCTTTCCCATGAGTTTACGATGATTGATACCGGCGGTATCGAGCCGGACAGCAGCGATGTGATCCTTTCGCAGATGAGAGAGCAGGCAATGATTGCCATCGATACCGCAGATGTGATCATTTTCATGACGGATGTACGTCAGGGACTGACGGATGCGGATTTCCAGGTGGCCACCATGCTGCGCAAAAGCCGGAAGCCGATCGTGCTTGCGGTGAATAAGGTAGACAATTTCAAGTCGCAGGAGATGGATGTATATGAGTTCTATAATCTTGGCATCGGCGAGCCGTACCCGATTTCCGCGGAGGGAAAGCTGGGACTGGGTGATCTGCTCGACGCGGTAATCACAAAGTTCCCGGAAGGGGCAGAGGCGGATGAGGACGATGAGAACCCGAAGATCGCTGTGGTGGGCAAGCCGAATGTGGGCAAGTCCTCCATCATCAATAAGCTGCTCGGAGACAACCGGGTCATTGTGTCGGATATCGCGGGAACCACGAGAGACGCCATTGATACCGCCATTTCCCGGAATGGGAAGAATTACACCTTTATCGATACGGCGGGTCTCCGGAGAAAGAGCAAGATCAAGGAGGATCTGGAACGGTACAGTATCATCCGGACCGTTTCTGCCGTAGAGCGCTGCGATATTGCGGTGGTCGTCATCGATGCGAAAGAGGGAATCACCGAGCAGGATGCGAAGATCGCGGGAATCGCCCACGAGAGAGGCAAGGGCCTGATCGTTGCAGTGAACAAGTGGGATGCCATTGAGAAGGATGACAAGTCTGTAAAGGAATTTACGGACAAGGTCAGAAATACCCTTTCCTTTGCGTATTATGCGGAGATTATTTTTATTTCGGCGAAGACCGGGCAGAGGCTTCCGAAGCTTTTTGATACCATCGATGAGATTCTGGATTCGCAGACGCTTCGCGTGCAGACAGGCGTTCTGAACGATATTCTGACGGAGGCCCTGGCTATGCAGCAGCCGCCGTCAGATAAGGGCCGGAGGCTGAAGGTGTTCTATATGACACAGGTAGCGGTTAAGCCGCCGACCTTCGTGATCTTTGTGAACGAGAAGAAGCTGATGCATTTTTCTTATCAGAGATATCTGGAGAACCGGGTGCGCGATGCCTTCGGATTCAGGGGAACCGCGATTCGCTTTATTATCAGGGAGAGGCAGGATAAGGAGGAAAACTGAGAAATGCTTGCACGGGCTTGCTGTCTGCTGATCGGATACGGCTTCGGTCTGTTTCAGACCTCTTATTTTATCGGAAAAGCGAATGGTGTCGACATCCGTAAGCTTGGAAGCGGCAATGCGGGAACGACGAACGCGCTTCGTACACTCGGGACGAAGGCGGGGCTCATGACGATGGCCGGAGATGTTTCCAAGTGTATCCTTGCGGTTGTTTTGACCTGGCTGATTTTCCGCAGTTCGAATCCCGAACTTTTTCCGCTCCTTAAGATCTGGACGGCGGCGGGGGTCATCCTCGGACATGATTATCCGTTTTATATGGATTTTAAAGGGGGCAAGGGAATCGCTGCGACCGCGGGCATGGTGATCGCCTTCGGAGACTGGCCGATGATCCTGGTGGGAACGGTGCTGTTTTTCTCCATCTTTTTTGTGACGCATTATGTATCGCTTAGCTCGTTGTCGCTGTCCACGGAGTTCCTTGTGTTTCTCTGCGTATTCAGTGCAATGGGGCGTTATCCGATGACGTCACCCAGGCTTATCGAGATGTGCGTGATCGTTGCGATCCTGACCGGTCTGGCGTGGTTTCAGCATCGGGGCAATATCAAGAGACTTGCAGCCGGATGCGAGAGGAAGACGTATCTGAGCCATCGTCATCAGTCGGACAAGTGATGGGATACGTTCGGCCGGGCAGACAAAGACATTCATTGTAATTTTTGCGGGCGGGAAGAGACATATATTCGGGAGGTGGGTTTATGGCAAAAATCAGTGTAATCGGTTCGGGAAGCTGGGGCACGGCACTTACCTGGCTTTTATGCAACAACGGACACGAGATGACTCTCTGGTCTTACCGGGAGGAAGAGACGGAGATGTATAAAAAGAACCACCAGAACACGGACAAGCTGCCGGGTGTGGTTCTTCCGGATTCTGTGCGCTACACGACGGATCTTGGAGAGGCCTGCACCGGAAGGGATCTGCTTGTGCTGGCGGTACCGTCTCCTGCCGTTCGGAGCACGGCGCAGAAGATGAGCACGCTCGTGCGGCCGGGGCAACTGATTGTGAGTGTGGCAAAGGGAATCGAGGAGAGCTCTCTGATGACGATGAGTGAGATTGTTGAGCAGGAAATTCCGCAGGCGAATGTTGCTGTTCTTTCGGGACCCAGTCATGCAGAGGAGGTTGGAAAAGGCCTTCCGACGGCAATCGTTGCCGGAGCGCACAGCAGGGAAACTGCGGAGTATGTGCAGGCGGTATTTATGTCGCCGGTATTCCGTGTGTATACAAGCTCAGATATGAAGGGAATTCAGCTTGGCGCGGCATTAAAGAATGTGATGGCTCTTGCCGCGGGAATCGCGGACGGACTCGGATACGGAGACAACACGAAGGCTGCGCTGATCACGAGAGGAAGTGCGGAGCTTGCAAGACTCGGAAGCGCGATGGGGATCCATATGAGAACGCTCTATGGCCTTTCGGGAATCGGGGACCTGATTGTAACCTGCGCGAGCCTTCACAGCCGGAACCGCAGAGCTGGCTATCTGATGGGGCAGGGGTACAGCATGGAAGACGCGATGAAGGAAGTACATCAGGTGGTCGAGGGCGTTTATTCCGCGAAAGCGGGAAAAATGCTCGCAGAAAAATATCATGTCGACATGCCGATTGTGAACGAAGTGAATGAGGTGCTCTTTCAGGGAAAATCCGCCCGTGACGGTGTAAACGAGCTGATGCAGCGGGACGGAAAGGACGAGATCGAAGAGTGGGACGAATAAAAAGATACAGCTGAAATGAGTGGAGGCCGCCGTGCGTTAAGCATGGCGGCCTTTTCACGCGCGAACAGTGAGCCGCAGCTGGATACGAAGTATTCGGCTGCAGCGAGCGCCGCGATAGCGAGATAAAACTCGCGCGGCGTGTTTTATCTCGTTGGAAGGCGGTCTTCCCCGGGAGGGGGACTTACAATGGTTGTCCGCCAATGCTGCGGGTAGAATCGGATGCGGGGACCCGGTTGCTTTCAGTCGGTCAGGACTGCCCATTCTGTATCGATAAGATCCTCGGGAACATGGGCGGTTCGCAGGCATTCATCCATGGCGTCGATGGCGGTCATTTCCGGGCCTGTAAGGGAAAAGTCAAAGATTGCGGCGTTTTCGGCAATACGGGAGGGATGTACGGATTTTGGAATTGCGGAGATTCCGCGCTGAATCAGCCAGCGCAGACCGACCTGCGCTGGCGTCTTTCCGTATCTCGCACCAATTGTGCGCAGGATCTCGCGGTCCATATACGCGCCGCGGGCGAGCGGTGCGTAGGCCTGTACCTGAATACCGTGGCTCTGGCAGTAGTCGACGGTTTCCTTCTGGCGCCAGAGAGGGTGGCATTCAATCTGATTCAGAACCGGTACGACGCCGGTTTCTCTTTCCAGAGATTCGAGCTGGGCCGGAGTGAAATTGCTTACACCGATGGATCGGGTAAGACCGGCCTCCTTCAGATGGATCAGCTCGGTCCATGTCTGACGGATACAACCCGGGACGGGCCAGTGAATCAGGTAAAGGTCGATGTAATCGGTTCCCAGCCGGTTCATAGTTCGATGGAAAGCGCCGGGGACATCTCCGAGCCGCTGTGCATTGTTCCAGACCTTAGAGGTGAGAAAGATGTCCTGCCTCGGAATTCCCAGGTCCCGGATTGCGTTTCCGAGGATCTCTTCGTTGCCATAGACAGAGGCAGTGTCGAACAGACGATAACCACAGCGGTAAGCTGCGTCCACGGCGGTATGCATTTCTTTTTCCTCTGTTGTCTTGTATACGCCCAGACCCAGAACGGGGATACTATTCCCGTCATTCAGGGAGAGGGAAGGGATGGTAATCGGGTTAAATTCTTCATTCATAGTCGGATACCTCGTTAATCATGTAAATACTTCTGCAATATACAATATCATAAACTGAATAAGGTACGGATTGTTCCTCGTGTGTGGATGACGGCAGGAACCGGCATGCTGTACGAAAGAATATGGCGATCATGATGTGATATGTATAAAATGGTGATAAAAGCATAGAACAAATCTCTGATTATGAGAAAAATCAACAATTGGATGATCTCTATTCCCTTGCCAGATAGGTGATATTGCTGTTATCATAATACACATGAGAGAAAAGCGCAATCGTTTGCCTGCTTCGGATCGTGCCGCATGGTCTTTGGGGTTACTGTTCACTCACAATTATGTACGGCAAGGATTTTACAGTCCTGTTGTCATTCGCAAACTGGCTGTAACAAAGTTTTATCCTGATTTTATGAAGCTGCGGAACTCCTCAGGCGCAAGCGCCTTCGTCAGACTACAAATCTACTAGGCTCATTTCATTCGCCAAGGGATTTGTATGCGTCGCACGTAAGCGGCCGCAAGCGCCCGCTAAGTGCTCATCGCAAAGTCCTCGCAATCCATTTCTTGAAGAATTCACGGATAAAACTTTTAACAGCCAGTAATGCTCAGGCAAAGGTACTGTAATATCTTAGCCGTTTTAGGTGGCGCGTGAACAGTAATGTAAGCGGCGGATGGTATGCCTGTTCCGGTTCTTTTCACGTTGCCGTTTGCCGCGAACCGCGGTAAAATGGGTGAAAAGGAGGTGCCCTCTATGGAGAAATTAAGCGATTTAAAGGAATACATCAGTGGAAAGAAAAAAGGGTACGGAACCGCATATTACGGAACGATAAACGGAGAGACCATTTATCTGTCCGCAGGTATCCGCGAGATCTATTTCGTCGGCAGCGAATTTCAGAGCATCATTAATTACGTGACACGATTTCAGAAAGGAGACTTCGGGGATGCTCCCGCGAGAGGCAAGGCCGAAAAGCCGGGGCATGAATACGGATGCTATCCGGGGAAGCTTGAAGGCGATAACGGCGAGGACACAAGTGTCTGGATTCACCGGGACGCAGAAGCCGTGATTGTCTATTTCGCGTTTGAGCGCTGATGTGTTTTCCGCAATATTACGGGTTATGCCTGTTTTTTCTTGACGTTGTTACCGGGGCCTTTGTGCAGATTGACGCACGGAGGTCCTTTTTTACGCGAACAGTGAGCCACAGCCAAATGCAAAGTATTTGTGTGTGGCGAGCGTCGCGATAGCGAGATAAAACTCGCACAACGTGTTTTATCTCGTTTACGCGAACAGTGAGCCGCAGCCGCAATCATACGTTTTACAGATATCCTTACATATACGACGTACGATGCGGCGAGCTGCTCATTTCTTGTGCCGTAATAATGAAATAGTTTCATCACTCTCGTGAAGTTTGATAAACGAAAACCGTTTACAATTCTGTTGTTTTCTGTATAATAGTAAAAGTTGAGTGCAAATCAACATCAAGTTGAACAATATCAAACATGTTTCGGAGAGGACTTTTCATGAAGAACACAGTTGAAATCAGATGGCATGGTCGGGGCGGCCAGGGCGCCAAGACGGCGGCGCTTCTTCTGGCAGATGTCTGCTTCAAGACCGGCGCGTATGTACAGGGGTTTCCGGAATACGGACCGGAGAGGATGGGTGCGCCGATCACCGCGTTTAACCGCATCAGCCGGACGCCGATCCGGGTACATTCCAATATTTATGATCCGGCCGCTGCTGCACGGTTATCAGGGCAGAGTGGTTACCGTTGACGCGAGGACGATCTCAGAAAAGGCGCTCGGAAGGAACTTCCCGAATACGCCGATGCTGGCAGCAGCGGTTGCCGTCAGCCGCGTCATGGACAGGGATTCTTTTGTCGCGAACATGAGAGAGTCCTTTCAGCATAAATTCGCGAAAAAGCCCGAGGTCATCGACGGCAACATGCAGGCATTGGAAGACGCCTTTACAGCGGTCGGTGATTGATCCCGCACAGCGTTCATATCTGCGAAATACTTATAATATCCATTGCGACACAAACTGTATAAGCTACGGATTTCAGGAAAGGATTCTTATGCGTACCGATATATCAAAAATCAATGAACAGACGCCCGCAAGCGGGCTCACTGAAGGCATGCAGATCTTCGCGGGCGGAACCTCCAGAGCGTTCAACACCGGCGAATGGAGGACAAATACACCTGTATATGTTGCAGAAAACTGTAAGCAGTGTCTCCTGTGCTGTCCGGTTTGCCCGGACGGAGCGATTCCCTTTCGGGACGGCAGAAGGCAGGATTTTGACTATCTGCACTGTAAGGGCTGCGGCATCTGCGCAAAGGTTTGTCCCTTTGATGCGATTGTCATGAAGGAGGGCATTGAACCATGAGTAATCTCGAAATTATCAGGAGTCGTGAAATTAAGGAGAGAATGTCCGGTAACGAAGCGGTCTCCTACGCGATCCGGCAGGTTGAGCCGGATGTGATGCCGGCATTTCCCATAACACCGTCCACAGAAATTCCGCAGATGGTCTCCACCTACATCGCAAACGGAGAGATGGACACCGATTTTATCCCGGTCGAGAGCGAGCATTCCGCGATGTCCGCTGCCATTGGCTCGGAAGCGGCGGGAGCGCGCACCATGACAGCAACCTCTTCCGCAGGTCTGGCGCTGATGTGGGAGGAACTGCTCCTGGCAGCGTCCAACCGGCTCCCCATCGTTCTTACACTGGTGAACCGGACGCTTTCCGGTCCGATTAACATCAACTGCGACCATTCCGACGGCATGGGAGCGAGAGATACGGGGTGGATTCAGATCTACGCAGAAGACAATCAGGAGGTTTATGACAACTATATCCAGGCTTTTCCGATAGCGGAAGACCCGAGAGTCCATCTTCCCGTGATGATCTGTCAGGATGGCTTCATCACCAGCCATGCGGTGCAGAACATTTGTCTTCTGGAGGACGAAAGCGTGAAGAGGTTTGCCGGGACCTACGAACCGGAGGAGTTCATGCTGAATCCCGGAAAGCCGGTATCTGTCGGTCCGTATTCTATTTCGAACTATGAGATGGAGGCAAAGAAAAACCAGGAAACCGCCATGGAAAACGCGCGTGCGGTCATCCTGGAGGTCGCGGAGAAGTTTGAACAGATGTCCGGAAGAAAATACGGCTTTTTTGAAGAATACCGGACCGACGACGCAGACTACGTCATGCTGATCATGGGATCCGCCGCGGGTACGGCGAAGGAAGCGGTTGATGAACTCCGTGAGGAGGGATGGAAGGTTGGTGTTCTGAAGCTTCGCGTTTTCCGTCCGTTCCCGGAGAAGGAGATCGCGGATGCGCTTCGGAACTGCAAGGCGGTTGCGATCATGGACCGGTGTGAGAGCTATAACGGAAACGGCGGGCCTCTCGGCAGCGAGGTGACGGCAGGGCTGTACCGAAACCAGGTGTTCCTTGAGGCGGTCAATTACATCTACGGTCTCGGAGGGAGAGATTTTACGACAGACCACGTAAAAGAAGTCTTTTCTGAGCTTCGGGCGACAGTAGAGGAAGGCGCCCCTGTACAGCAGCACAAATATGTAAACCTGCGCGGATAAACCTGACATCGGAATATGAAAAACCACCACACACACAGGAGATAATCAGAATGAGTAATGACTACAGTTTAAAAACGATGCTTGCCAGGCCGGAGAGGCTTGCGCCCGGTCACAGAATGTGTGCCGGCTGCGGAGCGACGATCGCCGTCCGTGCGGTTCTCCGGGCACTGAAACCGGAGGACCGCGCCGTAATCGGAAACGCTACCGGCTGTCTTGAAGTGTCCTCCTTCATGTATCCATATACTTCCTGGGAGGACAGCTACATCCACAATGCGTTTGAGAATGCCGGAGCAACGCTTTCCGGCGTCGAAACGGCCTATAAGGTCTTAAAAAGGAAACGCCGTCTCGGAGATGACGACCGCTTTAAGTTCATCACCTTCGGCGGCGACGGCGGCACCTACGACATCGGATTTCAGTCCCTGTCCGGCGCAATGGAGAGAGGCCATGACATGCTGTACGTGTGCTATGACAACGGTGCTTACATGAATACCGGCATTCAGCGCTCCTCCGCGACGCCGATGTTTGCGGACACCACCACTACTCCCGCGGGAAAGAAATCCGCCGGCAAGGTTCAATACCGAAAGGATCTGACCGCAATTATCGCCGAGCACTATGTGCCGTATGCCGCACAGACCACTCTGACCCGTGATTTCAAGGATCTCCACCGGAAGGCAGAAAAAGGAATCTATACGGAAGGCCCGTCCTTCCTGAATGTCATGACACCTTGTCCGCGCGGCTGGAGATACCCGACAGAGGACGTCATGGAGATCTGCCGTCTTGCGGTTGAAACCTGCTACTGGCCGCTCTTTGAGGTGGATCACGGCGTCTGGAAGCTCTCTTATGAGCCGAAGCATAAGCTTCCGATCGAGGATTTCCTAAAGCCGCAGGGAAGATTCCGCCATCTGTTTAAACCGGAGAATGAACATCTGATTCAGATCTTCCAGGACGAAGTAGACAAGCGCTGGGAGGACCTGCAGTACAGATGCGCCAGGTATTGATCCTGTCATTTGCAGACTGTCGGCATCGATATCTCAGATGGTTACTGGTTCATGCGCCACTAAAACCCTTGCCATAACTTCCATCCCGCCCCAAAATATGTTATGCTAAAGGGCACATAAATATACCGTATGGCAGTGAACGGCATCGAGCGATCCGTTTATCCGGTCAGTGTATCGAAGATCCGTATCGGCGCAAAAGGGGAAGAGATGAAATGACATTACTTACTTACCAGGTATTCAAGACCGTTGCAGAAATGGGAAGCTTTCACAAGGCAGCCGACGTACTCGGCCTCACGCCATCTGCAATCAGCCATTCGATCTCCGCAATGGAAAAAGAGCTCGGTTTTGCGGTGCTCACCCGCAACAAATCCGGTGTCACTCTGACGAATTACGGGGAACATATTCTCCCTTATGTGAATTCGGTGTTGAACAGCGATGAGCGACTGCAACAGATCGTGGCGGAATATAAAGGACTGAAAACCGGAACCGTGAAGATCGGATGCTTCTCCAGCGCATGCACCAATTGGATCCCGGATATCATCCGTTCCTTTGAGGCGCAATATCCCGCGATCCGGATTGAGGTCTTTGAGGGCACCTATGACGATGTGCGCTACTGGATCAAAAACGGCATTGTCGATTTCGGCTTCCTCTCCGCATCGAGCGCCGGGGATATACCGATCGAGATTTTCTACAGAGATCCTCTGCTGTGCATCGTCTCCGCCGACTTTGAAAAGGAATCCAAGGGCGATACCATCGGGATCGAGGAGATGAGCCATCATCACTTTGTAGCACAGCGGGAGTCCACCGACGCCGACATTCAGAATTATCTGCGGCAGAATAATTTTTCCACACAGATCCACTATCATGTACTGGATGATCTCTCTACCGTTGTCATGGTCGCAAAAGGCTTTGGCATCTGCATTATGCCCGAGCTCGTCATGAATGATATTCCTTATAACGTGAGACGATACCGGATGGATCCGGATGCCTACCGCGAGATCGGACTGGCGTGTCTGAATCCCTCTTTAATGGCTCCTGCCGTACGGACCCTGTATCAGTATATTCTGGAGACCTGCCGTAATATTTAGAGTATATCAGGAAGAAATCATCTTTCTATGGCAGGTTGTCCCGACCAGTCTCACCGGAAAAAACACCGTCACAGTTATCCCTATTTGATTCGGTGCAATCCGGGAGCTGGTTGCATTTTATCCATCCTTGGATAGAAGGGGGTAAGAAGAATGGAAAAGGATGTTTACATCGCGGACCCGGGAAGATATTCTGGCATGACTTACAACCACGTCGGTGCCAGCGGACTGAAATTTCCCGCTGTCTCTCTTGGCTTCTGGCATAACTTCGGAAGCAATGGCAATTACGACAACATGAAGGCGATGTGCCGGACAGCGTTTGATCTTGGCATCACACAATTTGATCTGGCCAATAATTACGGCCCTGTGTACGGGAGCGCCGAGGCAAATGCAGGCAGAATTCTGCGCGAGGATTTCATCCCCTACCGCGATGAGCTGGTCATCACCACAAAGGCAGGATATGATATGTGGGAAGGCCCCTACGGCAACTGGGGGAGCAAGAAATATCTGACAGCAAGCATCGACCAGAGTCTGAAGCGGCTCGGCCTCGAATATGTAGATATTTTCTACCATCACAGAATGGACCCGGAAACCCCTTTGGAAGAGACCATGGACGCGCTGAATCAAATTGTCAGAAGCGGGAAAGCACTCTATGCCGGTATTTCGAATTACGATAAGGAACATACGGCACGTGCAATAGAAATTGCCAGAGAGATTCATCTGCCGCTTATCGTCAATCAGCGCCGTTATTCCATCTTAGACCGCACGATCGAGGAGGATGGTGTAAAGGATTTCTGCTATGAAAACGGCATGGGAATCATTGCGTTCAGCCCGCTTGCGCAGGGACTGCTAACGGACCGGTACCTCAACGGTATACCGGCGGACAGCCGGATTGCCAAGGACGGAAGGTTTCTCCATGCTTCAGATCTCACGGAGAAAAGGCTCGGTCAGATCACAGCGCTCCATGCGCTCGCCGGCGAAAGAGGGCAAACGCTTGCCGAAATGGCACTTGCATGGATCCTCAAGGATAAGCATGTCTGCTCTGTGCTGATCGGAGCCTCGCGGCCGGAACAGATTGTTGACAATGTGAAGATTATCGGTCACACCGACTTCAGCGATGAAGAGCTTATCCGGATCGATCAGATCTGCGATATCAATTACGACGAGAACCGGAAGCCGGAATAATTTAATCCGAGAGTTATCTCTTGGGACGCAAACCGACACAATTCTTGCAGTATGAGAAGCATCTTTACGGAGTTGTGTCGGTATTATTATTCGCCGCAGAATATTCTGTAAATTACATATATTCATTATCGTTTTTAAATAATGCTTGACAAACTGTAAATCTATCAGTATTATATAGGTAACAACAAGATGACTTTCCGAACCGAAAGTTTCCTTTTCCCTTCCTTTTGAAGAGTTCCTGACAGAAGATACTGCAGAAGCTCCACAGAAGAGAAACCTTCCCGGGACTGCCAGTGGACGGTTCTCGGAAGAGAATGAATTCCAAAGAGTAGATGCTTATGGTGAACCCGCACAGCAGGTTGCAGAAATTATAATTCCAGGAACGCAAAATGCTTCTGAAGGCAGAAGATGAGTGATTCAGAGGAGGAAAGAATTCAAAAATCAGCATTGAAATGCGAATTCGGGAACTGCGGAGAAATCCTGAGGATAATATCTGAGAATGAAGGGTGAAAGTCCTCTCGGATACAGGAGCCAGGGAAGAAGTCTTGATGATATAACAGAATAAAGAAAAGGAGGTTATAAAGTGAAGCTTCTAGAAATTCATTAAAAGGGCTGTTTCGTGACGAGAAAGCGGAACAGCCCATTTTTTTTTGTGAGCGTCGCGATACCCTCCCTTCTCATTTTCACGTATCTATACAGGTCTGAATCTGAAATATCGACACAGATCATCCATTCTTGTACCCCCATATGGTTTTGAAAGGCACTGCAATCGCACGTATTTTGGTCACTTCAAATCCCTAACGTGTTTTGTGCTTTTGTTTACTCACAACTTTGTACGGCAAGGATTTTACAGTCCTGTTGCCATTCGCAAACTGGCTGTAAAATCTTAGCCGTTTTACTTGCGCGTGCGGAGCAACCGTTTTGTCATAATCATATAAATTATTTGAACAAATAATTGAAAAACACGGTCTATATGACTATAATAATGTCAAGATCGATTAGAAAATGCCTGATAATGCCAAAAATATCATTGACATTAAGCAAGATATTGTAATATATGCCGAACGGCAATGGTATCTTTGTTTTATCCCAAAAGAAAGGGGGTAATGGAATGCTCTCCGAAACGATTCAGGAAGTAAAAAATGCGGAGGCCGAGGCGGACGCCCGGATCGTGGACGCGAGGAATCAAGCGGCATCCATCGTGAGGCAGGCCGGCGTCGATGCGGACAAGATCCGAAAAGATGCAGAAAAGGAGGCTGCCGCTGATTACGACAAAACGATGGAAAAAGCAAAGAAAGCAGGGGAAGATCGCCTGAAGGAGGCCGCCGCCGAGGCCGTGCAACAGCGTTCCCGGCTGAGGCAAAAGACGGCAGAACAGGAACAGGCGGCAATACAGACAGTCATCCGTCTCGTGCTGGGCGGATAAATGCAAAGGTGGTATCTGAATGGCAATCGTAAAAATGCAAAAACTCGGTATCTGCGCATTGAACCGGAACAGAAAGGCCATTCTTGAGACATTGCAGTCGATGGGCATCATGGAGATGCGCCTTGAGGATCTCGAAAACAACTGTGATCTGAAGGAAAAGGATACGCAGGCGGCACGCGCCAAATACGAAAAGAGGGCCGCCTGTTTTGAAGATGCTCTCACGCTTATCAAGCAGTATTCCGGAGGAGGCCGCAGCGGACTTTTTGCAGAGAAGAAGGCTTTGGACCGCTCCATCTATGACGAGGCTGTCCGGAATCGCCATCATTACAATGTCGAGGTGGCAGATATTCTGTCAGCAGAAAGAAAAATACAGGAATGCAGAGGAATCGTACAGAAAGATGAAAACCTGATCGAGAGCCTCGTACCGTGGAAGAATCTGGATATACCGATGAGCATGACCGGAACCCGGAAAACCGCTGTTTTGATCGGAACTCTGCCGGGGATTCGAACCTCACAGGATGTTATTGCGCTTCTTTCCGTCGACCTGCCGGAACCCCCCGTTGTTTCCTGCGAGATCGTGTCTGCGGAAAACGAGATGACCTGCCTGTGTGTCATCTGCCTTTCGCGGGATGAACGCGCCGTAGAAGACCGCCTGCGGGCAGTCGGTTTTGTCCGGCCCTCACTTCCGGTTACAGGGATTCCTTCAGAAGTCATCTCCGGGTGTGAGAAAGAAATTCTCGACCAGAAGCAGCTCATTGCCCAGCTGCAAAAACAGATTGATTCCTACGCAAAAGAGCGCAGTTTCTTCCAGCTCATGGCGGATTATTACCGTACCCGGGCAGAGAAATACCGAATCCTCGGTCATATTCCTCTCAGCAGGAACGCTTTTTTTCTGGAGGGTTGGATTCCGGCCGATCAGGCAGAGCGTGTCGCACAGCTTCTGACGGAGAAATATGACGCTTATGTAGAAGCCGAGGAAAAAAGAGAGGATGAAATCGAGCCGACACTCCTTAAAAACAACCGGTTCGCCGAATCCGCAGAAGGTGTACTGGAATCCTATGGCCTGCCGCAGCACGGCAAGGTTGATCCCACGGCAATCATGTCTGTATTTTATGTAATTTTCTTCGGAATGATGCTGTCAGATGCCGGATATGGAATCGTCATGGCTCTTATCTGCGGTATTGTGTTACGAAAACGCCGGAATCTCGACCGCGGGTTGAAGCGCTTTCTCAAGCTGTTCTTCTTCTGCGGAATATCTACAACCTTCTGGGGGTTTATGTACGGTGGATTTTTCGGAGATGCGATCGATGTCATCGCGCATACCTGGATGGGCGTACCAAAAGATACGGCCGTTCTGAAGCCTCTGTGGTTTGCTCCCCTCAGCAATCCGATGCGGCTTTTGATCTGGTGCCTCTTCTTTGGAATCATTCACCTCTATGTGGGTCTTGGAATCAAGGGATTTGAGCTGCTGAAGGATCACGATCTCATTGGTTTTTTTGCAGACATTGTGTCCTGGTACCTGCTCCTGACGGGATTGATTCTGATGCTTCTGCCGACGGACCTGTTTCATTCTATCTCACGAATGACGTTTTCCTTTTCCAGCGGAGTAACAGCCGCCTCCAGGATATGCGCGGCTATTGGAGCACTGATCATTCTTCTGATGTCCGGGCGATCCAGAAAGAACTGGGCGATTCGCATCGCGCTGGGCGCCTATGATCTCTACGGAGTGACAAGCTGGCTTTCCGATGTTCTGTCGTATTCCAGACTTCTGGCTCTGGGCCTTGCGACCGGTGTCATCGCAAACGTTATTAACATGATGGGTTCCATGTTCGGATCGGGTCCCTGGAAGGTACTGATTTTCATCGTGGTATTCCTGCTGGGGCACACCCTCAACATTGCCATCAACGCACTCGGGGCGTATGTTCACACCAACCGACTGCAGTATGTGGAATTCTTCGGTAAGTTCTACGAGGCAGGGGGCAGACCTTTCGCTCCTTTCCAGACAAAGACAAAATACATCCAGATCAAGGAGGAAAAGTAACTATGAATATGGGAATGGTATTTGCACTCATGGGCGCGGCACTGGCAACAGCACTGCCGGGTATCGGATCTGCCTGGGGCGTTGGGATCGCGGGTCAGGCAGCGGCGGGAGTGGTTTCGGAGGACCCGGAACAGTTTGCAAAGGTTCTTCTGCTTCAGCTTCTGCCCGGCACACAGGGAATTTACGGTCTGCTGGTTGCCTTCATTACGCTTTCCAACATCGGCATTCTCGGAGGCAATCCCGTGGCGGATACCGCGACAGGTATGCTTTATCTGTTTGCCTGTCTCCCGATCGCCCTTGTGGGACTGATCTCCGCTTACCATCAGGGAAGAACCTCTGTAGCCTCTATCGGACTTATAGCGAAGAAACCGGATCAGTTCGGAAAAGCCATGCTGTTTCCTGCAATGGTTGAGACCTATGCCATCCTGGCTCTTCTAATCTCTATCCTTTCCGTGAGCGGAATCTGATGTGATGCTGCCGTGCGGACGCATGACCGTCGCGCTCACGCGTTTTCGCATCGCGACTGAACAGTCGCACCGCACATGAAAATCCGCTATGCTGAGAGATCTTTGCGATGGCGGAAGATACCTGCATCGTCAGAGCATGCAGGACATTGAAAAATCACAGGGGGGGGAGACAGATATGGCAGGATTAGAGAATATTACCGGAAGCATCCTTCAGGAAGCGAAAGATCGAGCTGCCGTTCTTGTTCAAAAGGCACAGAACGACGCGGAACAGATTCTGCGCGAAGCAGAAAGGGACCGCAATGACATTCTTTGCCGGGGAAGGCAGAAAGCCGACCGCGACGCAGATGCCTATGCAGCGTCCATCGATTCCCAGGCGGAACACAGAACACGGGAGGCTATCCTGTCGGAGAAACAGGCGATTATTCGGGAAATAATAGAAAAAGCCCGGGAAGAGCTTGCCACAGAAGACAACGATCCCTATTTTAAAATGATGGAAAACCTGATACGCAGAAATATCCGTGCCCAGAGCGGGGAGATATTGTTTGGCGAAAGAGATCTGAACAGACTCCCTGCCGGTTTTGAGGACCGCCTCGACCGCATGGCTCAGGAGGCGGGGGGAACGCTCCGGATTTCTCCGGTTCCAGCCGAAATTGAAAACGGGTTTCTTCTGCGCTACGGTGGTATTGACGAAAACTGCTCCTTAAAATCACTCTTTGAGGAGAAACGCGAGCTTTTGCAGGACACGGTGCATGAGATTTTATTCCGACAGGAGACATGAAATGCGTGATCTGGATTATATATATGCAGTTGCCAGGATCCGGGTGAAAGAGAAGTCCCTGCTCTCCGATGACGATATTCGCCGGATGGCCGGGATGGAAGACTGCCGGGAGATTCTGAATGCTCTCTCTGACCGGGGCTGGGGAGACGGTTCCTTGGAAGACGATGACGGCAATCGCATGCTGGAAGTGGAAGAGAAGAAAACAGCAGATCTGATGAAAGAGCTCAAGGCAGATCCTGAAATTTTTCGCGTCCTGTCTTTTCCCCGGCTGTACCACAACCTGAAAGCCGGAATCCGGGAACTGTGCACCGCGGAACCGCCGGATCATCTTTATTATGATATAGAAGGGTTCGGCAAAGAGGATGTATGCAGAATCCTCCGCGAAAAAGATTATACAGCGCTTCCAGAGCATATGCGAAAGACGGCGCAGCGGGCGCAGGAAGCTATGCTGCGTACCCAGGACGGACAGAAATGTGACCTGATCATTGACCGCGGATGTCTGGACGCCTGTGAAAAGGCCGGCCGGGAATCCGGAATCCCGCTGCTTGAGGAATATGAAGAATCCTGCGTTGCCGTTACAGACATAAAAATAGCCGTGCGCGCGCAGAAGACCGGTAAAGATCTTAAGTTTCTCAAAGAGGCACTGGCGCCCTGCCGCACTCTGAATACAGATATTCTCGCAGCTGCAGCTGTTTCGGGTGAGATATCTCTCCGTGATTACCTGACCGGTCATGGTTTTGCAGAAGCCGCAGAAGCGCTGAAGGATTCTCCGTCAGCGTTTGAAAGATGGTGTGACAACCGGATCATCGACGCGATTCTTCCTCAGAAGAGAAACAGTGTCTCCGCCGGGCCACTGATCGCGTACTATCTTGCGAGAGAAAATGAAATACGAATGATAAGGATTCTTCTAACGGCAAAGGCCAACGGTTTTTCGGAAGAAAATATTCGAAAAAGGATAAGGAAAATGTATGGTTAAAGTAGCGGTCATGGGTGATTATGACAGCATCTACGGCTTTGCGGCTGTCGGTCTGTCCACATTCCCGATCAAGAATAACAGTGCCGAGGAAGGCTCGCGAATTCTGAGAAATCTTGCGGAAAACGGCTTTGGCGTCATTTATATTACAGAGGAGCTCGCAGCCGTCCTCGCAGGGGAAATCAACCGATACCGGAACATGACGTCCCCGGCAATCATCCTGATTCCCGGCGTTCGGGGCAATACCGGTGAGGGTATAGCGTCCGTTAAGAAATCGGTAGAGCAGGCGGTTGGAAGCGATATCCTGTTCTCCGACTGAGATGACCGCCCATCGGATCACAGAGCACAAGATGATCCGCAATCATCCTTCTGACAGATACATCATGTATATAAGGAGCATAAAGAATGAGCACAGGTACCATTAAAAAAGTCGCCGGTCCTCTGGTAATCGCCGAAGGCATGCGCGACGCCAATATGTACGATGTCGTGCGGGTGAGCAAGGAAAGGCTGATCGGAGAAATTATCGAAATGCACGGCGATCAGGCTTCCATCCAGGTGTATGAAGAGACGCAGGGACTTGGTCCCGGCGAACCGGTTGAATCCACGGGAGAACCACTGTCTGTGGAACTGGGTCCGGGCCTGATCGGGTCGATTTACGATGGTATTCAGCGTCCCCTGAATAAAATCATGGAGATCACCCACAGCAACCTGCTTTCCAGAGGAGTCGAGGTTCCCGCGCTTGATCATGAAAAAGCATGGGAATTCAACGCCTCCGCAAAGCCCGGAGAAAAAGTCTCCGCAGGAGACATCATCGGTACCGTGAAGGAAACGACCGTTGTCACACATCGAATCATGGTCCCGAACGGCATCAGCGGTAAAATCCGCGAGATTCACTCCGGCTCCTTTTGCCTCGATGACACAGTTGCCGTGGTGGAAACCGAATCCGGCGATGTTAATCTGACACTGATGCAAAAATGGCCGGTGCGTAAGGAGCGCCCTTACGCAAAGAAGCTGCCGCCGGAGATGCCCCTGATCACGGGTCAGCGCGTGATTGACACATTTTTTCCAATCGCCAAGGGCGGTGTAGCAGCGGTTCCCGGCCCCTTCGGCTCCGGCAAAACCGTGATTCAACATCAGCTGGCCAAATGGGCAGACGCGGATATTGTCGTCTACATCGGCTGCGGCGAGCGTGGAAATGAGATGACCGACGTATTGAACGAGTTCCCGGAGCTTACCGATCCCAGAACAGGTGAATCCCTGATGCAGCGCACCATACTGATCGCAAATACGTCCGATATGCCTGTGGCTGCGCGTGAGGCATCCATTTATACTGGAATCACCATCGCCGAATATTTCCGCGATATGGGATATTCTGTCGCGCTGATGGCGGATTCCACCTCCCGGTGGGCGGAAGCGCTTCGTGAAATGTCCGGCCGTCTTGAGGAAATGCCGGGAGAGGAAGGTTATCCGGCTTATCTCGGCTCTCGACTGGCCCAGTTTTATGAGCGTGCGGGTCATGTCATCACACTGGGCAGCGACGGAAGAGAGGGCGCGCTCTCCGCGATCGGTGCGGTTTCCCCGCCAGGCGGTGATATTTCCGAACCGGTATCCCAGGCTACGCTGCGCATTGTCAAGGTATTCTGGGCACTGGACGCAGATCTCGCCTATCAGCGCCATTTCCCCGCCATTAACTGGCTTACGAGCTACAGCCTGTACCTGGATACCATGGGAAAATGGTTTGACAGCAATGTGGAATCGGACTGGATGGATCTCCGGCAAAAGCTGATGAGCCTGCTTCAGGACGAGGCGTCTCTCAACGAGATCGTTAAAATGGTCGGCATGGATGCTCTTTCTCCGGGAGACCGACTGAAAATGGAAGCAGCCAGATCCATCCGCGAGGACTTCCTTCATCAGAATTCCTTCGACGAGACGGACACCTATACCTCTCTGAAAAAGCAGTATTACATGATGAAGCTGGTATATGCCTTCTATGAATACAGCGTCAGAGCGCTGGAAATGGGGGCGGATATCAACGAGCTTGTCCGGATGCCTGTACGGGAACAGATCGGCCGTTACAAATACACCGATGAAAAAGCGATCACCGGCAGCTATGAGGATATCCTTACGGAACTTGCTTCCGAAACCGAGCAGGCTGCAGCAAAGGAGGAATGATCGGAATGGCAGTAGAATATCGCACAATTCAGGAGGTCGCCGGTCCTCTGATGCTGGTCAAGGGCGTCGAAGGTGTAACCTACAATGAAATGGGAGAGATTGTACTCGCAAACGGCGAGACCAGGAGGTGTCGTGTCCTGGAGGTGGACGGCTCCAATGTCCTGGTGCAGCTCTTCGAGAATTCAACGGGCATCAATCTGTCCAACAGCAAGGTACGTTTTCTCGGGAAGGCGATGGAACTCGGTGTTTCTGAGGATATGCTTGGAAGAGTATTCGACGGAATGGGCCGCACAATCGACGGCGGACCGGAAATTCTTCCCGACAAACGCATGGACATCAATGGGCTTCCCATGAACCCGGCCGCCCGCGCCTATCCATCGGAATTTATTCAGACCGGTGTGTCTGCGATTGACGGTTTGAACACTCTGGTCAGAGGCCAGAAGCTGCCTATTTTTTCCGCCTCCGGTCTGCCGCATTCGCAGCTTGCCGCCCAGATTGCCCGTCAGGCAAAGGTCCGGGGCACCGATGAGCCCTTCGCCGTCGTGTTCGCAGCCATGGGTATCACCTTCGAAGAGGCTCATTTCTTCGAGGAATCCTTCCGGGAGACCGGTGCCATTGACCGGACCGTTCTCTTTATCAATCTTGCAAACGATCCTGCGGTAGAGCGGATTTCCACTCCCCGGATGGCACTCACCGCAGCAGAGTATCTTGCCTTTGAAAGGGATATGCATGTCCTTGTAATCATGACGGATATCACAAACTACGCGGATGCGCTGCGCGAGGTGTCCGCGGCAAGAAAGGAAGTCCCGGGCCGCCGCGGGTATCCGGGGTATATGTATACGGATCTCGCACAGCTCTATGAACGCGCCGGACGCCAGAGGGGAAAGAACGGTTCTATCACTCTGATTCCGATTCTGACCATGCCGGAAGATGACAAGACCCATCCGATCCCCGACCTCACCGGCTATATAACAGAGGGTCAGATCATTCTCTCCCGCGAGCTCTACCGAAAAGGTATCAAACCGCCGGTCGATGTTCTTCCGTCCCTTTCCCGACTGAAGGATAAGGGAATCGGCGAGGGAAAAACCAGAAGGGATCACGCGGCAACCATGAATCAGCTTTTCGCTGCCTATGCCCGTGGAAAAGACGCCAAGGAGCTGATGACTATTCTCGGCGAAGCTGCGCTCACCGACATTGATCTGCTGTACGCCCGATTTGCGGATGCATTTGAAATGCAGTATGTGTCTCAGGGCTATAGCGTAAACAGGAGTATCGAAGAGACGCTCGAGATCGGATGGAAGCTCCTGCGGCTGCTCCCGAGGTCCGAGCTGAAACGGATCCCGGACGCTATGCTCGACGAATATTACGAAGTCAAAACTGCCTCCGACAGCATAGCCTGATGAAGAGCTTGCGGGACGGCTGATTCCGAACCGCGGAAGTTCGGGCAGCATCGAAGAGAGGAGAATACACATTGGCCGGAACACATGTAAATCCTACCAGAATGGAACTCACCCGATTGAAAAAAAAGCTTGTGACCGCTTTGAAAGGACACCGTCTACTGAAGGATAAAAGAGACGAGCTGATGCGGCAGTTTCTTGATCTGGTTCGGGAGGATATGGAACTCCGCCTTAAGGTAGAAAAGGGTATTCAGAGCGCCAATGCTGATTTTGTCCTGGCAAAGGCCGGAATGTCCGAGCAGATCCTGCGGACTTCCATGCTGGTGCCAAAGCAGGAGATCACTCTGGAGGAATCCACGAGAAATGTAATGAGCGTGGACCTTCCGGTTTTCCAATGCCGGACCCGCACCGATGATAAGAACGACATTTTCTCGTATGGATTTGCCTATACCTCCAGTGATCTGGACGGTGCCGTCCAGTCACTGTCCGACATTCTTCCGGATATGCTGCATCTTGCCGAGGTTGAAAAATCCTGTCAGCTGATGGCATCCGAGATCGAGAAGACAAGGCGGAGAGTGAACGCTCTGGAACATGTTATCATTCCCGAAACCAGAGAGGGTATCCGTTATATTACCATGAAGCTTGACGAGAATGAGCGAAGCACCCAGGTGCGCCTGATGAAGGTTAAGGACATGATGCTTGAGGAAGCGCATCATTATGAAAGATAAAGCAAATACAGAATCCAACTGAACAACAGACAGGCCGTCCGGCGACATTATGGCCTGTCTTTTCTGATGCCGCAAGCATTCATCACATCGACATCTGTACTGCATTTTTTTCGATACATGCACGGATTTAGCAGGAAAGGGACTGCCACTTTTTGTTCGCTGTATTATAATATGTATGTCATTTGTAAAGAAAGGAAGGAGGATAGGTAGATGGGATTATTTACCTTTAAGGGCGGTGTGCATCCGTATGAGGGCAAGGAATTGTCTGCGGAAAAGCCGGTTGAGGCCATAAAACCCGGAAAAGAATTAGTCTATCTGCTGTCACAGCACATTGGTGCTCCGGCGAAACCGATCGTAGCAAAGGGAGACCGGGTTCTTGTCGGACAGAAGATCGCCGAGGCGGGCGGCTTCGTATCTGCACCGATCCATGCATCCGTCTCTGGTACGGTAAGCAAAATCGAAAAGCGCAGAAACGCCACGGGAGGATATGTCGACGCCATCGTCGTTGAAAACGATGACCTGTATGAATGCGTCAGCTTTGAGGAGGCTGATCCGGATGCCTTGTCGAGGGAAGAAATTCTGAACAGAATCCGGGAGGGAGGAGTCGTCGGGATGGGCGGCGCAGGCTTCCCAACAGCCGTCAAGCTTTCACCAAAGGACCCGTCTGTTGTGGACCATATCCTCGTGAACGGTTCAGAATGCGAGCCCTATCTTACCTCGGATTACAGGTGTATGATTGAGTATCCGGAGAAAATAGTCGGAGGCCTGGAAATAATCCTGAAGCTTTTCAAGCCGGAATGTAAAGGAATCATCTGTATCGAGGACAACAAGCCGAAAGCAATCGAGACGATGCGGAAGGCAGTATCCGGCAAAAGCAGAATAAGTGTTGCCGTCATGAAAACGAAATATCCGGAGGGTGCGGAGCGATGCCTGATCAACGCGATTACCGGACGCTTCGTTAATTCCAGAATGCTCCCGGCCGATGCCGGCTGCGTTGTGGATAATATTGATACGGTGATTGCCGTCTATGACGCGGTGAAATACGGAAGGCCTGTTATCGACCGCGTTTTCACCGTTTCGGGCGACGCACCTGTCAATCCCAGGAATTTCCGTGTTCCGGTCGGCATGAATTACGCAGAAATCATCGAGGCCGAAGGCGGATTCAAATCCGTGCCCGAAAAGGTAATTTCCGGAGGACCCATGATGGGCTTTGCCCTCTATGATCTGGATATCCCGGTGACCAAAACCTCAGGCGCTATCACAGCTTTCCTGAAGGATGAGGTTTCGCGTTCCACGCCTTCGGCGTGCATCAACTGCGGGCGGTGCGTAAAGGGATGCCCGGCAAGACTACTTCCCTGCAAGCTGGCAGATTTCGCGGAACACAGCGATGCAAAATCCTTTGAGGAATGGTATGGGCTGGAGTGCGTTAACTGCGGCTCCTGCAGTTATTCCTGCCCGGCAAAACGCCCCCTGGCCGCGGAAATCAACATGATGCGTCAGACGGTACTCGCCAATAAGCGAAAGAATAAATGAGGGAGGTTCAGGAGAATGGCTGAAAAATATCAGGTTTCTGTCTCACCTCATGTAAGAGACAGTATTTCTACTCGGAAGATCATGTTGTTCGTGATCCTCGCGCTGCTTCCGGCATGCATCGTCGGCGTTGCGAATTTCGGGTTTTATGCGCTTCTTATCCTGTGTATCTCTGTGGCTTCTTCCGTAGCCGCTGAGTATTGCTTTGAACGGCTTCTTAAGAAGCCCGTTACCACCGGAGATCTCTCCGCAGTCGTCACCGGTCTTCTGATCGGTATGAATATGCCGCCGCAGATTTCCTGGTGGATTCCGGTTGTGGGTTCTGTTTTCGCAATTGTTGTAATCAAGCAGTTTTTCGGCGGTCTCGGTCAGAACTTCATGAATCCGGCTCTCGGCGCCAGATGTTTTCTTCTCATTTCGTTTTCCAGCGAAATGACAAACTATGCCGCCGGCCGCGGCATAACCTCACTGGTTACAAAGGTTGCTTCCACGACAGATGCTCTTTCCGGAGCGACGCCGCTCGCTTACCTGAAGACCGGCGCGCATTTCGATCTCGGAGCGCTGTTCCTCGGAAATGTTCAAGGTGTCATCGGTGAGACCTCTGCGATCGCCCTTTTAGCCGGAGGCATTTTCCTCCTTGTGATGCAGATCATCGACTGGAAAATTCCGGTTCTGTATCTCGGCAGCTTTGCCGTTCTCGTTCTGATCACCGCTGCCGCAAGAGGATACAGCAATCCCCTCGAATATACGGCAGAGGAGCTCTGCGCCGGAGGAATCATGCTCGGCGCCTGGTTTATGGCAACCGATTATGTCACATCCCCGATCACACCAAAAGGACAGGTGATTTACGCGGTCTTTCTCGGTGTCATGACATGGCTGTACCGTATGATCGGCAACAGCTCCGAGGGCGTATCCTACGCAATTATCCTGGCGAACTGCATCGTTCCGCTGATTGAGCACTACACCCGTCCGAGAGCCTTCGGCATCCGGAAAGACAAGAGACAGAAGGAGGCTGGAAAGGCATGAGCAAGAAACAGACATCCGTCGTTCATGACACGATTATCATTACCGTCATTACCGTGGTTGCGGGTCTTCTCCTCGGAGTCGTACATGGAGTAACGGCCGGACCGATTGCAGCCCAGGAGGCATCCGCGAAAGCCGCCTCTCAGAAGGAGGTTTTTGAAAACGCCGACAGCTTTAAAACAATCTCTGATTTTGATCCGAGTAATTTTCAGACATATCTCGAAAAAGCCGGACTGGACAAGACGTCGGTCAGCGATATAAGCGAGGCGGACGACAAGGACGGCAAGAAACTCGGATACGTCGTGGACGCGACGAATAATGAAGGCTACGGCGGCGCGATCGAGCTCATGGTCGGTATCACGGAAGATGAAGCAGGAAGTCTTACCATCAACGGCATTTCCTTCCTCTCCATCTCGGAGACCGCAGGAATGGGCATGAAGGCAAAAGACGATGACTTCAAGAATCAATTCAACAATCTGAGTCTTGGCGACAAGACGGAGATCGAGTATACCAAGACCGGAAAAAGTGCAGACAATCAGATTGACGCAATCAGCGGCTGCACGGTAACGACAAATGCTGTAACCAAGGCTGTCAACGGTGCTCTGGCTGCAGTGGAATATCTGGAGGGAGGCAGTGCATCATGAAATTAAAGAAAAACTCTCCGGCAGAGCGTCTCTGGAACGGACTGTTTGTCGAAAACCCGGTATTTGTGCTGGTTCTCGGAACCTGTCCGACCCTTGCGACAACAACCTCGGCGATTAATGCAATCGGCATGGGACTTTCCACCACAGTCATTCTGGCACTTTCGAACCTGATTATTTCGGCGCTCCGAAAAATCATTCCGGAACGTATGCGAATGCCCGCATATATCGTTGTAATCGCTTCCTTCGTAACGATGGTCGACTTCCTTATGGAGGGCTTTACGCCGGCGCTCTACGCGTCTCTGGGCATCTACATTCCGCTGATCGTCGTAAACTGCATCATCATGGGCCGTGCCGAAGCGTATGCCGGCAAGGAACCTATGATTCCGTCCTTCTTCGACGGACTTGGAATGGGATTAGGCTTTACCGCTGCAATTTTCTGCATCGCCTCTGTTCGTGAGATTATCGGTGCAGGCACCTGGTTCGGTATGCGGGTTATGCCGGCCGGATATGTTCCCGTAAACATCTTTGTCCTGGCCCCCGGAGCTTTTCTGGTATACGCCTTTCTCGTCGCCGTGATGAACAAGCTGAAGATCGGCGCCGGACGCCGTCCGAAGAAGGAGTGGGACCCCACCGAGAAAATCTGCGGAGACTGTCTGAGCTGCATGAAGCTTGGAATCTGTGACGAAAAGCCGGAATCCTGTTCCGAAACACCCGCGCAGACCATTGCCCGCAGCAAGGGAACCGTCGCCGAAGCAATCGCAGAAACACCTGCACGAAAGGCTGACGGGGCGGATCTGTCATCCGAGAAAAAGGAGGTGACTAAGTCATGACATTACTTTTACTGGCTGTCAATGCCTGCCTCATCAATAACGTAGTCCTTAGCCAGTTCCTCGGCATCTGTTCGTTTCTTGGCGTGTCCAAAAAGTCCGACACCGCGGCAGGTATGGGAATGGCATTGACCTTCGTTCTGACGCTTTCCAGTCTGGTCTGCGGGATTCTGTACCATTTTCTTCTGGTTCCGTTCGGCCTGGAATATCTGAAGACAATTGTATTCATCCTGATTGTCGCAGCCCTGGTGCAGTTTGTTGAAATGTTCCTGAAAAAATTTGCCAAGGCTCTGTATGACGCTCTCGGAATTTATCTTCCTCTGATCACCACAAACTGCGCGGTTCTCGGTGTGGCCCTGATCAATGTCCAGAAGGATTACAGCATTCTGACCGGTACAGTTTACGGTTTTGCCACAGCTGTCGGTTACACGATTGCAATCATCATTCTTTCCAATATCCGTGAAAAAATGGTGAATAACGATGTTCCCGAATCCTTCCGTGGATTCCCGATCGTAATGGTCACCTCCGCTCTGATGTCGATCGCTTTCTTCGGATTCTCGGCATTGAAGTAAAGAGTAAAGGAGGTTATTATTATGACTGCAAGTACTATTCTGGCCGCAACGCTGATGGTCGGCGGTGTCGGCTTATTCGTAGGCATCTTCCTCAGCTTTGCCAGCAAAGCCTTTGCCGTTCCTGTCGATGAAAAGGAACAGGCTATCGCCGAGGTTCTGCCCGGAGCAAACTGCGGTGGCTGCGGATTTTCCGGCTGCGCCGCTCTGGCCGCGGCAATCGCGTCCGGAAACGCTCCTGTCAACTCCTGTGTGGTAGGGCAGAAGCCTGTTGCCGATAAAATCGCGGACATCATGGGAACCTCCGCGGGAAGTGAACAGCGGAAGGTGGCTTTTGTCCGCTGTGTCGGAGACTGCGAAAGAACTACAGAAAACTATGTCTACACCGGACCGAAGTCCTGCTCGGCTGTGAAGTTTGCGCCGACAGGAGGACCCAAATCCTGCCGCTTTGGCTGTACCGGGTTCGGCGAATGTGTGCAGGCATGCGAATTCGGCGCCCTCTCCATCCAGAAGGGAATCGCCCATGTGGACGAGGAGCTCTGTGTCGACTGCAAGAAATGTATGGCTGCATGCCCTAAGGGACTCATCGTCGAAGTTCCTTATCACTATGTATCCCACATCGGCTGCGTCAATCCGGAGAAGGGCAAGCCCGTCATGAACAACTGCAAGATCGGCTGCATCTCCTGCCAGAAATGTGTGAAGACCTGTCCCGAGCAGGCGATTGAAATGATCGGAGGATTTCCGGTCATCCATTACGACAAGTGTTCAAACTGTGGAGAATGCAAGGCTAATTGCCCGCGCAAATGCATTGTATGACCCCATCCGGTCGGCAACTCGCATAAGACAATTGCAAGCATCTGTTCGCGTATACGAGATAAAACGCGCTGCGCAAGTTTTATCTCGCTATCGCGACGCTCGCCGCACACGAATACTTCGCATTCGGCT
>OMUU01000178.1 GCA_900314295.1 uncultured Lachnospiraceae bacterium | reverse complement strand
TTTTATCCTGTTTTTTGGAGCTGCGGAACTCCTCAGGCGCGAGCGCCTTCGTCAAACAGTCCTCGCTATCCACTTCATGAAGAATTTACGGATAAAACTTTTAACAGCCAGTAATGCTCAGGCAAAGGGACGGTAAAATCTTAGCCGTTTTAGTCGTGCGTAAACAGTAACAACAGTTACTGACGGGGTTCGAAGAGATATAATTTGGGGTTTACAGCCTGGATTGTCTATGCTACTTTATATATAGCATTTCTTATGCAATATCTGTTTTACCGGGTACTTCCGGTACCGATTTTAATCTTTTATCGCAACGCAAATCTTCTATCATAACGTAAATCTTCTATCACAACGCAAATTCCTTATCATAATTCAAATCGTTTTTCACAGGACAAATCTTATTATCACATTGCAATTTTTTCACACCGAAACCTTTTATCACATAACATTTCATAATTTTTCTTATGATAAACCCTCATACATATGGTTGGCAGAGAGGAGGGAATCTGTATGTTTTGCAGTGTAATTTCATCGGCGATTTCCGGGGTAGAGGCGCTTCCGGTGATGGTAGAGGCGGATGTCAGCGAGGGCATGCCTTATTTCGCAATCGTGGGCTGTGTCTCATCTCAGGTCAGAGAGGCACAGGAGCGTGTGCGCACCGCATTTCGAAATCTCGGCATCCTTCTGGCCCCGAAGAGAATAACGATCAACCTTGCGCCGGGAGATCTCAGGAAAGACGGAACCAGATTTGATCTTCCGATCGCGGCGGCGGTTCTTGAGGCAATGGGGTACATCGAGAAAGACGCACTGCGCAAGGCGATGGTGATTGGAGAACTGCATCTGGACGGAACGATTGAGAGGATACCGGGGGTACTGCCCAGCGTGATCGCCGCGAAAGAGAGCGGATGTGAGCTGTGCATTGTTCCGACGGATAATATGGCGGAGGGAAGCGCGGTGGAAGGAATTCGTGTTATCGGTGTAAGAAGTATCTCAGAACTGATTGCGTTCAGCCATGGAAGGATACCAGCGCAGGACCCGGAGGGTCTGGTTCCGGAACAGGAGGGATACACGGTAGATTTCAGTGATATCCACGGTCAGAAGACGGTCAAGCGGGCGGCGCTGATCGCAGCGGCGGGTTTTCACAATCTCTTTCTCTCGGGCCCTCCGGGATCCGGAAAGTCTATGACGGCAGAGCGGATCCCTACCATATTACCACCGCTCTCAGAGGAGGAAAGCCTGGAGGTTTCGAAGATATACAGCGTTGTTGGTCTGATGCCGAGAGGAATCTCTATGATTCGAAGAAGACCATTTCGAGCCCCGCATCATACGATCACGCCGACAGCGCTCTGCGGCGGAGGATTCTATCCGCATCCCGGAGAAGTGACGCTGGCTCACCGGGGCGTTCTGTTTCTGGATGAGATTCCGGAGATGACACCGGCGACGCTGGAGATGCTTCGCCAGCCTTTGGAGAATCGTGAGATCACGATTTCCAGACTGGGAGGGACCTGTGTATATCCGGCTTCCTTTTTGCTGGTTGCCGCGGCGAATCCCTGCCCCTGCGGATATTTTCCGGACATGAATCGCTGTATCTGCACCCATAGAGACGTCATGGATTACCAGAAGAAGCTGAGCAAGGCATTTATGGACCGCATTGATCTGAAGTGTGAGGTGCAGGCTGTCAGTTATGAATCGCTTACGGAGAAAGGAAGGGGTGAGGTTTCCTCTGCCAGCATGAGGAAAAAAGTTATGAAGGCGATCGATATTCAGAAAGAACGATACCGGGGAACAGGGATAACCTTTAACAGTGAGCTGACAGCATCGTCTATTGCGAGGTACTGTGAAATGACGGATGAAGCGGAACTGACGGTACGCCTGGCATTTGATAAGCTCGGTCTTTCTGCCAGAGGTTATCATCATGTCATCAAGGTGGCGCGCACGATTGCGGATCTTGAGGGGGCTGAGCGGATCAGTGATGCACATATGAGCGAGGCGATTTGCCTCCGGTGCAGTGACAGCTTCTCCGGACAGCATACGATGCCAATCATGCGCGTGCCATCATAAAGGTATGAGGGAGGATGAGGATGGCTCAGAATGATAAAGACGGGAAAAGGAAATCCGGTCAGGAAACAGAAAGTTGTGGGGCAGAATGTGAGCAGCGGGACGCGAATGAGAGATTCTGTCGGGAGCAGAATCCGGATATTCTGGGACGAATCCGGTACGTCGCGCGTGAGGATCGGGAGTATCCGGAGCAGCTGCGAAACTACCCGAGAATGCCTTTGGGGCTGTACGTGATCGGGAATCTCCCGGATCCGGAGAAGAAGACGGTAGCGATTGTCGGAGCCAGGATGTGCAGCCCGTATGGCAGGTCTGAGGCGATTCGCTTCGGCGAAGAACTGGCCGCAAAGGGAGTACAGATTATCAGTGGTATGGCGTTCGGCGTGGACTCATGGGCGCTGCTCGGGGCACTGCATGCGGGCGGCAGAGGCTTTGCGGTGCTGGGATGCGGAGTCGATGTGTGCTATCCAAAGGAAAGCTACCATATATATAGAAGAATTATCCGGGAGGGAGGAGGAATTCTGTCTGAATTTGAACCTGGAGACGGGCCTTCCGCATGGCACTTTCCGATACGGAATCGAATCATCAGTGGGCTTGCCGACGTAGTTCTGGTGGTAGAGGCAAAGCTGCGCAGCGGTTCTCTGATCACAGCGGATTATGCATTGTCTCAAGGAAAAAGCATTTATGCAGTTCCCGGAAGAAATCGGGACGAGCTGAGCCGGGGATGCAACCGGCTGATCGCACAGGGAGCCGGTATTGCCTGGGAGCCGGCGGTTATTCTTGAGGAACTGGGCATTGGTTCTTGCGGAAAGAGCACGGAGCAGGAAAGGAGAACGGAGAAGAAAGGTGGAGAGACAATGGGTGGGAAAGGAGGAAAGAACGGGAAAAGAAGAGGAGAGCAGACGGCACTTTCGGGTGCAGAATCTGAGGGACGCGGAAAAGCTGTAAGAGAGGAAGGCGTATCTCTTCGAAAGTTGTCTGAAAAGTATGAGGGCGCGGAGGATTTTCAAAGGGTTTTTGGAAAGCTCTCCTATGATCCTCAGAATCTGGATGCGCTGCAGGAGCGTACCGGGCTGGATCCGGAGCGGCTCACAAGCGTTCTGGTTCAGCTGACCTTTTCCGGATATGTCCGGGAGGGGCCGGCAGGATATTACAGCAGAAGCTGAAAAGCGCGGAATATTCCGTCAGGAGCTGAAGAAGGCTTTTGACAGCCGGTATGGTTGGAGCACAGGTGCGGGAAAAGCTCCTGCCATTTCAACAGCGGGAGAAAGGATGGCGCGATTTACGAGGCGCGAAAGACAACTCGGGCTTGCACGGTTAATTTATTTGAGTTATAGTGCTAATCGTAGCGCTCATAATGCGCTGGCAATGCTTATGGAGGTGTTTACGTGCCAAATTATCTAGTGATTGTTGAGTCACCGACGAAAGTAAAGACTGTCAAGAAATTTCTCGGGAAGAATTATAATGTCCTGGCCTCGAACGGTCATGTCAGGGACTTACCGAAAAGCAGTCTTGGAATTGACGTGGAACATGACTTTGAACCGAAATATATAACGATCCGGGGCAAGGGAGAACTGGTCGCCTCGCTGCGCAAGGCGGCAGATAAAGCGGATAAGGTCTACCTTGCAACCGACCCCGATCGCGAAGGAGAGGCAATATCCTGGCATCTGTCGAAAGCGCTTCGGCTGGATCCGAAGAAGATGCGCCGGATTACGTTTAACGAGATTACGAAGACAGCGGTAAAATCTTCCTTAAAGAATGCAAGAGACATCGATATGAATCTTGTAGACGAGCAGCAGGCAAGACGCTGTCTCGACCGTATGGTGGGATATGAAATCAGTCCGCTTTTGTGGAAAAAGATCAAGCGGGGGCTGTCGGCAGGCCGCGTGCAGTCTGTGGCGCTTCGGATCATTGCGGATCGTGAAGAGGAAATCAATGCATTCATTCCGAAGGAATACTGGACGCTGGATGCGGATTTCAAGGTGAGCGGAGAGAAGAAGCCGCTGACGGCTCATTTTTACGGAGATCAGCAGGGAAAAATCGAAATATCCTCCGAGGATCAGCTGCAGGGTATTCTGGACAGCCTGAAGGACGTGAGTTATCAGGTCAGTGAGCTGAAGACCTCTGAGAGAAGCCGGAAGGCTCCGCTGCCTTTTACGACAAGTACGCTCCAACAGGAAGCCTCGAAGACGCTGAATATGTCCACATACAAGACGATGCAGATCGCCCAGCAGCTGTATGAGGGAATTGATCTGAAGAAGGGCGGAAGCGTCGGACTGATCTCGTATCTGCGTACCGATTCCACCCGTATCTCTACGGAGGCGGATCAGGCCGCGAGAGAGTACATTCGGGAACAGTACGGTGAGCAGTTCCTCTCGGACGGAAGCACGACCGAGAATAAGAACAAGCACGCGCAGGACGCGCACGAGGCGATCCGGCCGACCGATATTACAAGAACGCCTTCATCCGTGAAGGAGTTCCTTTCTCGTGATCAGTTCCGCCTCTACCAGCTGATCTGGCGGAGATTCGCGGCAAGCCGCATGGCCGCTGCCCGCTATGAGACGAATACGGTGAAGATCACCGGTGGGAAGTATGTGTTTCACGCTTCGTCGTCCCGGATTAAATTCGCCGGATTTATGACGGTGTATACGCAGGACGACGACAAAAAGCTCGAGGATGATCATCTGAGCGGACTTACAAAGGACAGCGGTCTCGATCTGATCCGCTTCGACAAGGAGCAGCATTTTACGCAGCCTCCCGCACATTATACCGAGGCATCTCTTGTCAAGACGCTCGAGGAACTCGGAATCGGGCGGCCGAGTACGTATGCGCCGACGATCACGACGATCATCGCCCGCCACTACGTCACTCGCGAGAAGAAGAACCTCTATATCACAGAGCTTGGAACAGCAGTGAATGACATGATGAAGGAGGCGTTTCCGAGCATTGTGAACGTCGATTTCACTGCCAATATGGAACAGCTCCTGGACGCAATCGGGGACGGAACCATTGACTGGAAGACGGTTGTGCGCAATTTCTGGCCGGACCTGGATGCGGCGGTGCAGAAGGCTGACAAGGAACTGGAGAAGGTGAAGATTGAGGATGAGGTAACCGACGTCATCTGCGAGAACTGTGGACGGCATATGGTAATCAAGTACGGTCCCCACGGAAAGTTCCTTGCCTGCCCGGGTTTTCCGGAATGCAGGAATACGAAGCCTTATCTGGAAAAAATCGGTGTGAAATGTCCCAAGTGCGGGGGAGAGGTGCTATTGAAGAAAACCAGGAAGGGACGTATTTATTACGGGTGCGAGCACAACCCGGACTGCGATTTCATGACCTGGCAGAAGCCTTCGAATATCCGATGCCCGAAATGCGGCGGCTACATGCTCGAAAAGGGAAGCCGTCTGGTATGCGCGGACAAGGAATGCGGCTATATCATGCCAAAGCCGAAGAACGAGGACTCCGGTGCTGAGAAACCGGAGACAAAAGAAGCGGTGAACAGCTGACGTTTTGTTTCACATGGATGGCAAATGCCCTCTCTGCGAAGATATTTGACTTACATTGTCAGACATTTTTGCAGAGAGGGGATTTTTTTGGCCTGTTTTCGTAATTTTTTTCGTAAGGAGTTCTCGAGATTTCAGCGCAGGATCGGAGTTTCGATAAAAAAAGGCTGATATTTCAAGAATATCGGTTGGTGTTTTAGTACATGTTTCGTAAATTTCCGAAATGCATTCTTGTGAATCCATACAAAAATAGTCGAACATTTCGACAAAATGTAGGTGATGTTATTGATTTCAGAAAAAAGCTGTGTTACTATTCATCTAGTTAAATAGTAGGTTCTGTACATATGTTCGTAACTATTCTAATTATATCCTGACGAAACAACATCGGCGGAATCATTTGTGTCTGGATTATATATGTTGTCGGGACTGGTAGGAAGATTTTCAAGAGACGAAAGGAGATTGCAATGAGCGTACAGCTGCTGGACAAAACAAGAAAGATCAATAAACTGCTTCACAACAACAATTCAACAAAGGTTGTATTCAACGATATCTGCGATGTGCTGGTGGACTGCCTTCAGTCCAATATTCTCGTGATCAGCCGGAAGGGCAAGGTGCTCGGTGTATCCACGTGCAGCGGCGTTGACGAGATCAGCGAGCTGATTACCGATGAGGTTGGAACGCATGTGGATCCCCTGCTGAATGACCGTTTCCTGAATGTACTTTCCACACAGGAAAATGTCAATCTGAATACGCTTGGATTTGAAGGGGAGAAGTACGAAGGGTATACGGCAATTATTAACCCGATCGAGATTGCGGGCGAGAGACTCGGAACGGTATTCATGTACCGTTACAAGCCGCAGTACGATATCGATGACATCATCGTCAGTGAGTACGGAACCACCGTCGTAGGACTTGAGATGATGCGCTCCGTGAATGAGGAGAATGTAGAAGAAAACCGCAAAATCCAGGTGGTGAAGTCTGCGTTCAGTACCTTATCCTTCTCGGAGCTGGAGGCGATCATTCATATCTTTGATGAGCTGGATGGCACAGAGGGTATCCTTGTGGCAAGTAAAATCGCAGACCGCGTAGGGATTACAAGATCGGTAATTGTCAATGCACTTCGTAAATTTGAGAGCGCCGGCGTTATTGAATCCAGATCAAGCGGAATGAAGGGAACTTACATTAAGGTGCTGAACGATTACATCTTCGACGAGCTGGCGGAGATTAAAGAAAAGAGAGCACAGGAAAACTCCAAGAAGGCAAAAGGCTGATCGGAAATGAGTGCTTGCCCACTGGTGAGCAGGCTCCCCGGAGGTCAGGATTTTTTCGGATTTATACAGTTACAACCGCAGTGGAAAAAGCTGCGGCTTTTTTATGCCCAATATAAAACAGCAATTTAGAGAGAAAAACAGAGATAATAAAAGGATATACAAGAAATAAGGCGATATCAGCATAGAAATCGGATTTGCGAAAAAGGGCTTTTGAAACTATTATAAATATCGTTGAGTAGCACTCGAATGTAATGAGTGCTAATAAATACAGGATTTGGTGAAAGATTATAATCCGAATAAGGAGGCTGAAGATTATGAAGTTAGTTCCACTTGGTGACAGAGTTGTATTGAAACAGGTTGAAGCAGAGGAGAAGACAAAATCTGGTATCATTCTTACTTCTGCTGCACAGGAGAAGCCCCAGGAGGCAACGGTTATTGCGGTAGGACCGGGAACCGATAAAGTGAAAATGGAAGTTAAGCCGGGCGACAAGGTGATTTTTGCTCAGTATGCCGGAACGCATTTTAAGGCGGACGACGAGGAATACATCGTATCGAAGCAGGAAGATATTCTTGCAATTATCGAAGAGTGACAGGAAGCCCGGCTTCATAATAGATAGAGAACAGACATATATAGGAGGAATGTACAATGGCTAAGGAAATTAAATACGGCGCAGATGCCAGAACCGCTCTTCAGGCTGGCGTAGATAAGCTTGCGAATACAGTAAAGGTTACACTGGGACCGAAGGGACGGAATGTTGTTCTGGATAAGTCCTATGGCGCACCGACCATCACAAACGACGGTGTTACCATTGCGAAGGAAATCGAGCTTGAGGACGGATTTGAAAATATGGGTGCCCAGCTCATCCGTGAGGTCGCATCCAAGACAAATGATGTTGCCGGAGATGGTACGACAACCGCTACCGTTCTTGCGCAGGCAATGGTGAATGAAGGAATGAAGAACCTGGCGGCAGGTGCAAACCCGATTGTCCTCAGAAAGGGCATGAAGAAGGCTACCGACAAGACCGTTGAGCTGATTAAGGAAATGAGTGAGAAGGTTACCGGCAAGCGTCAGATCGCAAGAGTAGCTGCCGTTTCTTCCGGAGATGACGCTGTCGGCAATATGGTCGCAGATGCTATGGAGTCGGTGACAAACGATGGCGTTATCACCATCGAGGAATCCAAGACCATGCAGACAGAGCTTGATCTTGTAAAGGGCATGCAGTTCGACAGAGGCTATGTTTCTGCATATCTTGCAACCGATATGGAGAAGATGGAAGCAGATCTGGACAGCCCCTATATCCTGATCACAGACAAGAAGATCGGAAATATTCAGGATATTCTTCCGCTGCTTGAGCAGATCGTACAGTCCAGCGCGAGCCTTCTGATTATCGCAGAGGATGTCGAGGGCGAGGCACTGTCCACCCTGATTGTGAACAAGCTTCGTGGAACCTTTAAGGTATGCGCGGTTAAAGCACCGGGCTACGGCGACAGAAGAAAAGAGATGCTTCAGGATATCGCAATCCTGACCGGCGGCCAGGTAATTTCCTCCGACCTCGGCATCGAGCTGAAGGACGCTACCATGGATATGCTCGGCAAGGCAAAGACGGTTCAGGTTAAGAAGGAGACGACAACGATCGTTGACGGCGCAGGCGACAAGGAAGAAATCAAGAACCGTATCGCCCAGATCAAGGCTCAGATTGCCGAGACAAAGTCCGATTTTGATCGTGAGAAGCTTCAGGAGAGACTTGCAAAGCTTGCTGGCGGCGTAGCGGTTATCCGTGTCGGCGCAGCTACCGAGACCGAGATGAAGGAAGCAAAGCTCCGCATGGAGGACGCTCTGAATGCTACCAGAGCTGCTGTCGAAGAGGGCGTTATCGCCGGAGGCGGTTCTGCTTATGTACACGCATCTAAGGAGCTGGCAAAGTTTGTGGATACTCTCGAGGGTGATGAGAAGACCGGAGCAAAGATCGTCATGAAGGCTTTGGAAGCACCGCTGGCGACAATTGCTGCAAATGCAGGACTGGAAGGCGCGGTTATCATCGATAAGGTAAGAGAGTCCAAGGTAGGCGTTGGATTTGACGCTTATAAGGAGGAGTATGTAGATATGATCGAAGCCGGCATTCTGGATCCGGCAAAGGTTACAAGAAGTGCACTGCAGAACGCAACATCCGTTGCATCTTCACTGCTTACAACCGAGGCTGCCGTATCTACCATCAAAGAGCCGGCTCCGGCTGCTCCGGCAGGCGGAAATCCGGGCATGGGCATGATGTAATCGGCCTATCGGGCATTAGAAAAACCATAAGCCTCCGGGAGAAATCCCGGAGGCCTTTTTATGTCTTATTTCTGTGTGTTTTTCAGATAGTTATTGACCATCATGGCGATCTTAAAGGTCATGGCCTCATCAAACCGGCGGATGTCGAGACCGGTCGTTTTCTGGAGCTTCTCAATGCGGTACACCAGGGTGTTGCGGTGGATGTAGAGCTGACGCGCGGTCTCGGAGATGTTCAGGTTGTTGTCGAAGAACTGGCGTATCGTCGTCAGGGTTTCTTCGTCAAGCTCGGCAAAGACATCGTGGTCAAAGGTTTCACGGAGGAAGAGCTCGCAGAGAGAGTGCGGAAGCTGGAAAATGAGCCGTCCGATACCGAGGTTGCTGTAGGAGATTACATGAAGGTCCGGGTAGAAGATACGTCCTACGTCGATGGCAAGCTGCGCCTCCTTATACGACTGGGACAGATGATCGAGCAGATTGGTTGGGAGACCGTAGGAAACCCGTACCGGGATCATTGCTTCGGCGTTGAGCATGTCGGAGAGCGTGTGAGCAGCTTTTGCGGCAGCCTCCTGGCCGTTGACTTCTGAGACGACAGCAATATGGGAAGCATCGACAATCGTCAGAAACTCATTGCCGGAGGCAGTGTACATGGCTTTCAGTGTCTGCAGTGCCAGATCGGTGTCCTTTTCATCGGTTTCGGTCAGATATACGATACGGTTGACATCTTCGCGGATTTTCAGCTTCCTTGCCTCGGAATGGATGTCCGGAGCAAGGAGATTGTCCAGTAGAACATTCTGAATGAAGTGATTCCGGTCCATTCGCTCGTGGGAGAGTGCGAGAAGATTCTGAAGCTCGCTTACGGCAACTCGGCCGGTGATTTCCGGATTCTGTCCCCCGCTTGCAGCCAGATAGTACACAGGCATGTCGTCATCGTAGACTTTCAGGTAGGTGGTGCTGCCGATTGTCATACTGTCAGCGGCGGAACGGATCAGCTCGCGGACAGAGGTATCGTCGTCGGCAATGTTCATGTCTCCTGTGATTCTGGTTCCGTTTTTTTCATACAGGGTTAGGGTAGTTCCGGTAATATCCTGAAGCTGCTGTATGGCTTTGCTTAATATCCTGCTGTTAATCATAAAAACCCCTTCTTATGTGTGCGATTTATGCTTAGATTCCTTGCCGCCAATTTCGTGCGTAGATTGGGGTGCGGAAACGTTATTTTTATTTTAAAATAATACGATACTTGAATCAAGTGCCAGCGTTGCCTGTAGCGAGATAAAACACGAATACTTTGCATTCGGCTGCGGCTCACTGTTCGCGTAAAAAACACCCCGCAGAAGCAAATCTGCGGGGTGATCCTGTACCTGACGCTTGCAGGGATTAGGATGAAATCAGTGAACGATGGCAAGCTCGGTTTCTTTGTCGAATACGTGGAGCTTATCCATGTCGATTGCGAATTTGACCTCAGAACCTGTTCTTGCAGGCGTCTTCGGGTTTACACGTGCGGTCATTGCCGTATTGTCATAGTCGAAGTACAGGAATACTTCTGCGCCGAGAAGCTCATATACATTGATCTTTGCGGAGAATACTTCGCCAGGATTCTTGGCGATGACTTCCGGATCGTCGGACAGATGCTCAGGACGAATACCTGCGACAACGGTCTTTCCTACATAGCCTTTCTCCTTCAGTACCTTGCCCTTCTTGTCCGGAAGAGTGAATCTCTGTCCGGCGAAGTTCAGCTGAATTGCTCCGGCCTTCTCCTCGACAACGGCGTCAAGGAAGTTCATCTGCGGAGAGCCGATGAATCCGGCTACAAACAGGTTGCACGGCTCATCATAGAGAACCTGAGGTGTATCAACCTGCTGAACGACACCTTCCTTCATTACGACGATTCTGGTACCAAGGGTCATAGCTTCTGTCTGGTCATGAGTTACATAGATAATGGTTGCTCCCAGTCTGTCGTGCAGCTTTGCAATCTCGGTTCTCATCTGAACACGAAGCTTTGCGTCCAGGTTGGAGAGCGGCTCATCCATCAGGAAGACACGGGGATTACGAACGATGGCGCGGCCCATGGCTACTCGCTGTCTCTGACCACCGGACAGAGCCTTCGGCTTACGGTCAAGCAGGTGCTCAAGGTCAAGGATCTTGGCAGCATCTCTAACCTTCTTGTCGATCTCGTCCTTCGGAACCTTGCGGAGCTTCAGACCAAAGGCCATATTGTCGTAAACCGTCATATGCGGATACAGAGCATAGTTCTGGAAAACCATGGCGATATCACGGTCCTTGGGATCTACATCATTCATGACCTTGTCACCGATTTTCAGTGTACCGGAGGTGATGTCCTCAAGGCCGGCGATCATACGAAGCGTAGTGGATTTTCCACAGCCGGAAGGTCCTACAAAAATGATGAATTCCTTATCTGCGATATCAAGATTGAAGTCCTTAACGGCTTCAAAGCCGTTCGGATATTTTTTGCCGATGTGCTCCAGGCTTAAACTAGACATGGTTCTGTCCTCCTTAAATAAATATTCCCAAAAGAATTGTTCCGTGATCTCCGGATTTGCAGATATACAACCGGAATGATCAGAAACAATGAAATGGAACAAATATGAATTGCTTCTGTCTATAGGTAGTAGTATAAGGGATCGGCTTTTTTTTGGCTACGGTATTGTCACCAATTATTCGAGCCGGGTTTCGTCGTATTGGGGATGGAACGGGGAAAAGGTCCGTCAGAGTGACGGAAATCTTTGACTTTTTTTGAGCAATCTATCCACTTGAAGAGTTACTGTTTACGCGCCATCTGAAACGGCTAAGATTTTACAGTACCTTTGCCTGAGCATTATTGACTGTTAAAAGTTTTATCCGTAAATTCTTCAAAAATTGGATAGCGAGGACTGTTTGACGAAGGCGCTCGCGCCTGAGGAGTTCCGCAGCTCAAAAAACAGGATAAAACTTTGTTGCAGCCAGTTTGCGAATGGCGACAGGACTGTAAAATCCTTGCCGAATATAGTTGTGAGTGAACGGTAACCTTGAAGACAGCTATTCGAAAACGACGTTGAAATCCGAACCCGCAGAAGCCGGGGGATATGGTATAATAAAACACATATGTGTTTTGTGGGGCTTGCGGTTAAGATATTACGAAAACTTAACGAAATTGAAATACTTTCATGCGATTTCTGCATATCGTATCCGATATAATTATTGTTTGAGTAAACTGTCACATGGTTAATTGTGGCATGTATGGTAGCTGGTGGAAGGAGAAAGAGGTTATGAATTTACGCGGAGGCGGGGGGAGACGTTCCAGACGCGGAATACTTGCGACGGTTCTTGTGATCGGGATTGCGGCTGCTGTCATTGCAGCGGCGGTCGGCAGTGGCAGGGGAAGCAGAAACGCTGAGATATCAAAGGGAATCGAGTTTCTGAAAGCGCAGGAAAGCAAGGACCCGAAAGAAGTGGAGCAGGTTCTGACAGAACAGAAAAAAGAAAAAATGAAGGCGGAACGTGCTGAAATGCAGAAGAAGCTGGAAGATGGGACGATCGACGTGTGGAGCTTGTTCGGGGATTCCGTGATCATGGGAGATTCGAGAGCGGTGGGGTTTTATACCTACGAATTTCTTCCGCAGTCCCGTGTCCTGGCGGAGGCAGGCAATACAATTGCTAATATCCTGGATCACGAGGATGAGCTGGTACAGCTGAACCCGACCTCATTGTTTCTGTGCTACGGACTGAATGATATCTCCATCGGATTGTGGAGCACAAAGGAAGATTATGTGAAGGAATATGCTTCGATTCTGGATGAACTGCACAAGAAGCTTCCTAATACATCTATTTTTGTTAATTCCATCATCCCGGCGCAGCAGGCGGCGATCAATTCTACTCCGGTGTGGGGAAATATTCCGGAGTGGAGCGAAGCGGTTCACAAGATGGTGAAGGAAAAGGGTTACGGCTGGGTCGATGTCGACGGCCTTGTCCGTGAGCATCAGGACCTCTATGATCCGGATTCCATTCATGTCCAGAAAGACTTTTATCCGCTTTGGGCGACGCAGATGATGCTGAGTGTCTATGACGAACAGCAGGCGGGAGAACAGGGATCGGAGCAGGTGGTATCATCTTCGGCGGGTGATTCGGCCGCATCGGAGAGCGTTACCGGGACATCAGAGGGCGTCGGGACTCTTTCATGAGTCCGTGATCGATTTAGGTGCGCATCGCGATGTGGGGTATAATTTTGATAGGGCAAATTGCAAAATGGCAAAAAGGAATTCGGTATAGATTATGAAGATAAAGAGTATGAGACTGAGCGTTCTGGAAATCGTCAAGTGGATTCTGGTAGGATTGCTTGTCGCGTTTCTGGTCCATTCCTTCACGGGAAACCGGATCAGCAAGGCTGGTTTTGATACGGTGTGGGGAGCCGTGACGGCGGATGCGGATATGTCCAAAATGCAGGAGGGGTCCAATCAGATGATCCGGCGGCTGTATGGGCTGGATCTGGCACAGTATGACGGGATCCGGCTTTATTATCCGAAAACTAACATGGGCGCCGAAGAGATTCTTCTGGTGAAAATGAAAGACACAAATGACCAGGAAGCAGTGAAAAAGGCCATGGAGTCAAGGAAAAAGACACAGATGAACAATTTTAACGGTTATGGAACGTATCAGTATGGCATGCTGGAGAAAAGCGTAATTTCCATCCGGGGAAACTATGCGCTGTTTGCCTCGGCGGAAAACGCGGCAGAAATCGTGCAGGCTTTTGGGAACGCTCTGTAAGGGGGAGACCGTGATATGACTTTTAGCACACTGAGTTTTATATTCGTATTTCTGCCGATTTCGCTTCTTGTTTATCATCTGATACCGTCCGGAAAGAGCATCTGGCGCAAGGCGGCCCTTTTGCTCTTTAGCGTATTGTTTTACGTCTGGGGAGATGCGCCGAGTCTTGTGGTTCTTCTTCTCTCGGTCCTGTTCAACTACCTTTCGGGACAGGAGATTCGGATGCTTTCCGCAGACGCCCGGGACGGGATGAGGAGAAAGGCGGCTGTAATTACGGCGGTGGTTGTGGATGTCGCAGTACTTGGCATTTTCAAATACAGCCGGCTGACACTTCCGGTTGGCATCTCTTTTTACACGTTCTCGGCGCTCTCCTATATTTTCGATATTTATTTCGGAAGGGTTAAGGATGACGGCGATCTTCTGGATGAGATGCTTTACATCCTGTTTTTTCCAAAGCTGATATCCGGACCGATCATGCAGTATAAGGATTTCCGTGAGCAGCTTGCACAGCAGACGGCGAAGAACAGATATTTTACGTCGGGTATGCATCGGTTTATCATAGGTCTGTTTAAGAAGGTGCTGCTCGCGGATAATCTGAGTACAGCTTTTCATCAGATCAGCAGTCTCCATCAAATGGCCGGACTGACTGCCTGGCTGGGCATGATTTTTTATTCGCTGGAGCTGTATTTTGATTTCAGCGGATATTCCGATATGGCGATCGGCCTGGCCGAGATGTTTGGATTCCGGATGGAGAAGAACTTTGATTATCCTTATCTTTCCGATGGAGTCACGGATTTCTGGAGAAGGTGGCATATCTCCCTGGGGCGCTGGTTCCGGGATTACGTCTATATCCCGATGGGGGGAAACCGCTGTTCCCGTGAAAAACAATTCCGCAATCTTGCGGTTGTCTGGATTCTGACGGGACTCTGGCATGGAAATACCCTGAATTTCCTGTTCTGGGGAATCTATCACGGTTTCTTTGTTATTTTGGAAAAATTCGCGATCGGGCAGAAAAGGCTGTCAATCCCGAAATGGGTTCGGGTTTTCCTGACGGATCTGATTGCTTTCATCGGATGGATCTTTTTCTTCACACCTTCGATCGGCGCAGCGTTCCGCTACATCGGACAAATGTTCGGAGCGGACGGACTCGGATTTGCAAACAGAGCTAGTGCCTATTATCTGACAAGCAATCTGGTTCTCCTGATTGTTGCTGTGATCTGCTGTGGACCGCTTCTGACCAGGCTTCACGACGCTCTGGTATACAGGGGCAGTAAGAACGCGATGTATGTGTCTGTGGCACTCCATGTAGGCCTCCTGCTTTTCTGTATAGCCAATATGGTCGGAGCTACATATTCTACATTCCTGTATTTCAGATTCTGAAAGGTGAACGATAATGACGGATTACAGTGAGAATAATACGAAAAAAAGAAAGCCGGTACCCGTCTATCCGGATGATCTGCCATCCCGGCTGAAGACGAGACCGGACAGCTCCGGTCGCAATGCCGGAAGAGAGGCAGCGGGACGAGGGTCCGCTGCGGGAAACGCGCAAAGCGGGAATACAGGGAAGGTCAGACAGCAAACGGGGGCCGGCAGCCGGAATACGGCGGAAGGCAGACAGAAGACAGCGCAAGGCGGAAGGAACAGAAGCGCGGCGAAAGCTGCGGTCAGCAATGGAAATACCGGGACCAGAGAAAAGAACAGACCGGAAACCGTAACCTTGGGAGGAAGAGGGATTGCGGGGGGCGGCAGTAGAAATGCGGAAAATCGGGAAAGGCGTTCGGCGATCCGGGAATCTGAGGCGTTCCGGAGGATCTCCGGCCTGGTTCCGAGGAAACAGAGATTCCGAAAGGGGAAGAAAAAAGCGTATTTTTACGATCTGCTAACACGGATCTTTCTGGGAGCTGTGGCGGTTATCTTTGTCCTGAATCTGGTTGTGCCGAGCCGGGAGTTTTCCGCAGACGAGAACAGAAACCTCGCGCAGCGGCCAAAATTGTCATTGTCCTCCCTGGGAAGTGGAGATTTTTTCAGAGATTTTAACTCCTATGAATCGGATCAGTTTATCGGAAGGGATATGTGGATGAATCTGCGGTCTTTGGGAACGGCAATTCTCGGAAATCGTGAATCCTCGAACGTATTTTTTGGAAAGAACGGATATCTTCTTTCCAAACCGGTTGTGCCGGATGCGAAGACGGTATCTGGAACAGAGGCTGCCATCAATGCTTTTGCCGGTAGACATAGTGATCTGAAGATGAATTTTCTGATGGTGCCGGACGCGGCGAGTATACTTACGGATAAGCTTCCGTCGAATGCTCCGGTGGAGGATCAGATCTCGGATATCCGGGGATTTGAGAACGGTCTGGACAGCAGGATCGGGATAGTAGATGCGATCGGCGTGATGCAGAAGAACAAAGAACAGAAGATTTACTATAAGACGGATCATCACTGGACCAGCCTGGGCGCTTATGAGGTTTTCCTCGGAGCGGCAAATCAGCTCGGTATTGATACGCCGATTACGGAAAATTCGATCTATACCGTATCGGACTCCTTTCAAGGAACACTTGCATCGAGAAGCGGTCGCCATACGAGTCGGGACTCGATTGAGATCTATCAGCCTGACGGTACGGATGTAGAATATTATGTGACGTATCCGGACACAGGAGAAAAGAGCACATCCATGTTCGTGAGTGAGAAGCTGAAGGAAAAGGATCAGTACCAGGTGTTCTTCGGCGGGAATCATCCGCTGGTGGAGATCCGTACGACAGCAAATAACGGCAGGAATCTGCTGGTGTTCAAGGACTCCTACGCGAACAGCTTTATGCAGTTTCTGTATCCGTATTTTCAGAATATTATCATGGTAGATCCGAGATATTATTATGACGATATCGAGACCGCCATCACGTCCTACGGAATCACCGATGTGCTGTTTCTGTACAGTGCGGACACATTGCTCCTGGATACCAACCTGACGGATACGCTGAATGCCTCTTCTGTTTCCGACAGCGCGGACAGCAAAGAGACCGGGACGAAGGGAACGGAGAGCGTGAACAGTTCCTCCGTTTCCTCCTCCTCCCTCGAGGCAGTGAGCACATCATCGGCAGGGAACGCGGTTATATCCTCGTCGGCTGCCGGATGAATCATGCGGCCGGGGCTGACTTTTCTTTGAAAAAATGCTATGATAAGTGCAGTTGAAAAATCGACTGACAGGAGAAGGAATTATGAGCGATCTATTTAAGGAAAAACTGATTTCCGTGCAGCCGACGATGAAGAATCGTTTCATTAAGGTTTTCTTTGTGCTGCTGACCATTCTGATGTTCTTTTTTGGAATTGTCGTGCATCCGGGATTTCTGCTCGCCGGTTTCGCGTTGATTCTAATCGATATATGGCTGATTCCCAGGCAGAGCGTAGAATATGAATATTCCTACGTGAACGGTGTGCTGGATATCGACAGGATTTTTTCCAAGCAGACCAGAAAGAAGGGAGCATCCTATGATCTGAGTGAGGCGGAGGTTATCGCGCCGGTCGGATCGGATCATCTTTCCGACTTCAAAAATGTAAAGTCGATCGATTACACCTCAGGAGCACCGGAGGATGAGAAGAATGCGTGGGCATTTGTCATTTCCTCAAACCAGGGAAGACAGAAGGTGCTCATCTCGCCTACCGAGGATATGCTCAGGGATATGCGCATGCGCGCGCCCAGCCGTTTCTTCACAAACTGAGAAAACACAGACAGCAGGCAGTCTTTTTGTCCGCACAAGGCATTGACTTTCCGATTCCGGTTTGCTAAACTTTTTTCAATTACTCAGAACATGTGCAGACGGCAGACATATGCTTGCGATTTTCTCATACATTTCTATGATTTCGTTTCGTCACAGACTTCTGCTTCTTGCAGAAGTCTGCTCTATATAGTAGGTGGCACTGTCTACAGCATGTCGATTTGCTTATGTGTTGATCAGCTAAAAGAAAGGAAGAACGTATATGGGACAGATTATCGGAGAAGGTATTACATTTGATGATGTGCTTTTGGTACCGCAGTATTCCACGGTTACCCCGAATCTGGTGGATTTGAGCACATACCTCACGAAGAAGATCAAATTGAATATCCCGATGATGAGTGCAGGAATGGATACGGTTACCGAGCATCGCATGGCGATCGCAATGGCCAGACAGGGAGGTATCGGTATCATTCACAAGAACATGACTATCGAACAGCAGGCAGATGAGGTTGATAAGGTGAAACGTTCGGAAAACGGCGTTATCACCGATCCGTTCTACCTTTCTCCGGATGACACGCTCGCGGATGCCAACGCACTGATGGCGAAGTATCGTATTTCAGGCGTACCGATCACGGTCGGCAAGAAGCTGGTCGGAATTATCACAAACCGTGACCTTCTCTTTGAAACCGATTTCAGCAAGAAGATCAGGGAATCCATGACCTCTGAAAATCTGATCACCGCAAAAGAGGGTGTTACACTCGAGGAGGCGAAGAGCCTTCTTGCCAAGGCGAGAAAGGAAAAGCTTCCGATCGTCGACGAGGAGGGCAATCTGAAAGGCCTGATCACGATCAAGGATATCGAGAAACAGATCAAATACCCCAATGCGGCAAAGGACGCTTACGGGCGACTTCTCTGCGGCGCTGCGATCGGCATAACCGATGATGTACTCGCGCGTGTGGATGCGCTGGTTAAGGCGCATGTAGACTGTGTGGTTATCGATTCCGCTCACGGTCATTCTGCGAACATCTTCAAGTGCCTGCGCATGGTCAAGGAGGCATATCCGGATCTTCAGGTTATCGCGGGCAATGTGGCGACAGCCGAGGCTACACATGACCTGATCGAGGCAGGAGCAGACTGTGTCAAGGTCGGAATCGGACCAGGATCGATCTGCACGACCCGTGTCGTTGCGGGCATCGGTGTTCCGCAGGTTACTGCGATCATGAACTGCTATGAAGAAGCGAAGAAAACCGGCACGCCGATCATTGCGGACGGCGGTATCCAGTTCTCAGGCGATATTGTGAAGGCGATCGCAGCGGGCGGAAATGTCTGCATGATGGGAAGCATGTTCGCCGGATGTGATGAGGCTCCGGGTGAATTCGAGCTGTTCCAGGGAAGAAAATACAAGGTATACCGCGGCATGGGTTCCATGGGAGCGATGTCTCAGGCACACGGAAGTGCGGACCGCTATTTCCAGGCCGGCGCGAAAAAGCTTGTTCCGGAAGGCGTGGAAGGACGTGTGGCATACAGAGGATCTGTCGAGGATACGATTTTCCAGATGATCGGTGGTCTCCGTTCCGGTATGGGATATTGCGGGGCGAAGGACATTCCGACACTGCAGGAGACCGGAAAGTTTATCAAGATTTCTTCCGCAGCGCTTAAGGAGTCTCATCCGCATGATATTCACATCACCAAAGAGGCCCCGAACTATAGTATCGATAACTGATACCGGCAGAGTGAAATCCTGGAAAAGCGGTCTGCGTCCATCACACGGACGCGGACGGATGTGGTTTTTCAAGGCTGTAAGAGAGCAATATACAGACAGCAGAATGACGCAGAGATGCGCTTCTGCTGTTTTTTCAGGAAAGAAATTCCGACAGGATTTAAAGGAGGCAGGTTTATGGAGGCAGACAGCAGAAAAAAGCTCGACAGATTATGTGTGGCAATGATTGATTACGACCGGAGAGATCCTATGCGGATTCAGCACCTGATCAAGGTCCATGCATTTGCAGCGATTATCGGCAGAAGCGAGGGCCTTGACGAAAAGACACAGAGGATTCTCGAGGCTGCCGCCTATGTGCATGATATCGGGATTCACAAGGCGGAGATCCTGTGCGGAAGAAGCGATGGGAGGCTCCAGGAGCAATACGGACCGGGAGAGGCGGAGCCGCTTCTGGAACAGCTCGGGTTTGAAAAGGATGAGATCGACCGGATCTGTTATCTCATCGGCCATCACCACACCTACACGGAAATAGACGGGATGGATTACCAGATTCTGGTCGAGGCGGATTTTCTGGTCAATCTGTATGAGGACAAGGCTTCCGCCATCGGAATCCAGAACGCATACAAAAAGATTTTCCGTACGGAATGCGGCAAGAAGATATTCCGTGAAATGTACCTCGACGCGAGGGATCAGGAATACCAGAAGTGGATGCAGTCAAAGGGACAGAAATAACGAGCAGAAAAATGGAAAAAACCCATACCCTGGCAGTGCATCGAAGGGTATGGGTTTTTCTGTCAGAGAAGAGAATATCCGAAGCTGTTTACAAGAGCGTCAATCGGAACCTTTTTCTTACAGAGCGGGCAGTCGCTGGTCTTGTAGGATTCGTACTCCGGTACATCCGATGCGTGGAAGGCGGCGGCAACCTTGATGCCCTTGACCTCGTCTACGGCACTGAAGATCGCGCATGCGCCGCTTACAGTGGCGCCGTAATAGCGGACGCTCTCGAGAATCGTCGCCAGAGAACGGCCGGTCGTGATGGAACCGAGAAGAAGGAGTACGTGCTTGCCGCGAAGTGCAATCTGCATGTTGTCACGGAAAATGATCTGTCCGGATGCGACGTATTCCGGAGACACAACATAAATGGTTTTATGCGCATTGATAGAGAGAATTCCGGATTTGGTAAGCTCCTCGGCGAGATAGGTGCCGATCACCTCGGTGCCGTCCATGCAGATGATGGTATCTACCTGCGTATCAACGGAATAGTGCATGGCGAGAAGGGATGCAACGTTATGCGCTTCGCTGCATCGTGTCTTCATGGTTGTGATATCAAAAAAACAGTTGATGTGTGAATGTGAGGTGGCAAAATGCCCCCGGATCACCTTCAGAGATACGTTCGAATTCATAACCGCCGGAATTTTGACATAATTTTTGTCCATACGATATACTCCTTTCCGCTTACAGATGCGGGATATCAGGTTCCTGCACTCTGCGAATGTTTCTGTCTGCGAACATTTCTGTCTCAGCTGCGGGCAGCTTTGCGGTTCGCGACGGGCAGCCTGTCTTTTCGAAGTGTTTATATATCAATTATAACACAGAGGATGCTAAAATTGCACAAAAAATAACGAATATTTGCAAATTTAATGTTAAGAATGTCAAAAGGGGGATTGCCGTTGGAGCGGCAATCCCCTTGGTTGTGCACGGCAAAAACGCCCGTTCTGTTATTTATTTTTGCTCTGTTTCTTGACGTCTTCCATCATAAGAGCGCGTACCTTCAGAGGAAGTCCGAAGAGGTTGATGAATCCGCTTGCATCGCTGTGATCATAGAGATCTCCGGTGGTGAAGGAGGCAAGGGAGGAATTGTAGAGGCTGTACGGGGAAGTCGTGCCGTTGCGGATGATGTTGCCCTTGTAGAGCTTCAACTTCACCTCGCCGGTAACGACATTCTGGGTGGATTCAACGAATGCGCCGATTGCCTCGCGAAGGGGGGTAAACCATTTTCCCTCGTAAACAATCTGAGCCAGCTGGCTTCCGAGCTTTTTCTTGGCCTCCATGGTCTCGCGGTCGAGTACGAGCTCTTCAAGCTGGTCGTGAGCGGCCATCAGGATCGTTCCGCCGGGGGTTTCATAGACGCCGCGCGACTTCATTCCGACGACACGGTTCTCGACGATGTCAATGATGCCGATTCCGTTTGCGCCGCCGAGCTTATTCAGCTCCTCGATGATCTCGGCAACCTTCATTTCCTTTCCATTCAGTGCCTTCGGAACACCCTTTTCAAAGGTCAGAGTGAGGTCGGTGACCTTGTCCGGGGCCTTTTCCGGCGTGACGCTCAGTACCAGAAGCTTATCGTAGTTCGGCGCCTGAGAAGGATCCTCGAGCTCGAGACCTTCGTGGCTGATGTGCCACAGATTCCGGTCACGGCTGTAGCCCTTGCCCATGGAGAAGGGGAGGTCGATGCCGTGGTCCTTGCAGTACTGAATCTCGTCTTCGCGGGACTGCATCTTCCACACATCGGTCATCCGCCAGGGAGCGATAATCTTTATCGTCGGATCAAGCGCTTTGATTCCGAGCTCGAAACGGATCTGGTCATTTCCCTTTCCGGTTGCACCGTGGCAGATCGCAGATGCGCCTTCCTTATGCGCAACCTCGACGAGCTTTTTCGCGATCAGCGGACGCGCCATGGAGGTTCCGAGCAGGTAGCTGTGTTCATAGACCGCACCGGCTTTGACGCAGGGCATGATGTAGTCCTCTGCGAATTCGTCAATGACATCAATGATGTAGAGCTTGGAAGCTCCGGAGCTCAGCGCTCTTTCGTTCAGATTGTCGTCGGTCAGCTCCTCTTCCTGTCCGCAGTTGATGCAGCAGCAGATGATTTCATATCCGAAGTTTTCCTTCAGCCACGGAATCAACGCTGTCGTATCCAGACCTCCGGAATATGCAAGAACAACTTTTTCACTCATGGGAAATATCCTCCTTTAATTATATCTGTAAAAAATGAAAGTACCGGTTCTGTGATCGGATCCTGCCGGGTGTGCCACACGGCACGAGGGCGTTAAGGCCCGTGCAGGGTAAATGCACCCGAAACATTTTCATTATACCGACTCGCCGGGAGCGGGACAAGCGTTTCCGGCGAATTGCAAGAACAGAATTATGCAAAGAGTTACTGTTCACGCGCCATCTGAAACGGCTAAGATTTTACAGTACCTTTGCCTGAGCATTACTGGCTGTTAAAAGTTTTATCCGTAAATTCTTCAAAAAGTGGATAGCGAGGACTGTTTGACGAAGGCGCTCGCGCCTGAGGAGTTCCGCAGCTCCAAAAAACAGGATAAAACTTTGTTACAGCCAGTTTGCGAATGGCAACAGGACTGT
>OMUU01000179.1 GCA_900314295.1 uncultured Lachnospiraceae bacterium | reverse complement strand
TTTTTTCTGACATTTGCTTTCCTCTCGAGCTCAAAACAGCAGAAGTAATGCACCGGCCGATCCCGGACCAACTCAAAACAGCAGCAGTATGGCACCGGCCGCTGCCGATCCGACAAGCAGAAGGGTGTGATCTGCCTTTCTCCCTGAAAGCACAAGATTTGCCGCCGCGATCGCCAAAGTGAGAAGGATTGCGGCCATGCTGCCGTGTCCGAGTGCAGCTGCCGCTGCCGCAGACGTTTTCAGCATCGTTACAATGACTCCGATGAGCAGTCCGCTGATGATCGGGCGGATCCACTTGCTCACCATCTTGAAAAAGGATACATTCTCAAAGGTTCGGAAGATCCAGTACACAATTCCGAATACCATGCCCGATGCAGCCGTACTGACGGCAAATCCGGCGACGGCTCCCGCAATACCCGGCACAAACCCGCCCTTCGATCCGATCAGATAACCGGTTCCTGTCAGGATCTTGCACAAAATAGACCCCGGCAGGACATTCGCTACAGGGACCAGCAGTCCATAGAAATCACTGCCGGATACCATCTTTGTATTTACAAATAATCCGTCCGCCACGGACAGATAGGCGTCCCCGCCTCCGAAGGACATCAGGGAAGAAAGAAATCCCCGGAATATATATACCGGTCCCCCGGCGAGGATGAAAAAAGCCGGAATGGCAAGGAGTGCGGCAAAAATCACCCACGCGAATGTCTCCTTCAAAATCGAAACTACCGCTTTTCTGTCTGCTCTCTTCTCGTTTGCAGATACATGGCCCGAACGGTACCCCGCTTTTGCAAGATGTCTCAGTTTTTTTCCTATGTAAAGTACACTCATGATCAGGAAGGATAACATCAGTACCTGAAATGTGGAGAGGTGGATGAAACGGTCCGCGCCCTTGATATGGAACAACTGAAGCAGACTCTTGCCGCCTGTAACGAGAAATACGCCTGCCATGATCAGAAGAGACGCCGTATACGTTCTGCGTCCGCAGTTCCTGGCCTCTCCGGCGCTTTTGATCGCATAGGAGGCAAGAAGACTGGAGATAAATCCTCCGAGGCCGATGGAAATGTATTGAATGAAATTGAGCGCTGCTCCCTCGAATTTTGAGGCTGCCGCAAGAATAAAAACGGTGAGGAACGCACCCGGAAGCGCCATGGCAAGCGCCGCCAGAATCATTCCCTTTATCCCGGCTTTTTTTCTCCCGACGCCTGCAGCGATCTCAACCGGAAGCGCACCCGGTGTCACGCAGGCGGAGACTACCGCCTCGTTGTACTCCTCCCGGCTCAGGATCCCCTGACGATCGACCACTTCTTCCTCGATGACAGGAATCAGGGCGCTGCCTCCGCCGAACCCGATCACACCGATCTTCAGCATGGAGCGCAGCAGAACCGCCAGCCCTGTTCTCTTTTTCTGCTCCGGCAGAACCGCCGCTCCCGGCTGCCTGCGATAACCTGTAATGTCTCCGGATAAAAAATTAACGCCTGTCTGATCCATTCTGATTCCTCTTCCGATTGTTTGAATATGCGCGAGCAGTAAGCCACATCTGCACACACATCGTGCCACGCGGATACTTCTGCATCTTTGACACAACGTATCTTGCCGCATTACAATTCTTTTATGGAACGGATTATAGAATAGATCAGGAGCGGGCGCTAATATCGGCTACTAATCGCCAGTTCCCATATTTTTTTATAGCTAAATGCCGCTATCCGGGTTCCTGTGGACGTGTGCCGGTTTCAGAATCCCAGCCTCAGTCTCCGACTTTTTTGACAATCAGGTCGTAGGTGCCGTCTTCATTGTCGATCAGCTTCAGAATCTGGTGGCCTTCCTCCTTGACGCTTCTCGGCACATTCTGCACCGGCTCCCCGTCCTTCATATGAACGGAAAGAATTTGTCCGTCATCCAGTTCCTCCAGCGCCACCTTCGTCTTTACAAAGGTAACCGGGCATACGACATTTGTAATGTCCACCGTCTCATCAATCTTATACGCATCTGCCATTTCACTCTTCCTCCTGAAAGACATCCTGAATCATGCGGTTGAATTTTTCCTGTCCGTACCGTTCAATGGCAAACTGAAGCCGGTCTCCCGGCTGTCCATTCTCCGCAAAAAAATCGATCGTTGCGTCGCACAGACGGAAAAGTCTCTCTTCTCCTTCAAAGAAGGGAACGATCGCATTGCCTCTGTGGATATGGTTGCCGAACAGTCCGCCCCAGGATACCAGATACCCCGGGTGTGTCTCCCAGGCATCCGCCGGACAGGACTTTGCGCAGCGTCCGCAGTATGTGCACTTATCCTGATCCAGCTCAATCCTTCCATCCTTCATGGAAAGCGCATTTTCCCGGCATGCCTTGACACAGACGCCGCAGGAGATGCACTTATCCTCGAGCCATTTCACGCGCAGGCCGCCCTTGATACCGATGTCATTCTCCTCCGTTTTCAGGCAGTTGTTCTGGCATCCTGTAATTCCGAACTTGAATTTTCCCGGGAGCTCTCTCGCGAAATACCTCTCATCAATCTTTTTCGCAAGCTCCTGTGTATCGATGCATCCCGACGGACAGGTCGCGCTTCCCTGGCAGGCCGTCGTTGTTCTGACCCTCGGCCCGCAGACAGAGGGATAGACGCCATATTCCGCCAGATCCTTCTTGATGTCTTCAATGTCCTTCTCATCCATCCACGGAATCTCCAGCGACTGTCTGGCTGTCAGGTGGACATAGCCTTTGCCGTATTTCGCCGCTACCCGATATATTCCGTCGAGCTGCTCGGAGGTCAGCGTCCCTCCGACCACATGCACCCGGAGCGCAAACTTGCCTTTCTGTTTCTGTCTCATCCATCCGCCCTTTTTCAGGGCCGCGTAATCTACTGCCATACAAACTTCCTTTCCTGCAGGTCAGCCCTGCACAATCTCCAGTTCCTCTGCTTCCGACACGCCCTTCTCCACATGAAACGAATGAAGAACCGGATGTGCGTCATCCATCAGGGACAGAATCAGATAACTTGCCGTGTGGTCAAAGGCAAGACGGATATCCTCCTCAGACGATCTCGACGGAGAAGCCGGATGCGAATGCCAGTTGCCAAGCGGCTTTAATCCGGCCTTCCGCATATCCATGACTGCCGCAAGCTGCTCTCCGGGATCCAGGGAAAAATGCTCGCTTGTGTGATCGATATTGGTAAGGATGTACACCTTCCGGATTTCTCTGATTCCATCGTGATCCTGCCCCGCAATGAGGCCACAAGCCTCCAGCGGAGCCTCCCTTCTCGCGTGTTCCAGAATTCTCTCATAATCGGATTTTCGAATTGTAACCTTCATAACTGTCCTTTATCTCTTCCTGACCTGTTCGTTTCTTATTCAGACACACCGACAGCTTATCACCCGGCATCTGCATCTATTCTTCTATTATTTCAGTGCGCACGCCGGCTGCTCGTAGTCGATCAGCTCCGTGATTTTCGGGTGATCCGAACATACATCGCACCCGTTTCCTCTCGGCGGAAGCGCAATCGTATGAAACTTATTGTGAAGTGCGTCGAACGTCAGCAGCTTCCCGGTCAGCAGATCGCCCGCTCCCGTAAGGTATTTCACGGCCTCCAGTGCCTGAAGCGATCCGATCACGCCGGCCATGGCGCCGACGACGCCCGCTTCCTTACAGGAGGGAATCGCGTCCTTCGGCGGCATTGTCTTAAATACGCAGCGATAGCAGGGCGTCTCATGCGGAATAATCGTCATCAGCTGTCCCTTGAACCGGAGAATACCGGCATGGGAGAACGGCTTATCGGCCATCACACAGGCGTCGTTGATCAGAAACTTTGCCGGAAAATTATCCGTCCCGTCGAGCACAAAATCATAGTCTTTGACAATATCCAGAATATTGGAGCTGGTCAGGAACTTGTGATAGGTTTCCACCTCTACCTCCGGATTGATCGCCTTCATGGTTTCCGCCGCAGATTCAACCTTCGGCTTTCCCAGATCCGCTGTCGTGTGAATGATCTGCCGCTGCAGATTCGAAAGGTCTACGCTGTCTGCATCCGCGATGCCGATTTTTCCCACCCCGGCAGCCGCAAGATACATAGCTGCAGGCGCTCCGAGTCCGCCGGCGCCGATGATCAGCACGGAACCGTTCATCAGTTTTTTCTGTCCCTTTACACCGATTTCCTTCAAAATAATATGTCTGGAATAGCGCTCCAGCTGCTCATCCGTAAACGGCATCAGCATCCACCTCCCATAAAGTACAGAAACTCTACCCGGTCGCCTTCCTTCAGCTGGAAGGTATCAAAATCCGCCTTCTGGGCAAACTCTTCATTGACAGACACCGATACATACTCAGGCGTCTCCACATTTTCTTCCTTGATCAGCTCACGGATGGTGATTCCATCCTTTACTTCCCTTGTCTCTCCGCCTACTGTAATTTTCATGATGTTTCCTCTCTCTCAAAATATATTATTGACCTTGATGGACTGCTATTTCAGAACTGCCGCTGTCCCCGATCTGACGCCGCTTTCATCCGGCCGCCACAATCGCCTCCGTCAGATCTTCAATCAGATCCTCTGCATCCTCAATCCCGGTGCTGATCCGGATTGTATCCTCATAGACGCCCGCCGCATGCTGTCTCTCCTCATCGCTGTTGATATACAGCGTTGAAGCCGGATGAATCGCGAGCGTCCGGACATCACCGATATTGCTGGCTTTCACGATATATTTCAAATGATTTAAAACCCGAAAGGCTTTCTCCCTGGACCCGGCCCGGAACGTCAGGATTCCTCCGCCCCTTCCTCCAAACTGCTTCATTGCAAGCTCCCGATAGGGATTATCCGGAAGCAGCGGATAATTCACCTGAATTCCCGGCAGCTCCGAAAGCGCGCCGGCAATTTTTTCAGCATTCGAGCAGATCCGCTCCATCCTCAGTCCAAGCGTCTCCAGACCGTTGACATTCATAAAAGCATGAAACGGAGACAGGCAGCAGCCCATATTCTCCCACGTATCTGTCCGAAGCCGGATCGTATACGCAAGCGGTCCGTATCTGGAAAAATCAGACAGCGCCGGATATCTCCGAAAGTCCCATTTAAAGGAGGCTCCGTCCACAATCACCCCGCTGATCGAATTCCCCCCGCCATTGATATACTTGGAGCTCGAATGGATCACAATGTCCGCGCCGAGACGCAGCGGCTGCACCAGGTAAGGTGTCGCCGTCGTCGCGTCAACCATCAGCGGAATGCCTCTGCAATGAGCCAGTTCCGATACCGCCCGGATATCCAGAACATCCAGGCCCGGATTTCCAATCACCTCGGCATAGATCAGCTTTGTCCGCTCATTAATGAAGGGTTCCACCTCCTCAGGCGTTACATGACGAACGAATTTCACACCGATCCCGAAATTCCGCAGATCGCGAAACAGATCAATCGTCCCCCCGTACAGTCCGGAGCCCGCAATGACTTCATCTCCGGATGCAAGCATATTCAGCATCGCAAGGGCGATCGCCGACATCCCCGAGGAACAGGCGATCGCGGCGTTGCCTCCCTCCAGCTCATTGATCCGCTGCTCAAAAGCTGCCACCGTCGGATTTCCTACCCTTGAATAGGCATATCCCGGGGCCCTGTGCGTGAAAACCTTTTCCTGCTCCTCTGCAGAATCAAATTGAAAGGCCGTCACCTGACTGATCGGCGGTATCGTCGCATGATATGGATATTGTTTTACGGACTCCCCGTGAAGAAGCTTTGTATTAAATCTCATCTTTTTTTCATCTCTTCTATCCATGTATGGTTCCCGTTTCGTAATACTGGGAATATAACATCACCTGCGGAAATAATGAATTACTTATACGTGATTGCCAGTAATCAACTTATTTTATAAACGCTCGCACGATGCCTTGTGCCGCAAACTATATCAGCTACGAATTGCGAGGGTGTGCGTGAACAGAAATCCGATGAACCTTTCTGCGTTTTCGAAGGTCTTATTCGAAGGTCTTACACCAATTAAAGTGTTATTACTTTATCGCCCGTTATCACCTCCATTTATAGCTGATCATAAATTTTCTATACTGGTGCAGACCCCTGGCGATGCTATAATCATTTCTGATAGCAAAGAAGCCGGATGCGCACACACTTTGTGTGATGCGGTGGGGCGAACGCCGCGACAGACCGACGAAGTCGGTCCCTGTAGGATTGCGGCAGTGCGAAGCACGGAGCAATCCGCAGCTTATACAGTTTACTGGAAAAGCTTATAGAAAAAAGAGATAGAAAAAAGAGAAATGAGGGATCGAAATGACGCTTCAGCAGATAAAATATGTGATTACCGTAGCCGAGAAGGGATCCATGAATAAAGCGGCCGAGGAACTCTTTGTCGCGCAGCCTACCCTTACAGCGGCGATCCACGAGCTAGAGAAGGAAGTGGGAATCACGATTTTCATCCGCACAAGCCGGGGCGTCTTCCTGACAAGCGAGGGCCAGGAATTCCTAAATGACGCAAGACAGCTCTATCAGGAATACGAATGGATCAGCGATAAATACTCCGATATCAGTACCATGAAGCAGAAATTTTCGGTCTCATCCCAACACTACTCTTTTGTAGACAAGGCCTTTGTAGAAACCGTGAAACAGTTTGGCACGCAATCCTTCGACTTTTCCATCCGCGAAGAAGAAACCTCGCGCGTCATAGAAAATGTCAAAGAAATGAGAAGTCAGGTCGGCATCATCTTTCTTTCCGATTTCAACAGGAAGATTCTGACCAAGCTGCTCCATGACGGCGGCCTCGAATTCAACCATATCATCGATACCTCTGCATATGTATATTTATGGAAGAAACATCCGCTTGCGTCAAATGCCTTCATTACCTTTGATGAGCTGAAAAATTATCCTTGCCTGTCCTTTGACCAGGGTCCGGACGCCTCTGCCTACCTTGCTGAGGAAATCCTGACCGAGCTCGATTACCCGCGAATGATCCATGCCACCGACAGAGCCACCATGCTGAATCTCATGGTCGGTCTGAACGGCTATACCCTCTGCTCCGGAATCATCTGTGAAGAGCTCAACGGCAGCGATTATATTGCCGTGCCATTTCAGGGCGACGACAATGAAAGTGAGAGCCGAATGGAACTCGGCTACATTCAGAAAAAAGGATATCTTCAGAACCGTGTGGGAAAAACCTTCCTGAACGAAGTGATGCGGTATTTCCATCTTCCTCCGATATCTTCAGAATGAAAAAACAATTTTTAGGAATCTAATATGAAGGGACAAACTTTATGAACCTGACGCTTTCCTTTTTGTACTATAGCTTCGTCTCCGGGATCACACCGGGACCGGCAAATATTTCCTCCCTTTCTACTGCCATCCGCCATGGAAAATCCGTGGCCTTAAAACAGTGGCGCGGCCTGTTTGCCGGATATTTTACAGTTTCCATGATCTCCGCTGTACTCACATGGCTTATCGGGACCGCCTTCAGCAGATATATCCGCTACTTCACCTTCATCGGTGCCGCCTATATTCTGTGGCTGGCCTTCCATATCCTGCGCGACAAGGGAACCGACATCCAAAACAGCACAAAAAAATTGCACCTGCAGGAGGGAACGTTCTGGTTCGGTTTCCTCCTGCAGGCAACCAATGTCAAGGTGATCATCTTCTGCCTGACAATCTTCACCGGATATGTTCTGCCCTACCGACAGGACCTTCTGTCATTGCTTCTGGTCGGCCTGCTGCTTCCCTTCATCGGACCGGTCTGCAATCTTGCCTGGCTTCTCGCCGGCTCAAAACTGCAGAGCCTCTTTGACAGACACCGCAAGCTGATCAACCGGATCATGGCAGCATCACTGGTCATCTGCGCCATAAGTATGGTGCGGTAATAATCGTGCCGGCATCACATTTCTGCTCCTTCTTCCATTAGAAAATGGAATGTTCCTGATAAATCCTGATTTACTTATCGTTTCTAAATCTTTTCCTTCATAATTATGTTGGGGTCTGATAGAATAAGGATAGGAAGTAATTTGTCGCACAATTATTACGAGTAAATCGGGAGGAGGGACAGAAATGAGAAGATGGTATTACGTCATAACATCCGGCATGCTTGCCGTTGCCTTTTTCATGGGAGGATGCACCGCAGCGCAGGATCCAGCAGGCATTTCTGCCGGCAGTGCCGCAGACTCGAAAAATCTGCAGCCTGCACATGCCTCCTCCACAGACAATCATCAAGCCCTGTCTGCTTCCTCGTCGGAAGCCGTACCGGCGGCGTCTTCCATTACTGCCTCTTCTTTCACCGACGTCGGGAAGGGAAAACCGTCCGCAGCAGTCCGGGATCCGGTCTCTGCATCATCTGTAAACCCCGCAGCGGTCTCGGATCTTCAGCTGATCTGTCAGACAACCTTCAATGGTGTCTGGGACGGGGATGTGACCTGGGTCGATGCCTCCTATCAGCAGCTGTCCTTTGACGAGACCAATTACGGAAGCGCACTGACCGGCACGAACGACCTCTCGTCATCGGCGAAATCCCTGCTCAGCCACGCGGCGGACAGGCTGAACCGCGATGTTTCGACAAATGCAGATAACGCGGTCGAAGATCTGCGGGTCATGGCACAGAGCGAGGATGAGGAGCCTGCACCGCAAGGCAGTGATCCATATTATCATAATTATGAAAAGCTCTATGTGCAGCGCGCCGACTCGGCAATATTGAGTGTCCTGTCGCTTACGGACGTCTACGCCCATGGCGCGCACGGCAGCGTTGTTCTCAAGGGATGCAATTACGATCCCGCAACCGGAGACGAGCTGAAAATCGAAGACGTCTTCACAAATAAGGAGGCATTGCCGGACCTCATCGCCTTCGCACTCACAGATCAGTACCCTGATCTCATTCTTTTCCCGGCAACAGATTCGAGAGATACCGCCTCGATGATCCGCGAAATCATGAACAATACCGACACGTATGGCGGGCTTTCCTTCACGCTCGACCCGAAGGGTGTCACCTTCTGGTTCAGCGCCGGGGATATCACGGCCTACGCGTCCGGCGCCCAGGCTTCTTCCATCAGATATGCGCATCTCTCCGGCATCATCGATCCAGCTTTCGTGCCGGAGACGGACGACAGCTATGCTGTTGCCGTTCCGGATTACGTACCGATGTCCATCACGGACGACAGCGGCCGCGGCTTCAGCAGTTTTCAGCTTGGATCCGATCCTGTCATGACCGACGAAGGCTATGATACCGGAACAACAAATGTGACGGTTACGGTAAATGATCGCACCAGAACCTTTGCGCTTCCGGGCCGTTACACACCGGATTATTACCTGATCGTGAAAGGTGAAAGGCGTTTTCTCCTCATCAATGCGCACCAGGAGGATGACTGGGAGAGTGTTCACCTGTATGAGCTTCCTTCCGTCTCCTCCGACGGCGTCGCTCCGCACATGGTCTGGTCTCCGGATAACGCTTCTACGGATGATACAGCTTCAGCCAATTATGCGCCTTCCGAAAATCCGTCATCGACGGATATATCTGCAGATGGCTATTCCAGCGATATCGGCGTGACGGCGGAATATTCATGCGGACTCTACCGCCATGTGCTTCTGAACCCTGACCGTTTTCTCCTGTCCACAAGATCCCAGGTTCTCGGAACGACTGCCTGCACAAATCTCTTCCGGCTGGACGATGACGGAATTCCCGTTCCCGGAAGCGCGTGGTATACTTCAACGCCCATATCGGAGAATGACATTGTGCTGCGCGATACACGCACCCTCGACACAGCTTCCGACCGGTCCGGATCCCCGGAGGATCTGACCTTCCGCCCGGCAGAGATAGCGCACGGAACCGCGCTTCATTATTATCGGACCAATATGGCAGACACCGTCGATTTCCTCACGCCCGACAACCGGATCGTCCGCATCCGCGTCGACAATAACGCCGCTAATCCGCAGACCGTAAACGGAACCGCCATTGAAAACATGTTCAATGGCATCGCCTTTTCCGGATGACCGCCGTCGGGTGCGCCCCGCAATTCACCGCACAGACAGAAGATAGCCCGAGTCCCCTGCATGTAAGGGACTCGGGCTATCTTTTCACTGCACTTTCATCTGTTTTATCTTTGTCGGCGCTGTCGCCATGTAGCTCATGCCGATCAGATCATACAGCCGATCTGCAGGCACCGTGCCGTTCAGCAGAACCGTGATCCAGTATCTTCAGCGGCTTCCATCTGAGAAAATCACCAGAGACCAGATGATACTGCCTGCCGCGATATTCTCCCTGTATGCTGTCGTGGAACCGGCTCTCTCCGTGACAGTGCGCGTATATCACCTGCTCCGCTCCATATTCTTCCGCCATGTCGGTAAATCCGCTTCGATCCTCCAGAATATTGGTCGGCGGGTAATGAAGGAACATGATAAACTTCCGGTACCCGTCTTCCTTCGCCAGTTCAAAGGATTTTCTCAGACGCTTCAGCTCCCGGTCCACCAGCTTCTTCGCATGTTCCTCCGCCTCCTCGTCCCATCCCGCGATTCTTCCTCGGCGGTCCACATAAAACGGGCCCTCAAAAGTAAATCCTTTTGTCCCGACAAGCGCATAGTCCCGGTACGTCTCATAATTATCCTGAAGAAAGGCTAGCTGCGGCTGATATCTTTCATTCAGCTGCCCGGTTTTCTTTGCGTCCCAGAACATATCATGATTGCCGCGGGTCAGAATCTTCCGGCCCGGAAGGTCGCAGATATACTGAAGATCCTCTTCACATTGCGCAAGATTCTTTCCCCAGCTGTGATCTCCGACCAGAACAAGCGTATCCTCATCCGTCATCAGCTGCGCGCAATTTTTCTTGAATTTTTCCTCGTGCTTCTTCCATACTCGGTCATGCAGCTGCCCGGGCGCCTTCAGCTCAGACTGAAAATGCAGATGCAAATCGCCAATCGCATACAAAGCCATACGCAGAAACAACCTCTTTCTCTCTATCGTTCATTATCCGCAGGGTTTCTCTTCACACATTATACCTCATATCTGTATTTTTCACGATCGTCACATGATCTTTTCGCGTTTTTTAACCGCCTGCTTGCAAAAGGCAACAGGACTGTAAAATCCTTGCCGTACATAGTTGGGGAACAACATCACCCGCCACTAAAATGGCTATGATTTTACAGTACATAGTCGGGGATGAACAACAACGGTGCTGCTGTCAGGAATTATGGGAGAAAACAGATGACACGAAGTTTCCCGTGATGCTATAGTGATCTCGGAACTGCTGACCGCACAGAAGAGGAAAGATCTGATGAAAAGACAGGAACTGATTCAGCGATCGATCTACATCATCACCGAATATTATAAGAACAACCTCGAGCCTTTCTTTGAATGCCTCGCCGAGGATGTGCTGTGGTTCGGACCCCGAAAGGAGCAGGTCCTGCGCGGCAGAGAGACGATGATCCGCGCGTGGGCTTCCGCGGAACAGCGGCCGACCTTTTCCATGGGAAACATCACGGAGTGCAATGTCTCCACAGGGACCAACAATCTGGAGGTCATGCTGGAATATGACGTCCACACATTCTTCCCAAACGGCAAGGTTGACCGTCACCATCAGCGCCTCCACATGTCCTGGGGATGCCGCAGGGAAGAAAACGCCGAAGGAGTCCGGGAACCTGTCCCGCGGGTTTACATGATTCACATCTCCAACATCATCGGAGATGAAATCCCCGCAAAGGAATCCATCTCGCGCAAAGGAGGTTCGACGCTTCCGAAGGTCTACGCCGACTCCGCCTCCGAATCCCACATCGATGCCGCCGGTACCGGATACTCCGGCCTTTCCTTCCGAAGCGTAATCGGGAAGGGCGAGAACATCGTCACATATTTTTTCAATTCCGCCACGATCCTGTGGATCGAGAGCACAGACAACGGACGTCATTCCCTGATCCATGCCCTTGACGGCACCTATAAATCTATGGAACCGCTCCGGTATTATGAGACAGGCTTCTCGAACGCCCTCCTGCGCGCACATGCCAGCTATCTGGTCAATCCTCTGTATGTGCGTTCCCTCAAGCGCTTCGAGATAACGATGACCGACGGAGCTGTTCTGCCTGTCCCCGAGAAAAAATATACCGCTTTCCGGGACCGCCTCCTCAGCTGGAAACCCGAACATATCAAATAAAGCGCACACCCGCCGGGAATACCAGCTCTGCTTCTCTCTTAACCGTAATGCATCCGGGACATACACAACGGGATAAAATGCGCTCCGCATTCGGCTGTGGCTCACTGTTCGCGTAAATAAATGCAGCCGGGACATACACTATGCGTGTACATCCCGGCTGCAAAACAACAATATAATGCGATCTCGTAATATCATCCAAAAGACCATTCACAATGAACATTTTTACGATACATTGTGCCGCAGACGGCAGAAGCTACGGATTGTTTTGTGCGAAATACGCCTTAATTGCCGAGCAGTGAAGCTACAAGTGCGGGAACTCCGGCGAAATCGGATTCCTCCGGATTCCATAGCGACCGGATATTTTCCTCAATGACCTCGAAACCAGCCTCCGCAAGCTTCTCCTTCAGCAGCTTGACGCTCTCGCCGCTCCAGCCGTAGCATCCGAATGCGGCAGCCTTTTTATTTTTGAATTTGAGCTGTCTCAGGAACTCCAGCCAGCCGGCCACGCTGGAAAGGTAGCTGTTGCCGACCGTCGGTGAACCGACCGCAATCGCGCGTGACTTGAATACCTCCGTCATCACCTCGTTCTTATCGGATTTGGCGATATCGAACACCTTTACCACCGTCTCCGGGCTTTGCCGGTGAATTTCCTCCGCGATCCTGTGGGCGATCTTCATCGTTCCTTCCCACATGGTATCGTACGCGATGGTCACCTGATCCTCCTGATAAGCATCTGCCCAGGCGGCATATTTCTCTACGATCTGCAGCGGATTCTCCCTCCAGATTGCGCCGTGTGACGGAGCAATCATGTCAATGCTCAGACCGAATCCCTCGATCTCCTTCAGCTTACGACTTACAAATGAAGCAAACGGATTCAGGATGTTGGCGAAATACTTCATCGCTTCCTTATTCAGCAGGCATTGATCCGCCTTGTCATTGAAAAGCTCCTCGACCGCATAGTGCTGACCGAATGCGTCATTCGAAAACAGAATATTGTCGCCGGTCAGGAATGTCGCCATGGAATCCGGCCAGTGAAGCATCCTCATCTCAACAAAAACGAGTTTTTTCCCGTTTCCGATATCGATACTGTCTCCGGTCTTCACTACATGGAAGTTCCAGCCCCGCTTGCCGTACTGTCCCTCAATGCTTTTTACCGCATTGGCCGTACAGTAGATCGGTGTCTCCGGGATCTCATCCATCAGTGCCGTAAGCGAACCGGAGTGGTCGCATTCTCCGTGATTGGCTACGATAAAGTCGATCTTCTTCAGATCAATCTCCTTCTTCAGATTTTCCACAAAATCAAAGCGATGAGGGATCCAGACCGTATCGATCAGAACGTTTTTTTCCTCCTCAATCAGATACGCATTCTGACTGGATCCGTTGAGGATGGAATAATCATCTCCGTGAAAGCTCTCCAGCTCCCAGTCCAGATATCCGACCCAGCTGACATTTCCCTTGACATGCTTTCTCATGAATTACTCCTCCTCACGGATCGCGCCGACCGGGCATCCGTCGATCGCCTCAAGCACTCCGTCACGGTTCTCGTCTGTGGTGTCGGCATAGGCTTCTGCCTTTCCGTCATCATTAATACGGAAAACCTCCGGGCAGGTTCCCTCGCAAAGACCGCATCCGATGCACATATCCTGATCTACATAAGCTCTCATAATCAAATCTCCCTTCTGATTCTAACTGTATGCATACAGCATATGCCATTTCTGATTTGAAATCCGTATCCTGGGATACAGATTGCATAGATATTTGGGAGGGCCTGAATTTATTTTTATTTCTGATCGTTTTGCATTGCTTCGATCACAAGTCTTGTTATCTTCTCAATGTCCGCCTCCTTCTCCGCATGCTGATGTGCTAATGCAGCTCTCTTTCCGTCACTTGCGTGTCCACAGCTCCCAAACAGGGTCATCTTTTTGGAAGCTTCCTGCTTCACAGCCTCTACCGCTGCCGGGATCAGATCGATGATGCCCTTTTCCATGCTGTTGAATCTTCGAAATTCGCCCTCTACTGCAGCGACATTGATATCCGTGAAAATATTCACCTTGCTGATGCCTTCCTGAATCGCGCGCTTAAAATCATAATCTGTCAGTCCCGAGCCGCCATGAAGCACCAGCGGAACGTCCACCGTATGCGCAATCGTCCGGATTCTCTCGAAGTCCAGTTTCGGAGGCAGCTTGTACGCGCCGTGAGCATTGCCCACCGCGATTGCCAGCGCATCAATGCCGGTTTTGTCCACAAAGTCCTTTGCCATCTCCGGCTGCGTGTAGAACAAAGTCGGATCTGTGCCGTCTCCGTTATCGCCTACATGTCCGAGCTCTCCTTCGATGGTAGCGCCACGCTGATGCGCAATCTCCGCCATCTCCCGTACTTTTTCCACGTTCACCTCATACGGATCGGTTGAGCAGTCGTACATAATCGATGTGAATCCGAGATCAAGAGCCTTCAGGCATGTCTCCTTGTCCAGGCCGTGGTCCAGATGAACAACGACCGGCACACTGGCTTTTCGCGCCATCGGAAGCAGGTAATAGGACACTTCGTCCAAAGGTCCGTACGGAAACAGCACCTCGGCAGTTCCCATGATCACCGGCGACTGTGTGCTCTCCGCCGCCGCAATAATCCCCCTGGCCAGTTCAATATCCACCGCGTTAAACAGCCCGACCGCATAGTGATTTTTCTTCGCCGGATATAAAACATCATTCAGATTTGCAAGCATTTCTCTCTCCTCCTGAGACAATTAGAAACATATATCATTCTTCTCCCACCCGGCCTCTATCTTCGCTCTCAGCTCCGGCAAGGGCTTCAGTCCACTGATTGCGTCCAGCTCCGTGATACAGGAAGCGCCGGTGGCCGCCGCATAGTGCAAGGCCCATTCCGGTGTATCTCCTTCCAATACCGCGGTCAGAAACGCCGCAATACTCGTGTCTCCGGCACCGGTTCCAGACAAGATACGATCCGGCTTGTAGCTCCTTTCGAAGAAATCCTGATTCGCCCAGATCTCTGTATTCAGTTCAATCTTCGGAGTGATTTCTTTCAAGATCTCCTCTGTCGCCGTCCGAAGATACATCCCCGGAGCACCGCATTTTATCATGAGTACCTTACAGCCGTATTCCATACAGGTATCGGCCAGTGGCCGGATGTCCTCAACCGTGATCACATCGCAGACATCCCGGCCCGCCGCCCTTTTCTTCCATTCACAGAATCGTTCCCGATCCAGCATATAGCAAAGCTCCTCCACGCTCGGAACAAAGAAATCGACAAATGGAAGCGTCTTTCGCAGGATTTTCTGCCAGTCAGCTCTGCTCGATTCGGAATCCGGGTCCACAGCGGCCAGATCCAGAGAAGTCGCGGTGCCTGCTTCCTGCGCCATTTTCATGATCTTTACAAGCTCGGCCCCGTCATTTGCAAACATCGATGCCATCAGCGGCGGGTACCCGAAGTGAAAAAGAGCTGCGTCCTTCACTTTTTCCCACGGAATATCCTCTGCGCAAAACGTGTTGTTCGCACCCGGATGGTGCAGGAAAATCCGATCAATCCCGGGAATCGCAAGCACCACAGAATAAGACGTCGAGTCCCCTTCCTGGCGGATCAGATCATCCACCGCGCCGTATTTCCCGTAAATATCTGCGACGATATCGCCGAAAGCATCCTTGCCGATCTTTCCCATAAGCGAAACGTCATTGCCCAGCACCATCATACCCAGTCCTGTATTTGACACAGAACCTCCCAGAGAGATATCCGCCGGACCCACATTCAAAAGCTTCCCCGGCTGAAGCACCTCCTCAATATGATCCGCCTTTTCCGCGGAAATCACCGGTGTAATGTCAATACATACATGTCCCGCGCAGATCACCTTTTTCTTCATCGCACATCCCTCAGATACAATTATCAAAACCTGTCGATCAGAAAACGCCACCCCTGCGAACAAGAGTGGCGACACGATCTTCTTCCTTAGCTTCCGTCAATCATGCATCAGAAGATTCATGACATACATTTCCAGCGCCTCATAATTTCTGGTCTCGACACACTTCTTCTGGAAATCATAATCGAAGCGCTCTGCCTTAGCCTCCAGATCCTTGAAAATCTTCATGCTGTTTGCCAGATGCTCATAGCTGTTCTCATCCGGTGTGGTGCGCATTGCCTTAACATCAAGGCCGACATATTCGCCGTTGTTGCCATAGCCGTTTTCCTTCAGAACCTTAACCTGGTTGAAAGCCTGACGAAGGTTCTCCACGCCGAAGGACTTGTCCTGATCATAGCGGATGCTGTTCTGGTCATTCAGATGAACGGTGAACAGCTTATGGAAGGCCAGTGCAAAGCCCATTTCGTTCGCCGGATCCAGACCGGACAGAATTGCGTGCGCGCTCTCCACGTTGCCGCCGACACGGGACGGATCAATTGTTGCCGCGGAAACCGCCATCACATGTCCCATAGTTCCGCAGAAGGACCGGTCAATCGGCTCATTCGGCTTGGACTCGATGCAGACCTTGATCTTCGGATCATATGAAAGCATCTTGTTAATCGATTCCACCAGCCGGTTGGTCGCCCATACCGGGGATTTGCTTTCCGCGCAGAGCGTGCCTTCACGTGCAAGCCACAGCACAATCATCGGAGCACCGAGAATATTGGCGATGTCAATGGAGCGATACGCTCTCCACATTGCATATTCGTAATCCTCCTCATAAGGACTTGTAAAGCCGCCGTCCTTTGTGTGCGGATCCATCCACAGACGCGGAGCCACAAACTCCGTCTTGAGATTCAGGCTGTCCAGATACTTTCTCAGTTCTTTCGCCTTCTCCTTGATCTGCTCCTCATTATACTGGTTGATATTCGGAATCGCGTCATCATCATGGAACTGGATCGCAGAAAAACCCATCTCTGCGAACTTTCTGATCTTCTCATCACGGTCAATTTCCGATCTTGTTGCCGGGCCGTATGCGTCCGCGCCTGAATGAACATTCCACGGTCCTACGGAAAACTGAAACTTTGCCATTATTTTTTCCTCCAATCCTTTCATTTTGTGTGTTTTTGTTTTTGTCTTTCTACTGTTTTTTATACCATTTTGTGTTATGGTAATTATGACAATCTTGCTGTTAATCGTTACATTCCTTGCTCAATGCATGCAGGAGCCCATATGAAGCAGAAAAAAGAAGTTGAAATAGTGGAACACAGCATCATGAACCACCTGAAGGTCTTTCTGGTGGATATGATCTCCCGCACGCCGCATGGCCACGATGATATGGAAATCGGTGTAATTCTCGATGGAAAAATGGATCTCTTTATAGAGGATGCCCATTATTCCCTGGTTCAACATGATATCTACATCATCAGCCGGTACCAGATGCACTCCTTTCACTGCCCCGGGAAAAAAGCGGTGATTCTCGCCTTCCAGATTCAGGATGCCTTTTATACAACAATCAACCCCAGACTCCATTATCTCCGGACCGACTGTAATGTCATCCGGGACGGTTCCGGCCCGCTTCACCAGACCTTGTTCTCCAGGCTGTTTTCGTGCGCCGACTGGTACTTCAGTGAAAAATCCTTTCATGACCTCAAATGTGCTTCCATGATTCTCGATGTCCTGTACAGCCTTTTCGACCACAGCTGCTGCTCCATCATCACCCAGAAAGAAGCGGATGCCATGGAGCTGAATACGGTACGGCTCAATCATTTCACCGACTATATCGGTGCACATTATATGGAACAGATTTCTTTGGACACCCTGGCGGACCTGGAGCATATCTCCACCTATTATGCCTCTCACTACTTCCGCGACAATCTCGGCATTTCTTTCCAGGAATACCTGGCAAATATCCGTTTTCAGCGTGCCTACTACCTTGTGCGGCACACAAATCTCAATATTACGGATATCTGTCTCGAGTCCGGATTCTCCAGCAGCCGATACCTGAATCAGATGTTCGTCAAAAAGCTCGGCATGACCGTAAAAGAATACAGAAAATCGGACAACCGGCCGCGTCTCCTGACGCCTGACCTGCCGTCCGATAATAAACAGACACCATATTCTTTTGAACAATCGGCTTTTCTTTTGAAAAAATATCACGGAAAATGATTTAATCCGCCAGGCTTACTCCTTCTATATTTACATGATCCCATTCATACAGTTCCGTGGTCGTCTCTGCCTTGATATCATACATGTACAGCGTACACGGGTCCCACAGATTCACATTCAGCTAGGTTCATCTATTTTCGATGTCCTTATTTCATTTATTCCGATCATATTTCTTTTAGTCCAAACACCAGCTGTTTTGGATGATAAGTCAAACGTTTGGATGCAAATCAATAAACGATTCCGTTTCAATCGATTATCTTATTGAACCGGCATATACTTGTCCAGGTATTCCTCTACAGCTTCCATCCATTTGATTGAAATGGCATCGTCGTTCTGAAGCCCGTGTCCTGAGTGAGGAAGTTCAAAGTACTGAAAATCTACATGGTTTTCTTCCAGAGCCCTCTTCAGGCGCTTGGATGCGGCAAACGGCTGCACTCTGTCATGAGCACCATATGCCACCACAGTCGGCACCGGGTTGTGCGCCACCCATTCTGCCGCGGCAATCGACTTTACTTTGTCGAGATATGAGCCGTCCGCGATATCTTCCGCAGTAATTGTTTTGCCGCTCATTACACTGAACAGACTCGCGCCTGCTTCTCTTTGCTGCTGCGTATCCGTTCCGACGCCGAAAATTCCCCAGTCCTGCGCATAAAAGCTGGAAGGCCCCACGGCGCCGAAGGTAAACACTACGGGCACCGGCGCGTCGGCTCCGTCGCGATACGCATAAATCATAGCCAGCGTATGTCCGGCAGAGCCGCCGACCACGGTCATCTTGTCGATGGGATAACCGGCTGCCTTTGCAGCCTCAATTACTTTCGGAACCGCTGCTTTAATCTCTTCTGACTGAGACAGGACACTTGCTGTGTTCGTATCCGTCCGCAGTGTATAGTTGATCCCTGCCGCCACATATCCCTTGGAACACAGCCAGGAAAGCATCCCTGCGTCACCGCTTTTATCTCCGGAGGTAAATCCGCCTGCGTGCAGATACACGACAAGTCCGTATGCAGACCTGGAGTTGTCCTTGGGAAGGTAAAGATCAAATTTGTTCGCCTCACCATCTCCATAAGACAGATCCTTCTTGAGAGACCCGATTTGATCCGTGAAATCGACGGAATACTTCTTCATAGCTTTCGGTTTCAGGAACAGCTTCGAAGCGACTCCTCCTCCGAAAGAAACGAGGAATCCCAAAATACAAATCACAATAAAGACCCCTTTCTTCATAGAAAATTTCCTCCGAACAGTGTGCCGCCGAGCAGCAGGTTTAAAAACCCCCGCACAGCCAGCCTTCCTAAAAAAAAGCCTCAATCACTTTTCCTATGGGATTTGGGGTTCCGGACCACCTCAGCC
>OMUU01000181.1 GCA_900314295.1 uncultured Lachnospiraceae bacterium | reverse complement strand
TAGGAACTTCACATCTAAAGAAGATATTCTGAGAAAAAGAATCCGGGGCTATCTTGCGGAGTGGAAAAAAGAGGCCGAAGCCGCCGACAATAAGGATCCTAAGCATTTGTATGCCCTGCTTTTTTACAGAGCCGAGTATCACAAGGAATTTTTTCTGACCCTGAAAAATGCAGGGCTTTTATATCTCCTGCAGGATGAATTTTTCATGGCCTTCGGCCCATCCGATGACGACAATGATATCGCCGCATATTCGAAGGCATTCTTCACCTACAGCACATTCGGATTTCTTGAGACATGGATCCGCAGAGGCATGAAAGAATCTGCTGCGGAAATGGAATCCCTTTTAACTGATCATCATCTATAACTGGTTTCCGCTAGTCTGAGGAAGACTGCCGGTGCTGTCATCAGGATGCGGTCATTGAAGTCATAATCTCCCTGATGCGGCGCCGGCCAGTCTTCGCCATTTCCCACGTAGAACATGGCTCCCTGGCATTCATGCAGATACCAGCCAAAATCCTCAGATGGCCTCCAGGGCTTATTCATGGGAACCACCCTGAGTCCGAGTTCCCCGGAAGCCTTTCGGACTTTTGCCGCACACTTGGGGTCATTAACTGTTGCCGGAAAGACATCGGTTAACGAGAAATTAACCGTAAGTCCCTGGAGTTCCGCCAGTCTCTTTGCCTCATTGACAAGTTCCTTTCCAACGCTCTCCATGATCTCATCACTTCCTGCCCGGAGCGTGAAGCAGATACTTCCCTCGCCCGGAGAAATACCAAAATCCTCATTGCCGACATTTATCCCCACCGTGGTAATCAAAACAAAACGGCTCTCTTCTCCGTCCGATGCTCTTTCTTCGCCGTCGTCCGATGATGTTTCTCTGGTCACGCCCAATGATATTTCTCCTGCCCTATCCGTTTTCTTTCCCATCAGCTGTTCTGCATAGATTTCCAAATGCGCCAGCGCAGAGGCCGGATTTATCCCCCGCTCCGGTGTTCCGGCATGACTCGGCCGGCCGGTGAAACGGAACCTCACACCGGCCGACGCATATTGCGTAAGGCAATCCCTTACCATGATTGCATTCTCCGGATATCCGCTCAGATTGTGAAAAGCATAAACCTCGTGAATCCCCCTCCCCTTTAAAAAACTGGCACAGGCCTTACCGCCCTCTCCGGTCTCCTCAGCAGACTGAAAAATTAAATAGACCGGTCTGGTTATCCGTTCGTCATCTTCCAGCATCAACGCCAGTGCAGCAAGCGCAGCGGAATGACCATCGTGTCCGCATTTGTGAGACACACCCGACTCCACTGAGGTATAAGAAATATCAAGGCTTTCTGACATCGGCAGCGCATCCATATCCGCCCGAAAGGCGACAGGCGGTTCACGATCCGAGCAATTCGGCTCATAAACCGCATAGAACCAGCGTCCCATATCGGTCACTGAAAGCCCTGTATGTTCTCTTATAAAATTCATCAGCAGCAGCTTTGTATGATTTTCTTTTCCAGAAAGCTCCGGGTGTGCATGCAGCGTGTGCCGAAGCTCTACGATCAGATTCCGGTCTGTCTTTAACATCTCATCCATTTATAAATTTCCCTCCGTAAATCATCCCATCAAAATCGGGAAGCAGAGCCGTTCCCTCCACTTCCCGTTCTGAGTCGAAGCCATCTCTTATGGCCATAATTATAATGTTTTGAGCAATTGCTTACCACAACAGATTTTCCATCCACGCTGGCAATTCTCCTGAAGGATCATTTCAGTTTCTCAATCCACTCGGCTTCCTTAAACCCTGTCAGTACAAAATCATCTCCGACAAGAAGCGGCCGTTTGATCAGCATGCCGTCCGTCGCAAGGAGTGCAAGCTGTTCATCCTCACTCATATCCGGCAGCTTCTTCGAAAGCCCCATCTCACGATATGGAATTCCGCTTGTGTTAAAGAAACGCTTGAGCGGCAGACCGCTCATGGAATAATACTCCCGCAGAGTGTTCTCGTCCGGATGATCTGCTTTGATGTCGATGATCTCATGCTCTATTTTATTTTCATCCAGCCATTTAAGGGCTTTCTTACAAGTAGAACATCTGCTGTAACAATAAACCTTAATCATAATCTTCCTCCTATCGTCTTCTCGAGAGCAGCTGATAAAAACGATACCACACTCATCCGAAAGCCTGTTTATACGCGGGAATCAACCCTTATTATAGCAAATAATGTGCAATATACATAATTATCCTTATTTTCCGCTAAATTTTGAAAAAGATAAGGATGGGAAAGAAATTCCAAGCAAAAAATATAGGAATCTACAAAATCCTCTGTTTGCATTTAAAAAAGCGGAAGGGGACCGCTTCCTCAATGATTTGTTTATGTATACCAGCTATTACCAGGAAAGCTATGTTTACAGGCTGCGCAAATGCTATGATAAAGTATTCATGGAATTAAACGAAGTGCAGAAGGCTGTTTTAAAAGCTGTTGCCGTCACAGCGGCAGTGACATTGGGAACGATTGCAACTGCCGGTATATTTGCCCCGGCAATTGCGGTAGCACTCGTGGGATCTGATTTTGCAGGTCTTAGCGGAGCTGCACTAGCAAATGCATGTCTTGCATATCTAGTAGATCGTTCAGAAAATAGACGGACCAATGATTTTGCAAGATGACGCTAGGTAGGGCCTTCTTTGACATTTCAATTGGTCTAGCCAATTAGTGAATGCTCTACTAGGAGGCGGAGCAATCGCTGCCGGCGGAATGGGAATGACAGGAGGAACCATAGCCATCGTCGGTGGCGGAGCGCTTCTCGGAATTGGCACCGGCGCCGGAATTGGCAGTGCCGCTGGTTACGTCGGTCTTGCTGGAAAACAGGCCACCATTCTTCAGACGGCAAAACTTATGGTATCTGTCAGAGAAATATTCCTGAATGATGAGCACGATCTTGAATATTCCGATACTGTTTACGAGCAATATGTTTCAAATATTGAGCAAATAGAAAAGAGTCTTGTAGATCTCAGACTCAAAGAAAATACTGCATCTGGCGAAGAGAAGAATGCATTACAAAAAGAGATAAAAAATGCCGAAGAATCTGTTCATGCGATGGAAATCGCGATGAAGAGCATGAACAAATATATCAGTTCCTTTAAGGCAGGAATGGATACAGGCAAGTAATATCTCTTTTCTTAAAAGCCTGCTAATAGATGTCCAGAACTGGCGCTGATTGTGATTCCGCCAGTTCTGTTCATACTTCTTGCGTACAGATACACAATATTTTTCCATTACCGATCCGTAATGAAGCGCAGCTTAAACATCGATCTTCTTGATGACATCATCCGAAAGCTGGCAAGCGGCGAACAGCTTCCGGAGAAAAACAAAAACCATGACATGACTGCGTGCACACAGAAAGACATTTTCCGCATCCGATACATCTGCTGCTAATTTTATACCTACCGACTTTCGAGAACCCTCTCCCGATGGTAAAGGTTCCTCTTGCCACATGTCCCGGTCGCTGTCCTTAA
>OMUU01000183.1 GCA_900314295.1 uncultured Lachnospiraceae bacterium | reverse complement strand
AACCAATATCCTCTGAGGGTTTTGGTGCCACCTGTGGGTGGGGGGGAGTCGCCGGGGCGGCCTACCAGGCGCCGCTGTACTGGAGCGTCACGGCCGAGCTCTGGGCGCCGGACTCCATGCAGCCAGGGACGTCCTGGCCCTCCAGGATGCCCTTGATGTAGCCGGCGATGAAGGAGTCGCCGGCGCCCATGGTGTCGGCGATGGGCACCTCGATGATGCCGTGCGTGTAGAACCGGCTGCCATCATAGGCCAGGCTGCCGTGCTCGCCGAGCGTGACCACCACCACCTTGGGGCCGCGGGCCTGCTTGTCGCGCATGAAGGTGCGCACCTCGTCGTTGTCCTCGGACTCGAGGCCGAAGAAGGCGTAGTCCACGTTGGCGATGGAGGCGTCGACGATGGGGTCCTGCGGCTGGTCGGAGTAGTCGAACACGACGGGGGTGCCGCTGGCCTTGATCTTGCCCAGGTCCTCGGCCGTGTGCCCCCAGATGCCGCTCACCACGAGGTCGTGGCCGCACAGGAAGGCGACGTCCTCGTCGCTCATCCGGAAGGTCTCCATGACGCCCTCGATGTAGTCGCCGAAGACGCGGTTGCCGTCGACGATCTCCACCTTGGTGATGGCCGTGGAGCCCTCCTCCACGTGAACGTGGCTGGTGTCCACGCCCTTGCCCCGAAGCGCCTCGACCAGCCTGGCGCCGTACTCGTCGGTGCCCACGGCACCGGTGTAGGAGGCGTCGAGCCCCATGCGCCTGAGGTAGACGGCCACGTTGACGGGGTTGCCGCCTGGGTACTGCTTGCCCTCCTTCTCGTAGACGTCCACGCAGTTGTCGCCAACGGCCGCGACCTTCATCACGTTCTCCCTTCATAAGCTAGATAACAACCAGAAAAATATAGACCAATAGAGGGACGAGTAAGGCGCTCTCTTTCCTTACTGAGCGAGCGGGCCAAAATTATCCGTAAGTGGTACATAAATTTGAACGAGCGGCATAAAAGTTTGAGCACGAGGTGAATTCAATATGCGAACGAGCCGTATTCCTCGGCAAATGGCAGCAAAAAAAGTCATCAGCTGTCTCTGACAATCTGAGTACTAAGCTATATAACAAGCGTTGAAAACCATACCATCTAAAGGGGAGACCATGAGAGCCGCCTGCATCGGAGACAACTGCATCGACTACTACCGCAACCTCGACCGAAAGTACCCCACGGGAAACGCGGTGGACACGGCCGTCAACATGCAGAAGCTGGGTGTGCCCACGGCCATCATCTCCACCACGGGCTCGGACGAGTATGGTGCCTGGATGCAGGAGTCGCTCGCGCGCGAGGGGCTTGACACCTCCCACCTCAAGGTGGCCCAGGGCAAGACGGCCATCACCTACATGGACCTTGAGGGCCTCGACCGCGTCCACGGGGAGTACGAGGAGGGCGTCCTTGCCGACATGGTCTTCGACGAGGAGGACGTGCGCTTCGCCTGCGAGCACGACATCGTGCACACGGCCCTCTGGGGCAACGCCGAGGGCGTCCTCCCCCAGATTCACCAGAGCGGCACCCTGGTGAGCTTCGACTACGCCGACCGCCTGGACCACCCGCTCGTGGAGTCCACCCTGGGCAGCGTCGACTACGGGTTCTACTCCTACCACCAGGCGCGCGACGAGTTCATCGAGGGATTCCTCAAGGACAAGGTGGCGCGGGGCCTCAAGGTGGCCACGGCCACCTTCGGCGACAAGGGAAGCCTGTCCTGGGACGGCGAGCGCTTCTATGACGGCCCGGTGTACCCCGCCAAGGAGCTGGTCAACACCGTCGGTGCCGGCGACTCCTTCATAGCCGGCTTCCTTGTGGGGGTCCTGGCGGGTGACGGCATCGACGGCTGCCTGGACCGCGGGGCCCGCATCGCCTCCGAGGTCGTTTCCGTCTTCGAACCCTGGGTGGTCTCCCAGTAGCATGCACGAGGTTCGGCTGCAGCGGCCGCCGCAGCCCGCGAGAAAGGATTGGCCATGTACAAGATCGGCATGTTCACCTCCGGGTACCAGCGCAACCCGCTGGAGAACATCTTCGAGGACGCCAAGCGCTTCGGCTACGACTACATCGAGCTGTGGGGCGGCCGTCCCCACGCCTACGCCCCCGACCTGCTGGCAGGCGAGATCGACGAGGTCCTGCGCCTGCGCGACAAGTACGGCGTGCCCATCACGGGTTGGTGCCCCGAGCACAACGGCTATCCCTACAACTTCATGATCGGCTCCGAGATGCAGCGCCAGGACGCCGTGCGCTACCTCAAGGACTGCCTCAAGGTGGGCCGTCTGCTGGGGTCCGACTACATGCTCATCTCACCCGCGCACGCCGGCTACGACGCCAAGCCCCAGGAGATTCGTGACCGTCTCTACAGGACCTGCGAGGAGCTGGCCGCGGCTGCCAAGGACGAGGGCATCAAGATCGTGGTCGAGCCGCTCACCACCATGGAGTCCAACGTCTTCAAGAGCGCCAACGACCTCCTCGACCTCTTCGAGCACGTCGACTCCGACTACCTCATGGGCATGTGCGACATCGTGCCGCCCTTCCAGCAGCAGGAGCAGATTACCAGCTACTTCAACAAGCTGGGCGATAAGCTCTACCACCTGCACATCATCGACTCCAACGGCGTAGACGACTCCCACGTGATGCCCGGCGAGGGCGTCCTGCCCATGCCCGAGCTCCTTAGGGAGATCCGCGACTACTACCACTACGACCGCACCGCCACGATCGAGCTGGTGACCGGCTACATCAACGAGCCCAGGCTCTACGCCAAGCGCGCCATCGACAACGTGCGCGGGATGCTGGGGGAGTAGCATGTTCGTCGACGTCCGCGTGTATCCCGACTTCTACGAGCCCATCAATGCCGACCCCGCGCGCGAGGAGATGCGCCACGAGGTCATGGACATCCACAAGAATGGGACTGCCAAGCTGGAGCACATCAAGAACCAGATGCGCCTGGCCGGCCTCGACCGGATGTGCCTCATGGCCCACGACTACCTCACGGAGGAGGGCGTGACGCCCGTCACCAACGAGGAGGTGCGCCAGCTCGTCGACCTGGAGCCCGACCGCTTCATAGGGTTCGCGGGCGTCGACCCGCACGACCCGGAGGCCCCCGGCAAGTTGGAGCACGCCCTCGACGACCTGGGCTTGGCGGGGCTCTACCTCCATCCCGGCCGCCAGCGCTTCTACCCCATGGACGAGTGCGCCCAGCCCCTCTACGACATCTGCCAGGTCCGCAACAAGCCGGTCATGTTCCACGGCGGCATGTCCTGGGAGCCCCACACCCTGGCCAAGTACGGACGGGCGGTGGAGTTCGAGGAGCTGGCCGAGACCAGGCCCGACCTGCGCATCTGCCTGGGCCAGCTCTGCTGGCCCTGGGTGGAGGAGGCGGCCATGGTGATGGTGAAGCACCAGAACGTGTACGCCGACACGGGCCTGCTCTACTTCGACTGCGCGCGAGAGTTCTACCACCGACTCCTCACCGAGGAGGTGCCGGCCACCTGGGTCGACCGGAGCCTGCGCCACCAGGTGATGTTCGGCAGCGCCAACCCGCGCTTCGAGCAGATCCGCATGGCCCACGAGCTGGATCGGCTGCCCCTGCGCGACAGCACCATCGAGCTCATCAAGGGCGCCAACGCCCTCGACTTCCTCCACGGACGCGAGTAGGAGGCGCCATGGTATACGAGACGTCGTTCACGATGCTCACGAACCAGTACAACCAGTACGTCATCGTCACCGACAAGGTGGAGCAGGCGGTGCGCGAGAGCGGGATCAGGAACGGGCTGGTCACGGTCCTCTCGCGCCACACCACCACGGGCGTCACCACCAACGAGGCCCTGGAGTGCCTGGAGAGCGACATAGACGAGTTCCTCTGCCGCCTCGTGCCGGAGGACCATCCCTACGCACATGCCCGCATGCTCAAGGACTACGGCTCCACGGCGGGCAACCCCACGGGGCACCTCAAGTCTCTGGTGGTGGGCAACCACGTCCACTTCCTGGTGCGTGACGGCCGCATGGAGCGGGGTGGCGCCCAGGAGGTGTACTTCTGCGAGTTCGACGGCCCCTCCGAGCGCACCTTCTGCGTGCAGGTGATGGGCGAATAGGGGAGGCCTGGGGAGGCGGCTGTCCGCTGGCGGCCGGCCGCGCCCCGCCCATCCACTGACCTGTTTCCTTTTTGGAGCGACCAAGGAGGTCGGTATAGTAAGGGGGGTGATAATTGGGGGCTGACGAGTAGCAGCGACACGGCGTCTAGAAGGCGGTCACTCGGTGGGATCACGGGACAGGATAGTCGAGCAGGTCGAGGCATACATCATCGAGCACGACCTCAAGCCGGGGGACAAGCTTCCCTCGGAGCGAGAGATGTGCGCCATGTTGGACCTCAACCGCATGACCCTGCGCAACGCCCTCGAGCGGCTGTCGGACTTCGGCGTCATAGAGAGCAGGGTGGGCCAGGGCACCTTCGTGGCCCAGCCCAAGATGACGAGGGACCTGCAGGACACGATCGGCTTCAGCGAGGCCGCCAGGAACGAGGGCCGCACGCCCTCCTACCGCCTGGTGTACGCGCAGATGTGCGAGGCCAACAAGGACATGGTCAAGCACCTGCACGTCATGCTCGCCTCTCCGGTGTTCGCGCTGAGGAGGGTCAACCAGATAGACGGCATCCCCGTCTCGCTGGAGACCACCTACGTCAACGCCCGGCTGTGCCCGGGCATCGACGCGCACGACTTCTCGCACGAGTCGCTCTACCACGTGCTGGAGGAGGAGTACGGGGTGATTCCCGCCTCGGGCTCCGAGTCCATCGACATCACGCGCGTGGACGAGACGGAGGCCGAGCTCCTGGGCGTCAGGGTGGGCAAGGCCGCCTTCTACCAGAGCGGCCTCATCCTGGACGCCGAGGGACAGCCGGTCGAGTTCTTCAGGAGCGTGGTCCTCTCCGACCACCTGCGCTTCAGCACGCAGCTCCAGAGGGTCAGGCAGGAGAAGGTGGACGAGTAATGGCAGAGGTCAGCGAGAAGTCCCCCATCTACCTGCAGCTGCGCGAGGTTGTGCGCGAGCGCATCGAGTCGGGCGAGTACGCCCCGGGGACGGCCATCCCCTCCGAGAACGCGCTGGCCAAGACCTACGGGGTCAACCGCCTCACGGTGCGCAGCGCCCTGGACGCCCTGGTCGAGGAGGGCATGCTCAAGCGCGTGCAGGGCAAGGGCGTGTTCGTGGTGGGGCGGCGCATAGAGCGCGACCTCGACAACCTCACGGGGTTCCGCCAGTCCATCCGGGGCAGCAAGTCGGTCCCGGGCACCAAGGTGCTGGAGCGGGAGCGTCGCAAGGCGGGGCTGGTGTTCGCCCAGCGCCTCGGCATCGACGAGGACGACGACATCTTCTACGTCAAGCGCCTCAACTCCGCCAACGGGGAACCCATATCCGTGGAGCACGTCTACGTGCCCTGCGACCTCATCCCCAACCTTGGTGAGGTGGACCTGGAGGTCTTCTCCCTCTATGACGCCTACGAGTTCTACGGCCACGAGCTCGTCCGGGCCTACCAGACGCTGGACATCGTCACGCTCGAGGCGCGCACGGCGCGTGCCCTGAAGGTGCCCGCCGGGAGTGCCGCGCTGCTCTTCACCTGCACGAGCTACGACGCGCAGGGAAGGATCGTGGAGTTCGTGCGCTCCTTCAACCGCAGCGACTCCTGCTACTTCACCGTGCGGAACGGCGAGCGCCGGGCATAGTTGCCAAGGGACGGTGCGCACCCCGCTGGGGTGGGACGCCGTCCGGCCCCCACAACAGATTGGTCGAGACGACACCGCGCGCCCTGTGGGGCGCTGGGAATCTGCTGGCAATCCGCGAAAGGGACATCAGCATGGGCAAGAGCTACTTCATGGGCATCGACACCGGTACCTCCGAGACCAAGGGCGTCATCATCGACGTTGACGCCAACGTCGTGGCGACCAGCGCCGCGGCGCACGAGATCATGAACCCGTTCCCCAACGCCTACGAGCACGACGCCGAGCGTGACTGGTGGGGCGACTTCTGCAAGGTCTCGCGCGACCTCATAGCCAAGAGCGGCGTCGACCCCAAGGACATCAAGTGCGTGACCACGAGTGCCCTGGGCCTGTGCTGCGTGGCCGTGGACGAGGACTGCGTGCCCACCAGGAACGCCATCTCCTACGGGATTGACGGACGGGCCGAGAAGCAGATGCGCGACCTCGAGGCCGAGTGGGGCCAGGACTTCGTGGACCGCGTGTTCGGGCGTCCCCTCTGCTCGTCCGACGTGCCCCCCAAGATCCGCTGGATCCAGGAGAATGACCCCGAGGCCTACGCCCGCACGGCCAAGTTCATCAACAGCTCCACCTACATCACCGCCAAGCTCACGGGCGAGTACTACATCGACACCTTCCTGGGCATGGCCGGCGGCTTCAAGCCCCTCTACGGCGAGGACGGCCACCCCACCGAGCAGACCTGCCGCGGCATCTGCCGGCCCGACCAGCTGGCCACCATCGCCGAGGAGACCGACATTATCGGGCACGTGACGGCCAAGGCGGCCGCCGAGACCGGGCTCGCCGAGGGGACGCCCGTCACGCCCGGCGGCGACGACTCCGCCTGCGAGGCCATCTCCTGCGGCATCGGCAAGCAGGGCGACCTCATCGTGCAGTTTGGCTCCACCATCTACATGTTCCTGCTCACCGACCGCCTGGTGATGGACCCGCGCGTCTGGCACGAGGAGTTCATCATCCCCGGCACCTGCGACGTGTCCGGCGCCACCAACACGGCCGGCTCCATGACCAAGTGGCTGCGCGACACCATGTTCCAGGACCTCAAGGCCGTCGAGGAGGCGGGCGGCGAGAGTGCCTACTCCGCCATGGCCAGGCTGGCGGCCGAGGTGCCCGTGGGCTCCCACGGCCTGGTGTGCCTGCCCTACTTCGCCGGCGAGCGCACCCCCATCGACGACCCCAACGCCCGTGGCGCCTTCTTCGGGCTCACCATCGGCCACACGCGCGAGGACCTGCTGCGAGCGGGCCTGGAGGGCGTGGCCTACTCCATCAACCAGCACTTCAGGATCTTCGAGGAGGACGGCGTGCCCATCAAGCGCGTCCTCGTGGCCGGCGGCGGCACCAAGAACGAGGCCTGGATGCAGATCGTGGCCGACGTGTGCGGCAAGACCCTGCTGGTTCCCGAGGTCACCATCGGCGCCTCCTACGGCGACGCCATGATGGCCGCCGTCGCGGCGGGCTACTGGAAGGGCTTCGACGAGCTGGCCAGCAAGGTGAGGATCGCCAGGACCTACGAGCCCAACGCCGAGAACCACGAGGCCTACAAGCGCTACCAGGCCATCTTCGACGAGCTCTACCCGGCCACCAGGGAGATCGTGCATCGCCTCTAGCGAGCGCTGGTGGCACCAACCGCGTACCCGCGCCTGCCGGAGCCGCCGGAGGGCGCCCGACGCCATCCCGGAAGGGGTGGCCAAGAGAAAGGAAGCACCATGTGGATCAATGACATGTTCGGGGTGGAGAAGCCCATCATCTCCATGCTGCACCTGGACCCCCTGCCCGGCGACCCCCGCTTCAACGACAACTGCACGCTGGGCAAGGCGGTGGAGCATGCCAAGCGCGATCTCGACGCCCTGCAGGAGGGCGGCGTTGACGGCATCATCGTGTCCAACGAATTCAGCCTGCCCTACCAGCGCCACATGGACTACGTGACCCCCGCCGCCATGGCCTACGTGGTGGGCCAGCTCCGCCCGCAGCTCTCCGTGCCCGTGGGCGTTGACGCCATCTCCGACGGCCTCGCCTGCATCGAGCTGGCGGCCGCCTGCGAGGCTTCCTTCGTGCGCGGCACCTTCTCGGGCGTCTACGTGGGCGACGGCGGCCTCTACAACAACGACTTCTCCATGCTCATGAGGAGGAAGGCGGCGCTCCACCTGGACGACCTCAGGATGCTCTACTTCATCAACCCCGAGTCCGACCGCAACCTTGACACGCGCGACCTCGCCGACATCGCGTCGTCCACCATCTTCAAGGTGCATCCCGACGGCCTGTGCGTCTCCGCCACCGCCGCAGGCGCCGACGTGGACGAGGGCCTCATCGCCTCCGTCAAGAGGAAGAACCCCGAGGTGGCCGTCCTGGTGAACACCGGCTGCCGCCCCGACACCATCGAGGCCAAGCTGGCCGTGTGCGACGCCGCCGTGGTGGGCACCTACTTCAAGGAGGGCGGCCGCCTGGAGGACGAGCACCTCAACAACGTCCGCGTGGACGTGGCCCGCGTCAAGGAGTTCATGGACGTGGTGTACCGCGTGCGCGAGGGCCTGTAGGAAAGCCTGAGATGCGCCGGGTCCGCCCCGCTTCTGGTGGGGCGGGCCCGGCCTGGCGCGTTCTTGAGGAGGTTCCCCATGGGGAAGAGAGTGCTTGTCGGCCTTGACAACGGCGGCTCCGAGACCAAGTGCGCCGTGTTCACGCTGTCGGGGGAGGAGCTTGCGGTCGCGAGCAGGCGCCTGCCCATCGTCGTCCCGCATCCGGGCTGGAGCGAGAGGGACGCGCACGGGGTGTGGAGGATGAACTGCGAGGCCATTCGTGACGCCCTCGCGCAGGCGGGCGTCTCGGGCGCCGACGTAGCCGGCGTGGGCCTCACGGGCTACGGCAACGGCGTGGTGCTGGTGGATGGGCACGGCCAGCCCACCTACCCGGCCATCATCTCCACCGACGAGCGCGCCAGCGGCGTCTGCGCCGAGCTTGCCGCCTCGGGCGTCCAGCGCTCCATCTTCCCCCTCACCAGGCAGACCATGTGGGCCGCCCAGCCGGCGGCTCTGCTGCGCTGGTTCAGGCAGAACCGTCCCGAGGTCCTGGAGCGGTCCCGGTGGTACCTGGGAATCAAGGACTACATCCGCCTCTGCCTCACGGGCGAGGCCACGACCGAGGTGACCGAGGCCTCCTCCACCTGCCTCATGAACCTGGACACGCGCTCCTTCGACGAGCGGATCTTCGAGGCCCTGGGCATCCCCGAGCTCATGCGGCTTATGCCGCCCGTCCTGGAGAGTTGCGCGGTGGGCGGGACTGTGACGGCGGAGGCGGCCGAGGCGAGCGGGCTTGCCGCAGGGACCCCGGTCGTGGCGGGGTACTTCGACATCGACGCCGCGGAGTTCGCCAGTGGGGTGGCCGACGAGGACACCCTCTGCCTCATCGCCGGAACCTGGTCGATCAACGAGCACCTGGCCAGGGAGGCCAACGCCGACTACGACCGCAGGCGCAACACCGTCACCTTGGGCTACCGCCCCGGCTTCTTCAACGTGGAGGAGTCCTGGGCCACCTCGGCCTCCAACTTCGACTGGTTCGTGGACAAGCTCCTGCTGGCTGACCGGCCGGGCACGCCGCGCTCCCAGGTCTACCAGGAGTGCAACGAGGTCGTCGCCCGGCTCGACCCGCGCGACTCCTCGGCCGTCTTCGTCCCCTACCTCTACGATGCCCCCTACCCCTCTGGGGCAGACGCCTGCTTCTTGGGCCTCTCCAGCTACACCAGCCGCGACCAGATGGTGCTGGCGGTCTACGAGGGCGTGTGCCTCTGCACCCTGTGGAACGTGCGCCAGCTGGTGGGCAAGGACCTCTCGGGCCTGCGCGTGCGCCTGTCGGGCGGCGTGGCCAAGAGCGCCCCATGGACCCAGATCATGGCCGACGTGCTTGGCGCGCCGGTGGAGACCCTCGCCAACACCGAGCTCTCGGCCCAGGGCGCCGCGATGGCGGCAGGCATTGCCACCGGCGACTACACCTCCTTCGACGACGCCATAGCCCGCGCGGTGAGGCTTGGTCCCACCGTGCAGCCGCGGGCGGACCTGGTGGAGGTCTACCAGCGCAAGTACCGGCGCTACGAGCGCGCCCTGGAGGCGCTCAAGACCTTTGGGGGTGACTAGCGTGTTCGAGATAAGCCCGTCGCTCTCGGCGGGGTCCCTGCTGGACCTGGGGAAGGTCCTGCGCGAGACGGCCGGCCTCGACCACATCCACCTGGACGTGGACGACGGCAACTTCGTGCACGGGATCTCCTTCGGCCTGGATACCGTGGAGGTGGTGGCCAAGAACACCGCCGTGCCCCTGGACGTGCACCTGGAGGTCCTGAACCCCCTGGACTACGTGGACCGGCTGGGCGAGATTGGCGTCTCGGCCGTCTGCGCCCACGTGGAGGCGCTGCCCTTCCCCAGCGAGTTCGTCGGTGCGGCCCGCAACGCCGGGATTGGAAGGGTGGGCCTGGCGATCAACGTGAAGACGCCCGTCGACGAGGTCCTGGCCTATGCCGACCAGGTGGACTACCTGCTGTTCGTGAGCGTGGAGGCCGACAGGCGGGGGCTCCAGATGAGGCCCTTCGCCCTGGAGAAGCTGCGCCGGGCACGCGCCCTCCTGGGCGCCGGCTTCCCCCTGTGGGCCGACGGTGGCATCAACGAGTCAAACCTGCGCCAGGTGGTGGAGGCGGGGGCAAGCGGCGTCGTGGTGGGACGGGCGGTCTTCGGGCAGGCGGACCCCGTCGCGGCGGCCCGCCGTCTTGTCGCCCTGGGCAGATCGTGTCAGGAGGAGCTGGAACCATGAGGTACGAGCAGGAGCGGCAGTCGCTGATCGACTGCGCGCTGCAGATGAAGGCCGAGCAGCTCGTCAAGGGCTCCGGCGGCAACGTGAGCCTGAGGATGCCCGACGACCTGGTGCTGGTCACCCCGTCGGCCATGGCCTACGAGACCATGAGGCCCGAGGACGTCGTGGTGGTAGACCTCCAGGGGAGGGTGGTGGAGGGCGGGCGGCGCCCCACCTCCGACCTGGCGGCCATCCTCTACGTCTTCCGGCACATGCCGCGGGTGCGGGCCACGATTCACACCCACCAGCCCTACGCCACGGCGCTCTCGCTGGTGGCCGACGAGCTTCCAGCCGACTTCGTCACCGTGATAGACGAGCTCAACGGCGCCGTCCGCGTGGCGCCCTTCACCCGCAGCTCGGACGAGGGCATGGGCGTGCAGACGGTGGAGTACGCCGGGAACTCGGACGCGGTCATACTCAAGCACCATGGCGTCATGGCCCTGGGGACCAGCGTGCAAGGTGCGCTCTCTGCCGCGGTGAGCCTGGAGGAGGGCTGTCGGTGCTACCTGGCGGCGCTTGCCACGGGGCTGCCGGTGGCCCACCTCACGAACGAGCAGATTGCCGACGAGGCGGAGGAGAGGGGATACTATGGCCAACCCAACGAGTGAGGCCCCGCAGGGTGGAGAGGGTGGTCACGTAACCGTTGCCTACTTCTCGGCCACGGGCAACTCGCTCGTCGTAGCACGCCGGCTGGCGGGTGGGGGAGACCTCGTCTCCATCCCGCAGCTGATGAGGGGCCAGGGCCAGGTGCGCCTGGCCGATGACGTGGTGGGCCTGGTCTTTCCCATCTACATGTTCCGCCTGCCCCGCATCGTGGAGCGCTTCCTCGAGCGTGCGACCGTGGAGGCGGGCTACGTCTTCATGGTGGGCACCTACGGCTGGGACCACTACGAGGCCATGCCCATAGCCGTGGACTTTGCCACGGCGCAGGGGGTGCGCGTCGACTATGCCGACTGCCTCAAGATGGTGGACAACTACCTCCCCGAGTTCGACATGGAGGTGGAGGAGGCGCGCATACCCGGCAAGCGGATCGACGAGAGCCTGGCGCGCATCGAGCGCAAGGTGAGGCGGCGCGTCCGCGAGCTGCCGGCTGTAGAGGAGTCCATGCGCCTCTACCCCTTCGACCCCCGTGGCTACGCCCGCGCCCACTTCGCGGCGACGGACGCCTGCAACGGATGCGGCACCTGCGTGCGCGTGTGCCCGGTGGGCAACGTGTCGCTCGCGGGCGGGGCGCCGCGGTTCGGCGATGCCTGCGAGGAGTGCCTGGCCTGCATCCACAACTGCCCGCGGGGCGCGATCGTCTCGGACGAGCAGGTGACATCCGCCCGCTGGCGCAACCCGGAGGTGAGCCTAGCGGATATAGTGAGGTCGAATAGGCAGGACTAGCCGCGCAGGTCAGCCCGGGCGGCTGGGACGGCAGGGGGAACGACGGGAGGCGCCCACATGATCAGGCTCGTGCTCTGCGACATAGACAACACGCTGGTGCCGCTTGGAGAGCCGGCGGCCACCGAGCACGCCATTGCGTCCGTGCACGCCCTGCTCGACGCGGGCGTCGCCTTCGGGCCGGCCACCGGCCGCGACCTCGACGGGCTGGAGCGCTTCTTCAGGGGGGACGGGGCCTGCTACGCCACGGGGCTCGTCTCCAACGGCAAGCTCATCTACCTGGACGGCAGGCTCGTGAACGCCACCTACCTGGATCGCGGGGCGGTGGAGCGGCTGTTCGGCTTTGTGGCCCCCCTCGCCGACTCCTTCGCGCTGGTGCGCTGCGGCGGGGTGGACTACGCCTGCGGGGCCACGCCGGAGGCCCTGCGGGGGTCGGCCGACGTCATCGGGACCGACGTGGTGCCCCTGGACCGGGTGCCCGACGGCGACATCGTGGCCTGCACGGTGGCGTGCCTGGGCGACGAGAGGCGAAACCGGTGGCTGGTGGAGAGCCTCGCCGGCATCTGTCCCACGCTGGAGCTCCTCTCGCCCGTGACGGGCTACTACGACGTGGTCCCCCTTGGCTGGAACAAGGCGAACGCCATGGGGCGTCTCTGCGACATCATGGGTATCTCGCCTGACGAGGTGTGCGCCTTTGGGGACTCCGAGAATGACGTCCCCCTGCTGAGGGCTGCGGGAGTCTCGGTGGCGGTGTCAAACGCCATGCCCGCCGCCGCCGGGGCGGCCCGCTACCACATAGGGCCCTGCGCCGAGGACGCGGTGGCAGCCGCCCTCCTCGACATCGCCGAGGCGGCGCGGACGGGCGGGACGCCGGCCTTCATGGGCATCTGACAGATGGTGTCAGACACCATCTGTCAGGTGGGGCCTGGGGCGGAGCGTGAACTGTCAGAACTCTGCGGTCCGTTGCGCGTGCGGGGAGGGGCGACCTGCGGTTTTGCTGGGCTGCCCCTCTCGGCTACCGCAGAGTTCTGACAGTTTGTCTCGGCCGGGCGCGCCACGCCGGCCCACCGCCTGCGAGCCGTCAGCTGTCGGTGCGTCAAGAGTGCAAGCCGCCTGTTGCCAGCCGGCCGAGGCGGGCGAGGGGCACCGATACCTGACAGTTCCAGCCCGTCTCGCCCATGCGCTAGGATGGGGCCACAGCATACGCCGAGCAAAGGCATACGCCGAGCAAGGGCATACGTCGAGCAGGGAGGCAGGCCATGGCCAAGGGGTCCATACCAGGCGGCGGCATGCGGTCGGGAGGCAGCAAGACCTTCGCCACCGGCTCCAACCCCGGTCCGGGCGACCGCGACTACTGGAAGCCCCTCCACCCCGGCGACCTCAACCGCGACGGCAGGCTGAGCGCGACCGAGCGCGACCTCTACTACATGGAGATGGAGCGCCAGCTCCAGGAGGGGCGCCGCGGCCGCAAGGCTCACGCCAGGCCTGCGCCCAGGCCCACCGAGCCCCACCGCGCCAAGCACCCGGGGCTGGTGCTGGTCTTCCTCCTCGCCATGGGCACCCTCATGGTGATTGGGGCGCTGCGGATCATCATGCTGATCGGCTAGGTGGCGGTCGACGCCAGCCGAGCCCTAGGGGGAGAGCGAACTGTCAGAACTTTGCGGTCCGCTGCGTATGGGGCCAGGCGCTACCTGCGGTTTTGTCAGGCGAGCCTCCCGGCGACCGCATACTTCTGACAGTTCGCCGCCGCGGCCGTCTCCCTCGGGAGATAAACGCTGCTTGGCCGCCGCTCTGCAGAGATAAACGCAAGTCGGACCTGCCCGCCCCTGCGCCAACAGGGCAAACGTGGTGACAGGCGGGACGACCTGCGTATATCTCCAGATGGGCTCGGCCAACCAGCGTTTATCTCCGCGAAACGCCGGCCAACCAGCGTTTATCTTCGGCTAACGCCGGCCAACCGGCGCCTACCGTCGGCTGGCAAGCGCCGGTCCCGCTAGCGCCGCTCCACGGCGC
>OMUU01000184.1 GCA_900314295.1 uncultured Lachnospiraceae bacterium | reverse complement strand
CTTGTTGCCTTCGAAATCGCATCCGGCCTCTTACGCGCGCTTCGCGTGCGACGAGTCCTTCTGCGTTTTCGAAGAGCTGTTTACGTATTGATACTGTATAAGCTACGGATTGCTCCGTGCTTCGCACTCCCGCAATCCTACAAGTATTCGCACTCCCGTGCCGCTTACGCGTCACTTCGTGCTCATACTTGTTGCCTTCGAAATCGCATCCGGCCTCTTACGCGCGCTTCGCGTGCGACGAGTCCTTCTGCGTTTTCGAAGAGCTTATACAGTAATTTAGTCTTGTAAAGTTACAAAGTGTTTTACATTTTTATCAGAGTATGTTTTAATGATACAGGAAACTTGGTGTTCCAACTGCAAGATATAAACTACTCTATATATTCACCTCCGCTTTATCTGCCGGAGTCATCATAAGGAGATCTGCAATGAAAAAAACGCCTTTTGTCACAAAGGAAAAACTCGAAGAAATCATTCGCGATGTGCCTACTCCTTTTCATATCTATGACGAAAAAGGAATCCGCGAGAATGCACAGGCCGTAAAAGAGGCCTTTGCCTGGAATCCCGGCTTCCGTGAATATTTTGCTGTAAAGGCAACCCCCACACCTGCGCTGATCAAGATCCTGAAGGAGTATGACTGCGGCTGCGACTGCTCCTCCATGACCGAGCTGATGCTGTCCGAGGCCATGGGATTTGACGGAGATCATATCATGTTTTCCTCAAACGATACGCCGCTTTCGGAGTATAAGAAGGCCAATGACATCCATGCGATCATCAACCTGGATGACTTCACCGGTATTGCGGATCTAGAGCAAACACTGGGATACATCCCGAAACGGGTCTGCTGCCGCTACAACCCCGGCGGGCTGTTTGAGCTTTCCAACGGTATTATGGACAACCCCGGAGACTCCAAGTATGGCATGACAACCGACCAGCTGTTCCAGGCGTTCCGCATCCTGAAGGAGAAGGGCGTCGAGGAATTCGGCATTCACGCTTTTCTCGCGAGCAATACGGTTACAAATGAATATTATCCGAAGCTTTCAGAAGTGCTGTTCAAGCTTGCCGTAAAGCTTCAGAACGTCACTGGCGCACACATTGGCTTCATTAATCTGTCCGGCGGTGTCGGTATTCCCTACAAGCCCTGGGAGGAGCCGAATGACATCCGCGTCATCGGTGAGGGTGTCCACAAGGTATATGACAAGATTCTCGTTCCGGCAGGGATGGGAGACGTCAAGATTTTCACCGAAATGGGCCGTTTCATGATGGGGCCCTATGGTGCGCTTGTCACCCGTGCCATTCACGAAAAGCATATTTACAAGGAGTACATCGGCGTAGACGCCTGTGCCGTCAATCTGATGCGCCCGGCCATGTACGGCGCATACCACCACATCACGGTGATGGGCAAGGAGAACGCAGAATGTGACCATAAGTACGATGTCGTAGGCTCCCTCTGTGAGAACAACGACAAATTTGCTATTGATCGCATGCTTCCGGAAATCGAGAAGGGTGACATCTTGTACATTCACGATACAGGAGCACATGGCTTCTCTATGGGATACAACTACAACGGAAAGCTCTGGTCTGCCGAAATTCTCCTGAAGACCGACGGAAGCTACGAGGTGATCCGCCGCCCCGAGACACCGAAGGATTATTTCGCAACTCTCGATTTCACGCCAGAGTACAAAAAAATGTTCGGAGAAGACTAAGCGCCTCTCGTTAGGTGGATGTTTGTGGTTTTGCCGCGCGAATCCTAGCGGCTGTACCCGTTAGTCACCGCCTGGATTAGGCAGTACAGGCAATACAAAGTCAATACAGGATAACTTTGCATTGATTTTAAATATCCGATATGATAAACTAACAGAGTGCCTGAAGAGGCACTCTGTATTTTTATTTTCTGACAAGTGCCGGTGTGTCGGAATTGGTAGACGAGACAGACTCAAAATCTGTTGTCAGCAATGGCGTGTGGGTTCGAGTCCCACCACCGGCATATCACTTACCCGGAAATCTGTCGTATCGGATTTTCGGGTATTTTCATGGAAAACGAGAAAGAAGCAACCAATCATGATGAGTTTGGAGAACCGCGAAAATATGTACGATACGGATGAATTCTACCACCTTGAGATAATTTTTGTCGGACTGATTATCGCCGCCGCAATTCTGATCGGCGTCGTTTTCGGCTTTTTCATCGGCGATACCCGGATACCCAGAATTGTATTCGGCTCCGTCGGAGCCACCTCAGTGATTTCCTCTCTTGCAGGGATCATTCTGATCAACGCACTTCAGCTCGGATACTGCGATAACGCGCTGCCGGTAAGAATTCTTCTGATTGTATCGGCTGGTCTCATGGTCTGTTTTCTGGTTCTCGCGGTAATCGGCCTCTGCATCTGACCCATCTGGTCATTCATATATGCAATGACATCTGCGGATACACCTGCAGTTACCGATTCCCTATTACAGTTACACTTTTCAGCAGAAAGAGGCAATAACAATGAGCAAAATAGGACTTGTAGTCGAAGGTGGCGGCATGAAATGTGCATACAGCGCCGGCGTTCTGGATAAATTTCTGGATGACGAAATCCGCTTCGATTATGTGATCGGTGTATCCGCCGGATCGGCGAACTGCGCCTCCTTCCTCGCGGGACAGCGGGAGAGAAATCTCCGTTTTTATACCGAACATCTCAAGGAGAAGGGGTATTTTGGAGTTGACAGCTTTGTCAAAACAGGCGATCTGTTCGGCCTGGACTTTATTTATGGCACAATGACAAATCACGACGGGGCCGACCCTCTCGACTATCCGAAACTTTCTGAGAATCCTGCCGAATATGAGGTTGTCGCCACCAATGCGCTTACCGGTGTTCCTGCATACTTTTCCGGCAAGGACATGTCTCAGGACAACTACGAAATGATAAAGGCTTCGTGTGCCCTGCCTGCCGCCTGCAGACCCCGGTACATCAACGGAATTCCGTATTTTGACGGCGGAGTGTCCGACCCCATTCCCGCAGATCACGCTCTGCGCCAGGGCGGCTGCGACAAGGTGGTCGTCATTCTCTCAAAGCCCAGAGACTATCAGAAGAAACCAGAGCATATGAGGCTTTTCTATTCGCTGCGCATTATGAAATATCCGAAAATCGTTGAGGCGCTGAACAATCGGCATATCACCTATATGCAGCATTTCCGCAGAATCTTTGAGCTGGAGAAGGAGGGAAAAGCTTTTGTTCTCGCGCCGAGCAGGCATCTTGAGATGAGCACCTATGCGATGGATCCGGAAGAAAACCATCGGCTTTATGACCTCGGAATCGAAGACTACAAGAACGTAAAGCAAAGTCTTGACGCATTCCTGGCATAATGCGAACCATATGTTTTGCATTATGCCAGGAATGCGAAACACGGGCAACCCGTAGCCTATACAGTTTGTGGCGCAATATAATGTATAAATGTTTATGAAACGATGTTTTGGAGGATACTATGAATATCAAGGTAATCGATGAGGAGTTTTCTGTCTGCAAGGTAAAAGATTTCAGTGAGACAAACCTGGAAAAGAATTTCTGCTTCATGGAGCGTACCGATGAAGAGAACTCTCTGGTATGCCTGACCAGATATATCCCGGAGAATGCCACAGACGTTGACTACGGGTGGAAGGCTATGCGAATTGAGGGTCAGCTTGATTTTAACCAGATTGGCATCCTTGCTAAGATCTCGGAAATACTCGCTAATAACGGAATCAGTATTTTTGTCGTCTCTACCTATAATACGGACTATATCATGGTTAAGAAACAAAACATCGAAAAGGCACTCCACGCACTGGAAAATGCCGGCTACAACATCGTAAAATAATCCGCTGCATATGAATCCTGCCGCATTTGCCTTACCAAAAGAACTGCGGCATCCGGCAGCTGGCGAAAGAAAGGTTTTTTCATGAAAATATATCTTTTGCGGCACGGCGAGACCGGGATAAACGCAATCGGAGGCCGTTTCCAAGGTCAGATCAATACTCCCGGGGCCGCACTCACCGAGAAGGGACGGAAGCAGGCCCGGGAAGCAGGGGAAGAATTTCACCGGATGGCCCTTTGTTTTGACCGTGTATACACTAGCCCTCAGGACCGCGCCATAGAGACTGCAACCCTTGCCACAGGGCTTTCTTCCGATCGATTGATTCGCGACGATCGTCTGAAAGAGATCAACTTCGGACCGTTCGAGGGCCAGAAGTGGGAGACTATGAATCCGGGAACGTTTCACGCGATGATGTATGATTTCGGAAACTACGTTCCCGGTCCGGGCATGGAAAGCGGTATTGGTCTGATCACACGCGTGAGCAGTTTCCTGGAGGATCTGAAACAGCACAAACCTGCGGAAAGAATTCTTGTATCCACCCACGGCGGGGTCATCCGCGCGGCACTTGTTCACATCCACGCAGATCCTCTGACAACCTTCTGGCAGAACCCCGTCGGCAACTGTGCCTGGTTTGAAATCACCTGCGAAAAGGGTCGGTTTACCCTGACACGCTGTGATCGAAAAGAAAGCTGACCGATGCCAGGTATTCCCTTTCCGGTACGATAACTACGTGGCACATCATGCCGTTTTGTGGTATAGTAATAAACCAAATAATATATTACCAAATAGAGGAGTATCGCATGTATACCATCAGAGATTTATATGATCTGGATCACACTCTGGCCAGGGATTATCTCGGCCGTTTCACCTATCCCTGGGAGGCTCTTGCCGGAATTAAGGATCTGATCCTGTCCCTTGGCAGCCATCTCGACCCGGAGGAATACACAGAGGTTTCCGAACACGTCTGGGTTCATCGGACAGCGCGTATTTTCCCTTCCGCCTACCTTGGTGCGCCGTGCATCATCGGGCCGAACACGGAAGTCAGACACTGCGCGTTTATCCGGGGATCCGCCCTTGTCGGTGCCGACTGTGTGGTCGGAAACTCCGTTGAATTGAAGAATGTCATCCTCTTCGATCATGTTCAAACGCCCCACTATAACTATGTCGGAGACTCGATTCTCGGATATTTTTCCCATATGGGCGCAGGTTCCATCACAAGCAATGTGAAATCCGACAAGCTCCCTGTAGTTGTCCATGACCGTGGTGAGAATATCGAAACCGGTCTCAAGAAGTTTGGCGCTATGCTCGGAGATCACGTTGAGGTCGGCTGCAACAGCGTTCTGAATCCGGGCACAGTCATCGGAAGAAACTGCAATATTTATCCGACCTCCTGTGTGAGAGGAGTTCTTCCTGCGAACTCCATCTGGAAAGATAACGGAACAGTAATCAGAAAAATTATCCCGGAGGAGAAGATATAATGGGAAGATATTTCGGTACAGACGGTATCCGCGGCAAAGCAAACGAAGGTCTGACAGCATCCCGCGCTTTTGAGATCGGAAGATATCTCGGATACTATTACAGCAAAAACGGCAGAAGCAGGATTATCATCGGAAAGGATACCCGCCTCTCCTCCGATATGCTGGAGAACGCACTGGCGGCTGGCATTGCTTCGGAAGGATGTGATGCGTATCTGGCAGGATATTGCCCAACTCCGATGATCTGCTATCTCACGGTTCATGAGGATTTTGCCGTAGGAGCCATGATCAGTGCCTCTCACAATCCGTTTTACGACAACGGAATCAAGATTTTTTCAAAGGATGGGATTAAGCTCCAGGGAGAGGTAGAAGCCCTTATCGAAGATTACATCGATGGAAGAGAGACTATCCGTTTTGTCACCGATGAGAAAATCGGCCGGATCCTTTCCTATCCGCAGGGCATTGAACATTATATTGATTTCATTTGCCGCACCTTTCCGACAGATCTCACCGGAATGCGCGTCGCCATGGACTGCGCCAACGGGTCCAGCACCTACACCGCCGAGAAAGTTCTGACCAGGCTCGGTGCGACCTGTACCGTTATGAACAACCAGCCCAACGGCATAAATATAAACAACAACTGCGGCAGTACCCACCCGGACGATTTCTGCTTGTTCATGAAGAACGGGAGCTATGATCTCGGCCTCACCTTTGATGGAGACGCGGACCGCCAGATTCCGGTGATGCCTGACGGAAGTCTTGTGAACGGTGACTTCGTCCTCTACATCTGTGGCAAGTACTACCGCGACAAGGGAATGCTGAAGGGGAATACCATCGTCACCACCGTTATGGCAAATCTCGGCCTCTGGAAAGCGATGGAGAGAGAGGGCATCCGTGTGGAAAAAACCGATGTCGGCGACAAATACGTCTATGACTGTATGCTGAAAAACGGTTATATCGTCGGCGGCGAACAGAGCGGTCATATCATCTTCAGCGAATACGAGACCACAGGAGACGGACTTGTCACTGCCCTGGCTCTTCTGAAAATCATGAAGGAGACAGGCCGCACAATCCAGGAGCTCTGTGAGGGATTGAAGATCTATCCGCAGCTTCTGGTCAATGTACGGGTCACCGACAAGAATCAGGTTATGGATGATCCGGAAGTCAAAAATGCCATTGATGAAGCAAACCGGAATCTTGACGGCAACGGAAGAATTCTCGTAAGACCGTCCGGCACGGAGCCGCTGCTTCGAATCATGGCGGAAGCAGAGACAGACCAGATCTGCGAGGAAGAATGCGAGCGAATCGCCTGCATTATCCGCAGGAAGTATGGGAACGGCCTGGGTTGATTTTCTACCGGTACTGATGTATGTTAAATTATATGCAGCCGAAGGGATCTGTGTTCCTTCGGCTGTGTTCAAATTATCAAGGTAGCGAAGACGCATAAAAAACTCAATAATCGCTTTGGGCTTTGCTCGAGATCATCATGGCCGTGCAAGCGTCCGGAGCGGATATTGTTTCTGTGCAGCTTGTCGTCTGCCCGTTTTTAAAAGAAAAACAGGAGAGTATTATCATGTGTGGAATAGTAGGATATACCGGCGACCGTCAGGCAGCTCCCATTCTTCTGGAGGGGCTGACGCGGTTGGAATACCGCGGCTATGATTCTGCGGGAATCGCCGTACGCAATGGAGACAAAACAATCATTGTCAAGGCAAAGGGACGGCTTTCTGAGCTGAAGGACAAAACCGACAACGGCGCCGCCGTTCCGGGTTTCTGCGGAATCGGTCACACCAGATGGGCGACACACGGAGAGCCCTCCGAGCTCAACGCGCACCCGCACTGCAGCGATGACATGAATGTAGTCGGCGTTCACAACGGAATTATCGAAAACTTCCAGGAGCTCAAGGCGAAGCTCCTTCGCCATAACTATACCTTCTACTCGGAGACCGACACAGAGGTCGCGATCAAGCTGATCGACTATTATTACAAGAAATATGAGGGAACCCCGATTGACGCCATCAACCACGCGCAGGTGCGGATCCGCGGTTCTTATGCACTCGCCATCATGTTCAAGGACTACCCGGGTGAAATCTACGTAACCCGGAAGGACAGCCCCATGGTACTTGGCACCAACAAAGACGGTGCTTTCCTCGGCTCTGACGTTCCCGCTATCCTCAAATATACCAAGAACGTGTATTATATCGGGAATATGGAGGTCGGTCGTCTTACCAGAGACGGGATTACCTTCTACAATCTGGACGGAGACGAAATCCAGAAAGAGCTTAAGACCATCGAATGGGATGCGGCAGCCGCGGAAAAGGGCGGATATGAGCATTTCATGATAAAGGAAATCCATGAACAGCCGAAGGCGGTCAAGGATACCGTTAACGCCTATCTGAAAGACGGCCATGTTAACCTGGAAGCCCTGCATCTGACAGAGAATCAGCTTGCGGATCTCTCCCGGATATACATTGTGGCCTGCGGTTCTGCCTACCATGTCGGAATGGTTGCAAAATACGCGCTCGAAAAAATGACCGATATCTGTGTGGAGGTTGACTTTGCCTCAGAATTCCGTTACCGCAATCCAAAGCTTCAGAAGGAGCATTCACTCGTCGTGATCATCTCTCAGTCCGGAGAAACCGCCGATTCCCTGGCGGCTCTGCGCCTGGCAAAGGAACGGAACATTCCAGTTCTGGCCATCGTAAATGTCGTCGGATCGTCGATCGCGCGAGAAGCGGACCATGTGATGTACACCTATGCCGGACCGGAAATTGCCGTTGCCACCACAAAGGCGTACAGCTGTCAGCTTATTGCCTGCTACCTTCTCGGTATTGCGATTGGTACATCGCAGGGTTCTGTCTCTGAGGAACGGGAAGCGCAATATATCAACGCTCTTTTGGCACTCCCGGATCAGATCGAGAAGGAACTTGAGGATAAGGAACGCATCCAGTGGTTCGCGGCAAAATACGCCAGTGCCCACGATGTATTCTTTATCGGCCGCGGCATTGACTATGCGATCTGCATGGAAGGCAGCCTGAAGATGAAGGAGATCAGCTATATTCACTCCGAGGCCTATGCTGCCGGCGAGCTGAAGCACGGCACGATCAGCCTCATCGAAGACGGCACCCTGGTAGTCGGCGTCTGCACACAGCAGGATCTCTATGAAAAGACCCGTAGCAACATGGTTGAAGTTAAGAGCAGGGGCGCATATCTCATGGGCCTTACCACAAATGGCAACTACAGCATCGAAGACGTCGCAAACTTTGTCGTCTACATTCCGAAGACCGAGCCGGTATTCGAAGCAAGCCTTGCCGTAATTCCGCTTCAGCTGCTGGGCTACTACATCAGCGTTGCGAAGGGACTCGATGTCGACAAGCCGAGAAACCTGGCAAAATCCGTCACTGTGGAATAATTTATTCAGTTTGTGGTATGAAAGCTGCAAAACAGCTTTCATACCGCCGCAACTTTTATTTACGCGAACAGTGAGCCGCAGCCAAATGCGAAGTATTCGTATGCGGCGAGCGTCGTGATAGCGAGATAAAACTCGCGCAGCGTGTTTTATCTTGCTATTTGCGGCACAAAAATGCGTGTCTATAAAAGCCGGGAAAAGCGACGCCCTGACGGCGCCGCCTTTCCCGGCTTCTTGCTATTTTTATGTAATTAAGCAGTCCAACTGCACTATTTACGGTTCTGTTTCCAGATAATCCCGAGTCCCTTCAGAAGCAATTCATCATCCACGATGATCGAATGACGGCAGAATGGTGCGATCACCCGCCCCATACCGCCGGTGGCAAGCGCCGTCGGAAATACCTCTTTTCCCTCAATGGCCAAGAGTTCATCCGTGAATCGATCCAGAAGCCCGTCGATCTGTCCGGCAGACCCATACACGATACCGCTTCGGATCGCATTCACCGTATCCTTGGCGATTGCCCTATCCGGCGCTACAAAATCAACGGCGGGCAGAAGAGAAGTATCCGCGATCAGACCCTTCAGAGCGGTGCCGGGTCCCGGAAGAATGCAGCCTCCGAGATAAACTCCCTTTGAAGAAACTACAGTCATGGTGGTAGCCGTTCCGATATCAATGATCATGGCTGGCAGCGGATATTCCTCCTTTGCCGCAACGGCGGTCGCCAACAGGTCTCCCGCGATTGCCGATGCGGGGATACCGTTCATATCGACTTCCAGTCCGATCTCAACTCCCTCTCCGAGGATCCTTGCTTCCTCACCTGTGAGAAGCTTTACAGCCTCTGCCACCACATGAGTGACCGATGGAACCACGGAGGAGATCAGACAGCCTTTGAATTCCTGCGGATCAATCTTCTCCAGCGCGAGTATTCTGCTGATCTCCGCTGCATATTCGTGGTAGGTCTCGATTTTATTCGTACTCATCTGAATGTGCCGGAGCACTCTGTTGTCCGCCTCCCGGATACAGCCGAGCACCATGTGTGTGTTTCCGATGTCGATCGCAAGGATCATCTGTATCCCTCCGTTTCCACTTAATTCCTGTCTTTCTTTACTATCCGGACAATACGGATGATCACCGGAGTAAGGGCAACATTGATCGCAAATTCAACCACAAAATTGAGCCCGATAAACGTTGTCAGGAAAACGCCAAGCAGATTCTGGTCTGTTCCGAGGGCTCCTGCGATAAGCCCGCGAAAAATGGTAAGTGCGGCGACACTGAAGATTCCCGTGTTCACAATCGGTGCGATGATCGCCGCCAGCAAAACTCCTGAATAGTAATGGATCCTCGAAAACAACCGGAAAAACAGGCCGCTTACCAGTCCCGCCAAGGTTCCTTTCAGAAGGCAGACAAGTATTGTCGCTACCGGCTGATACTCGAGCATCATCGTAGAAAAAGCGCCTGCCGCTCCGGTGATAACCTGGATCGATACGACGGCCCCGAATACGGCTCCCAGAAATGCACCCCCTGCCGGTCCATCCAGGATCGCTCCAATGATGATCGGAACCAGGGTCAGGGTGATGGTGAATGGTCCGAGCGGTATGCTTACTGCTACCTGCAGAACGATTACAATCGCTGCCAGGATCGCAAGCATGGTCATACGCTGAACCTTACTCATGGCTCTCTTTGCAGAATTCTTTGTCACTGCTACTGTATTCATTTTTTTCCTCCTTGCTGCTGTTTTGGTCAATCCAAATATAGCGCAGGAATACTGTAACATACTTTTCGCCGCATGTTAACCTTTTGTCAAAAAAATACTGCCGCCTTTCTCAAAAACCGTGCTACAATTGGGGCTACACCGAAACACGTCCCTATTCCCTTGCAAAAATAAACGGATATGATATGAAAATAATTCTTTATATTTTTTCTGCTCCGCTCCATTCCAATTCCATAAGTAGAGAGGAGAACATCCGGATGGCTGTCCGACGTTTCACGCATGATCGACAGGATCTCTCCGCCTCATCTCTGACGCTCGGCAGAACAGAAAAGGGCCGTCCCTATCTGATCCGAAACGGCAAAACCGCAGAGGAGGATTCGTCTATCCCGGACATCTCTATAACGGACAGCGGTTCTTACTGGATCGTCGGCGTCTCCGATCAGAGAATCGGTATCGATCTCCAGGAGAACAGGATACGCAAAGCCCCCTGCTCACCGGATGACGCTTCCCGGTGTCGCAAGCTTGCCTCCCGGTATTTCCACGATTCAGAAAGTTCCTACGTTCTTTCCTCACAGAAAGACGCAGAGACGATTCGCCGTTTTTTTCAGATATGGACCGCCAAGGAAGCTTACGTCAAGTATACCGGCACCGGAATTGACGGCACCTTCTCCTCTTTTGCGGTTAACACCGGGGCCCCCTCCAACGGACGAGTCCCCGACGATGGATTTTCCTATCGGAATCCGGAACTCGGCTGTTCCTTTATTTACCCCCGAACCCATGGCGCTCACACCCTTTGTGTCTGCGTGCATCAGGAAGAACGGATCTGCGAACCGGTTCTCCCTTCCGAATGTCATCTCCATTATTTAGAAAGGATTCCTTCATTATGATCAGAATGATCGCCTCAGACCTCGACGGCACGCTACTTCTTGACTCCCGGACTGTCAGCAGGCAGAATCGCCTGGTACTTGCCCGTGCAGCCGCCTCGGGCATCGAGGTCATAATCGCAAGCGGGAGAGTGCTGACCTCCCTTCCGGAGTCCGTTTTCCAGATTCCCGGAATCCGTTATGCCATCACCTCGAACGGCGCCGCAATCTATCGGATTCCTGACACATCCGCGAACTCTGATGTTTTCCGGAGCGAGTCAATCCCAGAGGCTTCTGACGCCTTTCGCCTGAACACAGAGTACCATTTTCAGGCAGATTCTTGCACAGAATCACGAACAGACTTCCAGAAGATTCTAACCCGAAATCCTCAGAATTATTCCGACAGCTTCCGAAACCGTCTGCTCTCTGCAAAGCGCATCTTCCACCATCCCCTCACGGAAAAAAGCGTGCTGGACCTTCTGGAGCTAACCTCCTCATATCCGTCGAATCGCTTCCCGATATCCTATGAAGTATTCATAAACGGCGTCGCATACGCCTGTACTTCCTATGTCAACGAACCCTCTCGCTTCGGTGCCTCCTCTGCGTATGTCAGCTATGTAAAGTCTACCCGAATCATGAAGGACGATATCCGTGATTTCATCTATCAGCACAGGTCCGAGCTGGACGGCCTCGATCTGGTTGTCGGCGATGTTGTGCTCTGTGCCAAGCTGCGGAACCAAATCCGGAATATACTCCCGGACCTCTATACCACATCCTCCGTTCCGAATCGCATCGAAAATTCCTCCCCACAAGCAGGAAAGGGCGCAGCGCTCTCTTTCCTGTGCTCCCACCTCAAAATCCGAAGGGAGGATACCGTCGCCTTCGGAGATGCAGACAACGACATTGATCTTCTGACCACTGCAGGGACGGGAATCGCCATGGGGAACGCAACCGATCCATGCAGGAAAGCCGCGGATTACATCACCGGACGTTTCGATAGAGACGGGGTGGCAGACGCCCTTTGCTCCCGATTCGCAATCTGACAAAGTCCCGCAAGTCTGGCCTGCACCAATCCATTTTTTCTGGCAGCTTCAGATTGACGTCTTTATCGTTCTGTGGTAAATTATCAGTTATACACTTTAGTACATCAATCTGTAACGCTTTTAAGTGCTAAAGTGTCCGATGCAATCCAGCAATTACCCGCATCACCAACAGTATTATTCAGGGAGGAAATGATATGAAATTAAAGAAAATCTCATCCGTCTGCCTTTCAGCTGTCATGGCAGGAGCGCTTCTCGCAGGATGCGGAAGCACTTCCACTGCTTCCTCTGCAGGAGCATCCAAGGCTTCCTCTGCGTCATCAGCAGCTGCTTCCGTAACCACTACGTCTGCTTCAGGCAAAGCAACCTCCGGCAAATACACGATCGGTATCTGCCAGCTTGTACAGCATCCGGCACTTGACGCCGCGACAAAGGGTTTTGAGGATGAACTCAAGTCTGAGCTTGGAGAAGATAACGTAACCTTCGATGAACAGAATGCGGCGGGTGATGCAGCGACCGCGACACAAATCTGCACAAACCTCGTTTCCGAGAATGTAGATCTGATCCTGGCAAATGCAACCGCTGCTCTTCAGTCCGCAGCCGCAGCGACAAGTAAAATCCCGATTCTCGGAACCTCCATTACAGATTACGGCGTAGCGCTTGACATCGATGACTTCAACGGAACCGTCGGCGGCAACATCTCGGGCACCTCCGATTTACCTCCGCTTGACCAGCAGGCGGGTATGATAACGGAGCTTTTCCCGGACGCCAAGAATGTTGGAATCCTGTACTGCTCGGCGGAACCGAACTCCAAATATCAGGCGGATCAGGTAAAAGGATATCTGGAGGACGCCGGTCTTACCGTAAATGTCTACACCTTCTCTGACTCCAATGACGTAACCTCCGTCACCGGAGAAGCGTGCAACAACAGTGATGTTCTCTACATCCCGACCGACAACACAGCTGCTTCCTGTACAGAAGCTATCAACAATGTAGCGCTTCCCGCAAAGGTTCCGATCATCGCCGGTGAAGAGGGCATTATGGCCGGATGTGGCGTTGCCACTCTTTCGATTGATTACTACGGTCTCGGCCAGACGACCGGAAAGATGGCCGCGCAGATCCTGAAAGGGGAATCCAATATCTCCGAGATGCCGATTCAGTACTATGACAATCCGGTAAAAGAGTACAACCCGGAAATCTGCGAGAAGCTCGGCATCAAGGTACCGGACGGATATACCGCTTATGAAGCGGACAGCTCAGACAGCGAATAATTTTTGCATCAAGCTGCACGAACAAAAATCAAAGATTTATGACACGGACTGTCAATGTGTGATATACTATTCAACGTGTTCGTGAAACAGATCAGGCAATGTTTCCCCACCAAGGTGTGAAGAGCACATGGTGGGGACTTTTTTAGGATTGCGGTAGTGCGTCGCACATCGTAATCCGCAGCTTATACAGTTTGTGAAACCCAATCAACAAACGAAAACAGGAGGATTTTTTATCTATGGAGGCGTATTTTGCATCGCTGAACCCGATGGATCTGCTGGGCAGATTCCCCTCAGGCATTGCGCAGGGACTGATCTGGGGCATTATGGCCCTCGGAGTCTACATCACATTCCGTCTGCTTGACATTGCAGACCTTTCTGTCGACGGGACCTTCTCAACCGGTGCCGCTGTGACCGTCATGCTGATCCTCGCCGGATGGAACCCGTGGGCAGCATTGCTGATCGCATTTATCGCAGGTCTGATCGCAGGCTCAGTCACCGGCGTCCTTCACACAGTATTTGGAATTCCGGCGATACTGGCGGGAATTCTCACACAATACGGGCTCTACTCCATCAACCTTGTAATTATGAAAATGAAGGCCAACCAGGCTGTCAGCGTTGACAAATACAACCTGATCATTTCCGGCCGGAATGTTCCCACAGCCATTCTTGTGGGCGGAATTTTTGCCGTGGTTCTCATTGTCGTCCTCTATCTGTTCTTCGGAACCGAGCTGGGATCAGCGATCCGTGCAACCGGATGCAACCAGCAGATGGCAAAGGCACAGGGTATTAATATCAACGTAATGAAGGTTCTGGGACTTGCCATTTCGAACGGAATCGTGGCAGTGGCCGGCGGCCTTGCCGCTCAATATTCCGGTTTCGCCGACGTCAACAGCGGGCGCGGATCCATCGTCATCGGTCTCGCAGCAGTCATCATCGGAGAGGTTCTCGGAGAGGCCATCCTTCATAAAAAGCTTAACTTCTTCGGCCGTCTGATCTTTGTCATTGTCGGCGGCATCATCTACTATCTGGTATATACTCTGGTTTTGTGGCTGAAGATCGACTCCAATCTGATGAAGCTTTTCACCGCTATCATTGTCGCAGTCTTCCTTGCCGTTCCGTATCTGAAGGGACAGGCTAAAAGTTCCTTCGGTCGTGCCGGAAAAAACTCGAGATTGGAGGGAAAATAAATGCTTGAGGTCAAAAACATCAGCAAAACATTTAATCCCGGAACCATTAATGAAAAGAAGGCCCTTCGCGGCGTCAGCCTTACGCTGAATGACGGTGATTTCGTAACCGTCATCGGCGGCAATGGTGCCGGAAAATCCACCCTTCTGAACGCGATCGCCGGCGTATGGCCGGTGGACACCGGATCCATCACGATTGACGGCCAAAACGTAACCGGCCTTCCGGATTACCGGCGGGCCAGTCTGATCGGCAGAGTCTTTCAGGATCCCATGACAGGGACTGCTGCAACCATGCAGATTGATGAGAATCTTGCGCTTGCCAGACGCCGGGGCGCCAGAAGAGGACTTCGCTGGGGTGTAACCGCTGCGGAGCGCGACGAATACAGAGAGCAGCTGAAGATTCTGAATCTCGGTCTCGAGGACAGGCTCACTGCCAAAGTCGGACTTCTGTCGGGCGGACAGCGTCAGGCACTTACCCTCCTCATGGCGACTCTTCAGAAGCCGAAGCTGCTGCTGCTCGATGAGCACACGGCCGCTCTCGATCCGAAGACAGCCGAAAAGGTCCTCAATGCCACGGAGAAAATCATCGACCGTGATCATCTCACTGCTCTGATGATCACCCACAACATGAAGGACGCTATCACGCACGGAAATCGCCTCATTATGATGCATGAGGGGAACATCATCTACGATGTATCCGGTGAAGAGAAGAAAAATCTGACCGTTTCACAGCTTCTCGATAAATTCGAGGAAGTATCCGGCAAAGAATTTGCAAACGACAAGATGATGCTCGGTATCTGAGCGCAGCGAATCCTGAAGAAGGAAGGAGCATACGGCAGCCATCCGGCCCCTGTAAGCGATATAAACAGAATGCCCCGTGACTGGGCTTAACGTTATGAATACAAAAAAGATTAAAACAGAAATATCCTCCACGGCAGAACAAAAGGCCTCTCAGACTGCCGGGGAGGATATTTCCTTTTCAACTGATGGAATGGATAAAACAGACCGGGCACTCCTGACCGAAGACCGGCGCGCCGCAGACCGCGCCGCCAAGCAGCTGAAATGGGAGAGGAGAATGCGCCTGAAAAAGGAACGGGAAGAAAACGCGCGGAGAGAAGCAGAGCGCAAAAATGCTGAAATCCGGTCCGTCCATGAAAGATTCATGAGGGCTGCTCTTGAAGAAGCACAAAAGGCAGCCGCTCTCAAAGAGGTTCCCATAGGGTGCGTCATCGTAAAGAATGCCAAAATCATCGCCCGAGGATACAACCGGCGCAACACCGATGCGAACACGCTCTCCCATGCGGAGCTGAATGCGATTCGCGACGCCAGCCATGCTCTCGGCGACTGGAGACTAGAGGGTTGCACCCTCTACGTCACCCTTGAGCCCTGCCAGATGTGCGCGGGTGCCATTGTACAGTCGCGGATCGACGAGGTCGTCATCGGCTGTATGAACCCGAAGGCGGGCTGCGCCGGTTCGGTTCTGAACCTCATGCAGGTCCCCGCCTTTAATCATCAGGTGAAAATTACCCGGGGAATCCTGGAAGAAGCGTGCAGTTCTCTTATAAGCCGCTTTTTTGAGAATCTCCGCTCTGAAAAAGCCGATTCCCGAAAACCCTGAAAACCATTCACAAAAGTCATTTACTTTTTTCATACGCTATGCTATAGTGATTGAGCATTCGTTTTAACCTTGATTCAGATCCCGGAAACTCCGACCAGATCTTAATCACAGGCGATTAGAAATATTCAGGAGGAAAATGAAATGATTACAAAAGAACTCAAGCAGCAGATTATCAAAGAGTATGCAAGAACAGAGGGCGACACCGGTTCACCGGAGGTACAGGTTGCTATCCTTACCGAGAGAATCAAAGAGCTCACAGAGCATCTGAAGACAAACCACAAGGATCACCATTCCAGACGTGGTCTTCTGAAGATGGTTGGTAAGAGACGTGGTCTTCTTGATTACCTCAAGAAGACAGATATCGAGAGATATCGTGCTCTGATCGAGAAGCTGGGACTTCGTAAGTAATCGAATCGCTTTCAGGGCGGGTAGGACTCACCTATCCGCCCTGTTTCCGTATTTGGCGCGGGCTAAACCCGGCTGCGGGTTTATGCACGCATCGAAATATTGAGACAAAACATCCGGAACCGCACAGGGATCTGAACAGTCCTTCCGGTCCGAAACAATGGCATTCGCCGAGAAGTAAAGGAGTTAAAATGGAAGAAAACACAACATTCTCAACCAGACTTGAGAACAACTACAAGACCTATGAAATGGACCTGGCAGGAAGAAAGCTCTCCGTGGATATCGGCAGAGTCGGCAAGCAGGCAAACGGATGCGCGTTCATCCATTACGGAGATACCACGCTTCTGTGCACGGCAACCGCTTCCAAAGAGCCGAGAGAGGGCATCGACTTCTTCCCGCTTTCTGTAGAGTTTGAGGAGAAAATGTACTCGGTCGGCAAATTCCCGGGCGGCTTCAACAAGAGAGAAGGAAAGGCTTCTGAACACGCCGTTCTCACGTCACGTGTCATCGACCGTCCGATGAGACCGCTTTTCCCGAAGGATTATAGAAACGATGTAACACTGAACAACATGGTAATGGCTGTCGATCCGGAATGTGATCCGGAAGTCGTCGCTATGCTCGGCGCCGCCCTTGCCACATCCATTTCCGATATTCCCTTTGACGGTCCCTGCGCCGCCACACAGATTGGAATGATTGACGGCGAATTTGTCATCAACCCGGGATATGAGAAGAAAGCCAAATCGACACTTGCACTGACCGTTGCCTCCACCAGAGAAAAGGTCATTATGATCGAGGCCGGCGCACAGGAAATTCCCGAGCAGAAGATGATCGAAGCCATTTACCTCGCCGACGAGACAAACAAAAAGGTCATTGCCTTCTTTGACCGTATCGTGGAAGAGTGCGGCAAGCCAAAGCACAGCTATGAGAGCTGCGCCGTTCCGGAGGAGCTCTTTGCCGCAATCCGTGAAGAGGTTCCGGATTCCGAGATGGAGGTCGCTGTATTCACAGATGACAAGCAGACAAGAGAGAACAACATTGCCGCCATTACAGACAGATTGAAGGAAAAATTTGCGGATAACGAGGAGTGGCTGTCCATTCTGCCGGATGCGATCTACCAGTATCAGAAAAAGACCGTTCGCCGCATGATCCTCAAGGAGCATAAGAGACCGGACGGCCGTCAGATCCGACAGATCCGTCCTCTTGCTGCCGAGGTGGATATCATTCCACGCGTGCACGGCTCTGCCATGTTCACGCGCGGACAGACACAGATCTGTGACGTTGTAACCCTCGCACCTCTTTCCGAGGCACAGAAGGTAGAGGGACTTGATCCCTATATCACAAGAAAGCGCTACATGCACCAGTACAACTTCCCGAGCTACTCTGTCGGTGAGACAAAGCCCTCCAGAGGTCCGGGACGCCGCGAGATCGGCCATGGCGCACTTGCAGAGAGAGCCCTTCTTCCGGTAATGCCAACCGAAGAGGAATTCCCGTACGCGATCCGTGCGGTTTCCGAGACCTTCGAATCCAACGGTTCTACCTCCCAGGCGTCTGTCTGCGCTTCTTCCATGGCGCTCATGGCGGCAGGCGTGCCGATTAAGAAACCCGTTGCCGGAATTTCCTGCGGTCTTGTCACCGGTGATACCGACGACGATTATATTGTACTGACAGATATTCAGGGCCTTGAAGACTTCTTTGGAGACATGGACTTTAAAGTAGCCGGAACCCACGACGGCATCACTGCGATCCAGATGGATATCAAGATCCACGGCCTTACCCGTCCGATCGTAGAAGAAGCCATCGCCAGATGCAAGGAAGCCAGAGAATATATTCTGACGGAGGTTATGGAGAAGGCAATCGCCGGACCGCGTCCTACCGTCAACGAATACGCACCCAAGATCGAGCAGATCAAGATTGATCCCGACAAGATCGGAGACGTAGTCGGCAAGCAGGGCAAGAACATTAATGAGATCATTGCCCGGACAGGCGTCAAGATCGATATCGACGAGGACGGATCTGTCTCTATCTGCGGCACAGACCGCGCAAAGATGGATGAGGCCGAGAAATACATCGAGGTCATCACCACGGATTTTGAAAAGGATCAGATTCTCAAGGGAAAGGTCATCAGCATCAAGGAGTTCGGTGCCTTCCTGGAGTTCGCGCCCGGCAAGGAGGGAATGGTTCACATTTCCAAGATTGCAAAGGAGCGCATCAACCATGTGGAGGATGTTCTTACCCTCGGTGATGTTGTCAAGGTTATCTGCCTTGGAAAGGACCGCATGGGAAGACTGAGTTTCTCCATCAAGGACTGCCCGAAGGACGCAAAGGCGATCAACGAATAATCGAAATCATACGAATGAACAGTCAGGAAATCCCCTGCCGCACACGAAACACGAAGTGTCCGGCAGGGGATTTTTAGGTTGCGTTTTCGAAATCGCATCCGGCCTCTTACGCGCGCTTCGCGACAGGCGAGCCCTTCTGCGTTTTCGAAGAGCTGTTTACGTATTGATACTGCATAAGCTACGCATTGCTCCGTGCTTCGCACTTCCGCAATCCTACAAGTATTCGCACTCTCGTGCCGCTTATGCGTCCCTTCGTGCTC
>OMUU01000188.1 GCA_900314295.1 uncultured Lachnospiraceae bacterium | reverse complement strand
CGAGGACTGTCTGACGAAGGCGCTTGCGCCTGAGGAGTTCCGCAGCTTTATAAAATCAGGATAAAACTTTGTTACAGCCAATTTGCGAATGGCAACAGGACTGTAAAATCCTTGCCGTACATAGTTGTGAATGAACAGTAACCTTCTATCCCAAATGATCTTTCAATTCCCGGCGCCGGGTCTTGATGGGGTTGCAGAAAAGTTGTAGACTAAAAATGAATTTTATATACAATACCACTTGAATTCACGCGGTTCGCCGACTGTGGAAATGCACACCGGAAAGCCGTCTATCCTATATGAGGGTTTGAAAATGCTCGACAAACAGCAATATCATTCTTTCTATGACAACCTCGATTTCGGAATCTGTCTCATCGCGGCGGACGACGCCGAAACCATCCTATTTGTAAATACCGGAACTCTCAAGCTCTATCACTGCCCCGATGAAGAAAGCTTTTTTCACCTCACCGGAGGAACCTTCCAGGGCATGAAGGCAGACGATGAAGGCAAAACGCCTTCTCTCTCGGTTATCCTGGGGAAAGTCCAAGACAACTCATCCTTTTTTTACTCCTTCCGGACGCTTGAGGGTCACTTCCGCATGGCAGAATCCTTTATTCACCGCACCACGCTGGACGGTTCCCCCGTATATCTTCTTCAAATCCTCTCTTCGGACAAGATGGCTCACGTCCTCAAATCCGACGGCTTAACCGGTCTGCTCGGAAGAAATGATTTCTATAAGGCTGCGCTGGAGCTTTCCGACAAGAACAAGCAGCGCCACATTTTATCCGACTTCTGTCCGGTATACTTCAACATCACCAATTTCCGCGAATACAACCGGAGCTTCGGTATCCACGCCGGAGACCGGCTTCTGCGCAGAGTGTCAGACGCCCTCATCGACGCCTTTCCCGGACAGCTCCTCGGCCACCTGTCCGCCGATTCCTTTGCCGCCATCCTTGAGAGGAAGGGGCTTACCGAACAGCTGGAATCCGTCTGCGAGAAAATCAATTCCTATATCAACAACCGCAACATTCTGCTGAAATGCGGAATCGTATATACCCCGGAGAGCGCAGACCGCAACTGGCTGCTGAACTCCTTCGACCGCGCAAAGGTCGCCTGCCTCTCCATCAAGAACGATGTCACACGATCCTGTGCCATCTACAACGACGATATGGGAAAGCAGCTGGAAAACCGCCTGTTCGTCATTCAGCACATCGATGACGCACTGGATGCCGGCGACATCCGTGTCTATTATCAGCCGGTCGTCCGCACCCTTTCCGGGAAGCTCTGCGGCTTTGAGGCGCTCGCACGCTGGGATGACCCCGAAAGAGGTCTCCTCGGTCCGGATATTTTCGTTCCCGTACTCGAAGAATCACGGCTCATTGACCGCCTCGACGCCTATATCATACAGGAAAGCGGACGGATGCTGCACGAGCGCCTTGCCGGCGGTCTCCCCGTCGTACCGATATCCGTCAACCTCTCAAAGCTGGATTTTGACCTGATGGACCCCCTGGCAGTTCTCGAGAACATCGTCGAAAAGTACAGCATTCCCCGGGAATGCTTTCACGTCGAGATCACCGAATCCGTCATGGTGTGGCAGCGCCAGAATCTGAAACGTATCATCCACGACTTTCACAAGGCAGGATATGAGGTCTGGCTGGATGATTTCGGCAGCGATTACTCCTCTCTCAACACCCTGCACAATTATTCCTTCGACGAGCTCAAGATCGACATGGAATTTTTCCGGAACTTTGACGACAAAAGCCGGAAGATCATCACCAGCATCGTGACCATGGCGAAATCGCTGGGCATGTACACCCTCGCAGAGGGTGTTGAGAACAAGGAGCAGCTTCAGTTCCTCCGGGAGATCGGCTGTGGAAAAATTCAGGGCTACTACTTCGGACGCCCCCTTCCCTATCAGGAAACGCTGTCCTCCTGCCGCGGCAAAAATCTGTCCATGGAGACACCCGACGAGCATCAGATGTACAACAGTGCCGATCTGGTCGATGTCGCCTGCACCAGCCCCACTGCGCTTCTTCACGTCACTCCGGGAAACCTCTCCCTTCTGACGGCTAACCGCGCCTATCTCCGCGAACTGAGCACGGTAGGAACAGATAATATAAAAGATGCCAACCACAATCTAAATCTGCCAAGCTACCCTCTGAAATTCCGATATCTGTCATTCCTCCAAAAGGTTTATGAGGGAACCGCAAGCAGCATGACCTATGTAGATGCCGGTCAGTATATGCAGCTAAATGCAGAAAAAATATCCGGAAGGCCCGATGATTGGATCGCCAGGCTCTCCCTTACAAACATACGTCCGATCCGGGAAATGACAGCGGACCAGAGAATGGACAACATCTTCCGCAACCTCATCCTTCTCTATGACGGACTGTATTATCTCGACATGAAACACGACCAGATCGAGGTCCTGGAGTGCGTGCACCCGAGGATACAGCCGAGACAGATTTTCCCGGACATCCGCTCCTCCTTCCGGTCATATGCCGACGAGCTCATTCATCCCGAAGACAACGAGCGCTTCCTGAGCTTTATCAGCATAGACCATCTCTATCTTCGCGCGGAGCAGTCCGGCCGCTCCGAAGCGACCGACCTCTTCCGTGTCAAGCGCGAGGACGGGGCCTGGCGCTGGACCGTTTTTCACGCCCTTATCCTTCCGAAATCGAAATCAAAGGATATCCTGCTTGTCGAGCGGGAGGACATCTGGGAGCGCCATCTCAACCGAAGCTGGCTGCTTCCTGCTTTTCTGGAAAGCTTCGGTCTTACCGGATTTTCCACAAAGACAGGAGAAAAGCACCTGGACCAGAATAACCTTCTCTTTTATGAGTCCAATGCCAACGATGCGATTATGGCAGGACTTGAAGAATCCGACCCGTCTGTCGGTATTCAGAAAACCATGTCCGTAATCGCGGAAAATCTCGGTGCCGACCGTTTTCTGATCTTCGAAAACTCCGGCAGCGACGCCGTCTCCTGCACCTACGAATGGCACCGAAGAGATCTGCCGCCCCTCAAGAGTCGGATCAGCACCCTTGCGAACGGAGATATCACGGCCCTGTATATGATTTTTCGAAATCATCAGGTTGCAAAAATCTCGGATTACTCCACATTCCTGCGCGATCATCCGGATTTTCACCTGCCGATCCCGGACATTCGCAACATCGTGTCCGGGCAATTGAAGATTGCAGAGCAGCCCGCCGGATTCACGATGGTCATCAACTCCTCCGACAAAACCTTCCGGACTGCCAGCCTCGTTCTGTCTACGCTCACGAGCTTCCTGTCCGCTATGGTCCGCAACCGCAATACCATGATCGAAGTAGAGGAACAGGGCAGACGCGATCCCCTGACAGGAGCCCTCAACCGAAGAGGACTCGACGACTTCATGTCCACATACCACGGAACCGGACATCTCGCCCTCTTCTCCGCGGACATCAACAACCTCAAACAGACCAACGACACCAACGGCCACCATGCGGGAGACATGCTCATCCGCAACACCGCCGAGATCCTCATCAACTACTCCGACAGGAACCACACCTTCCGCATGGGCGGCGATGAATTCCTCGTCATCCGCGAAGATATGGACGAAAAACAAGCCGCAGAATATCTCTCCGAAATCAAATCCGTCATGCGCGCCTCCGGCATCGACATCGCAATCGGAACCTACATCCACAACGGACCCGTAGACAACCCCGATCCCCTGCTCGGCCGTGCAGACGCCGCCATGTACCAGAACAAAGCCAGGACGCATAAGGGAAGAAACGCCGTCGGCACCAGAAAATAAGCGGTAAAACGCTGGTACCTTGACAAATACAGCTGCCATTTCCGGCAGCTGTATTTTGTCATTTATCATCCATTTTCAAGACCACCTCTGTAGACAACAAATCTGTGTCAAGGTTGTGTCATCCTCTGCCGATTCACACCCAGCACTCTCGAAACCATTGATGAATTCCGCTCAGCCCTAAAGTAAAGAGCATACTTAATGCTACATTATATTATTTTAACTTAGGTTAGGAGGAATAACAAATGGCAAGAAACAAATTCTTAAAGCGTATGGCTGTTACGGCTCTTGCTGCATCCATGACATTTGGTGCCGTACCGGCTATGGCAACCCCAGCGCTGGCTGCTTCAACAGTTACTGTTGATGAGAACGCAAATTATCTCGGAGAAAAAGTCCGTAGCGACGTTGAGCGTATACTTCAAAATATGTCAGACGTCACATCAGCAACCACCGCGGACGATATCAAAAAAGTAATTACATCATCGCCTGATTTTAGCAACTATAATATTGAAGTTACTATTACGGATCCGGACGGTCATGGTACTCCTTCTGGTTATTATGATGACGGCCAGCACTATGATGCACAGGGAAAATATCATGATTATCACAATTTTGGAAAAATCTCTGGAACCGTAATGCTGAGTGCCAAAGATAATACTACCCCCGACAGCCAGGGAACTACCCTTTATAATTTTGTATTGGAAGAAAACACTTATACGGCTGAAGAGAAAATCGCACTGGCAGAGCATTTTATCCAGAAATATTTTGATGACGTAAAACCATTTAATGCATCGGATGTAAAGGTTGAGGATAAAGGTGATGTGATTGGAAATCCCACCATGACTACTATGGCTCAGGCTGCGCTTAAGTATTACGCAGGAAAAGGGATTACTGAATTGGATGATGGTTCGATCACAGTTGGTGACGCCACTAACACCTCAGCGCCGGTTAATGATGATAAGAACAATACCATGTCATTTACTTCTGATATCCCGGTTTCTGTAGGAAAGACGAGCCACACCAAGACATATACCGCTACAAGAGATCGCGCTCATCATTATCTGACAAGAGAGTTTGCAACTGCAGTTCAGAACTATCTTGAAGATAGCCGTACTACATTTGCGAATGATATTGATGCAGAAAAGCTTGCAGGCGTCATCAATAATCTCAGATCTGAGCTCAGCAATGGCAAGGGTGTGGGCTCATCAAATACTGATGATGGAACCCCAGAAGACGGAATCTACCTTAATAATTTTAATGGTCAGGTTTTTGTTAAAGCACTCGGTCAGGCAGGAATTAAGGATTATGCCCAGCTTAAGCATATCTCTATTTCTGCAACTGACATCAAGATCGGCGAAGCAAACAAGAAACTTGCAAAGCACAATGTCACTGGACATGTATCGGTAGACTTCCAGCTTAAGGAAGATGGATACAATGATGATCAGGTATTTACAGCTAATCTCAATCTGAAAGAATCTGCTGATGAGATGCTCACAGAGATGACCGATGAGATGACGAGACTGTTTAATGCAGGCGACACGACAAAAGATCTTATCTCGAGAATTCAGAGTAGCACTCCGTTCTCTGAGTATGCATCTGCTCCGAAGTATGATGATAAGACAACAGAGAGCAAAGCGGATGACACTCTTGGCACCGTTACAGCAGATGAGTTTGCAAATGCACTTTTGTCAAAGGCTGGTGAAAAGAAGTTCAATGATCTCAAAGACCCAGATGTTAGTGGTAAGAGATCGTCTTATCTTAGCGATGATCATGTTAGTTTAGTTCCAAATTCTGCTGTTTACAGTGATTATGTAGAACCCACCACGAAAGCAGACGGAAGTGTTAAGATAACCGCGACTGTTCAGGTACAAAATCCTTGGTATGCTACCTATGACGGTACAATGACAAAGGACGAGCAGTTCGTGAAGAAGGATGTTACATTTACAGTAGCTCTTCCTAAGCTTAAAACTGTTGCTGCAACTGATATCGAGCTTGCAAATGCACGTACAATTTACATTCTCAGAGGAGAAGATGGTAAGCTTAAGCCAACTGTGAAAGATCTGGGATACAGAGATCTGACAAAGGCTGAGTCCACACATCAGATGCTTTATACAAAACCAGCTACAGCAAATGATATCGTTTGGACTTCAAGTGATCCGTCTATTGCAACGGTCGATGAGAACGGTAAAGTTACTGCTCTTAAAGGTGGTACTGCTGTTATCACAGCTTCCAGTGCAACAAACCCGAAGATCAGCGATAGCATCACAATCTATGTAACCGAAGAAGATGAAGGATTTGCTGATGTAACTGATCCGAGCGCATACTACTTTGATCCGGTTTACTGGGCAAAGCGTAGCAAGGTTACAAATGGTACAACTGATACCACATTCAGCCCGAGCAATAGCGTAACCAGAGGTCAGATGATCACCTGGCTCTACAGATATGCTGGTTCACCGGAAGTAAGTGCTACGACGAAGTTCGCAGATGTAAAGAGCAGCGATTATTATGCAAAAGCAGTTGCATGGGCAACAGCTCAGGGCATTACAAATGGTACAAGTGTCATCCGGCAAATTAAACGTTGCCTGATTCATCACTTTATTTTCGGCTTTTCGCGGGTGTGTGCGCAATGACCGTCACATTGTACGGAGCTGTTTCGGCACATTACACGGAAACTGAAAAACTCCCGCAAATTAATTGCGGGAGCCGGATCAGCCGAGCGTGCTGTCATTTATGGCCTGCATCACCGTTTCCGCGGTGATGGTGTTGAGTTCCTGGGTGTTGCCGATCACGAGCGATGCATTGCATATCTTGCTGATGAGTCGCGCCGTTCCGTCCGCGGCGTTCAGGATTGCCT